>CAYJRR010000045.1:0-33251 GCA_964372275.1 uncultured bacterium
GTGCCCGAACAGCTCGCTCTCGAGGAGGGTCTCCGGGATGGCGGCGCAGTTGATGGCAATGAACGGACCGTTGGCGCGCTTCGAGAGGCGGTGGATCTCGCGGGCGACGACCTCCTTGCCCGTGCCGGTCTCGCCGCTGATCATCACCGTCGCCTCGCTGACGGCGATCGCCTCCACCAGGCGCCGGACCAGCGTCATGGCGGGCGAGCTTCCGACCAGCGTCGAGGCGGAGAGCGGCGCGTCCGGCTCGAGACGGCTGTCCTGTTTCGCGATCGCGTCCCCGTCGAGCAACCGCGACACCGCCTCCTTCAGCGATGTCGTCGGGAACGGTTTGGAGAGCACGTCCTGGACGCCGAGCCGCATCGCCTCCAGCACCACCTTTACGTCCGGCTGCTCGGCCAGCAGCACGGTCGCTGGCAGCGCCGTCCGCTCCCGGATCCGCCGGATCTGGCCCGGATCGACGTCGAGCACCAGCCCGTCGAAGCGCGCCCGCTCGAGCGCGGCCGCCAGCTCCGCGGTTTCGCAGGTGGTGACGTGCAGCCCCGCGCTCGTCAGCGTGTGCGCGGCCAGGTCCCGCGTTTCGGCTTCGTCGGACGCAATCAGAACGGCTCCGGTCATGGTTCGCCCTCTCTCCCCGTAAGAGTCGAATCGCGCCGTCTTGTCGGTTCGCTCCGGATCCACCCCGATGCTTCGACCCGTCTACCTGCCGGAGCGCGTTGCCGGCGGTTCCATCCCGACCGCCGACGAAGAGACGAAGTGCAGCCGCCGTGCCGCAGGTCGATTTCGACCTCCAAGAGCCCCTCGAAAGAGGTCAAAAAAGTGTTTCATATCGAACGGTTGAAATTCTCATCTGGCGTCAAGGAATCGACGCGGGGTGTCAGCCGATTGTGGGGTTAAAAACAACCTCTCGACCTGTGGACAGCCTCGCAAAGCCTCTTCGCGGCGCGTGTGGACGAATTTCCGATTCCCCTTCGTTTCCCTTGCGGAGAAGAAATCCGTTTCTACAACATTAACGATCGTTAGGATGTGAGGTTCTTTTCGACCCCGTATTGGGGTAGAAAAGAACCCGCCTCAGCCTTCTGACGCCGACCCGGCAGGTCCGCACGCCCGCTCCAGGAGCGGTCGCGCGCGATCGAGGTCGTTCTCGAGGGTCGAGAGCCACCGATCGCAGCCGTCGATCGAGCCGGTCTTCGCCCGTGCTTCGATCGCCTTGCATCCTTCGGCCATGGCGGCCGCGCCAACGGTGAGACAACTCCCCTTCAACGCGTGCGCCGCGCGCCGAAGCGCGTCGGCATCGCGCGCGGCGAGGGCGTTCCGCATGGTGGCGATGCGCGTCGGCGCGTCCTTCAGGAAATGCGCAACGATCTCGGCCAGGAGACTGGGAGAGCCCTGGGCCTCCAGCTCGCGCAGGCGCTCGATCACGTCGTAATCGATCGGATCGGGGCGCGTCGGTTCCGAATCGCCTGTCGACGGCGCGCCGGAACCGGCCGTTCCGCTGTCGCCGACCCAGCGTCGGAGCGCCGTCCGCAGATCGACCAGCGACACCGGCTTGGGGATGAAGTCGTCCATCCCCGATTCGAGACACTTCTCCTTCTCGCCCGGCGTCACGGCGGCGGTCATGGCGATGATCGGGGTCCGCTTGGCGCGTGACGCCGACTCACGAAGGCGGAACTTGGCGGTGGCCTCCCGCCCGTCCATCACCGGCATCTGCGCGTCCATCAGCACCGCGTCGTAGCGGGTCTGCGAAAGGGCGTCGAGCGCTTCGGCGCCGTTCGACGCCACTTCGGCGCTGGCCCCGAGCTTCTCCAGCATCCGCACCGCGACCAGCTGGTTCACGGTGTTGTCCTCGACCACCAGGATGCGCGCCTTGTGGGCCGGACGCTCGACGGACGGGTTCCGAACGCCCTGCATGCGTCGGCCGAGCGCCGACGACAGCGCCTCCCGGAGGTTGGAGATCCGCACCGGCTTGCGCAGGACGCTCGCCAGCCCGGCCTCCCGCGCCTCGTCGGCGGTCACGGGGCTCTTGAACGGCGTCAACAGGATCGTCGAGAGACCGGTCTCCTTCGCCAGCTCGGTAGCCGGGGCCAAGCCGCCGCCGATCTTCGGATCGCCGCTCGAGACGATCGCCGCGTGGAATCGCGCCCCTTTTCCCGCCGCGTCGCGCGCCATCCGCACCGCGACCTCCGCCGAAGGCGCGCGTTCGGTCCGCACGCCGAGCTCGCGCAGCCGCTCGGCCAGGACCCGCTCGACTTCGAGGTGGGTCACCCGCAGCAGAACCCGCCGCCCCTCGAGCTCCCGCGCCACCGGAAGGGCGCGCGCCGCTTCCGCTCGTGCGCCGAGCTTCACTTCGAACCAGAACCGGCTTCCGCGGCCGGCCCGGCTCTCGACGCCGATCCGCCCCCCCATCAGCTCCACCAGCTGCTTGGAGATGGCGAGCCCCAGGCCGGTGCCGCCGTACTTCCGGGTGGTCGATCCGTCCGCCTGGGTGAAGACCTGGAAGAGGTTCGCCTGCGCCTCGGCGGCGATGCCGATCCCGGTGTCGATCACCTCGAAACGCGCCACCAGCGACCCTTCGACGTCGGCCAGTCGCTCCGCCTTCAGGACGACCTCGCCGCGTTCCGTGAACTTCACCGAGTTGCCGGCGAGGTTCAACAGGATCTGCCGGAGACGGCCGGGGTCGCCGACCACCAGGTCGGGCAGCCCTGGCGACGAGTCGGCGACGATCTCCAACCCCTTGGCGTGCGCCTGCTCCGCCAGCATCTCCGCCACGTCGTCCATCACCGTGCGCGGACTGAACTCGAGGAACTCGAGCTGCAGGCGGCCAGCCTCGATCTTCGAATAGTCGAGGATGTCGTAGATCACCGCCAGCAGCGCGTCCCCCGACTTTCGCGCCACGTCGGCGTACTCGCGTTGCTCCGGGGTGAGCTTGCTTTCCAGCAGGAGCGCGGTCATCCCGATGATGCCGTTGAGCGGCGTGCGGATCTCGTGGCTCATCCGGGCCAGGAATTCGCTCTTGGCGCGGGTGGCCGCCTGCGCTTGCTCGCGCGAACGCTCCAGCTCCCGGGTACGACGCTCGACCGTCCGCTCCAGGTTCGCCTTCTGCTCTTCGACTTCGCGATAGAGCTGAGCGACCTCCAGCGCGTTGGAGGTGTTGAAGAGCAGGATCGAGAGGAGCTGCACCGAGACCCCGGGGATCGCCCCTTCCCCTTCGAGCAGCCCGACGAACATCCCGGTCACGCGCTCCCGGGTCGCCAGCACGTGCAGCACGGTGGTGCCGGGTCGGCTCGGATCGGGAGCCGCTTTCGGACCCGAGGGGACGATCACCGCATGGCTCTGCTTCAGCGCCCAGGCGAACGTCCCATCGCCGATGAGCCTCTCCACTTCACCTTCGACCGCCGGGCGGAGTGGGTCCGGGTCGCAGCCGGTGACGCGGAAGTCTCCGGACGTGTCGACGTCGAGAAAGGCGACGGCCCGGAACGGCAACATCCGCCGGAGTCCCGAGCGGCATTCGTCGAGGATGTCGGCCGGCCGCCCGCCCAGCTTCATCCCGCTCAAGGGATTGCCGATCTGGACGACCAGGTCGAGCGCCTCGACCGCCGAGCGGTTGACCTCCTCGAGATAGGCCATCCGCTCGGCCAACTCGCGGAGCTTCGACTCCTTCGGACCCTTGATACCCACGGGGATCGTCTACTTCGTCTTGCGACTGTTCTCCAGACGCTTGATCCGCTCCAAGGTGGGGGCGATGACCGTCTTCACCGCCCCTTCGAACTGCCGCTCCACCTGTTCCATCACCGAACCCAGGATGCTGGGGGAGAGCTTCAGCACCGACCAGGCCTGCGGATCGAGTGGCGCCACCTGGATATCGCCGTTGCTGCCGAGCTGCATGGCATTGGCAATGATGTCGGCGACGTGCACCGTCGCCGCCTCGACCGGATAGGCGCTGGCGCGGATCGGATCGTGGTGGAAGGCAACCGCCGCCTGCAGGCTCTGCGGCAGGTTCCAGGACTTGAGCAACGCCAGTCCGACCGCCGCGTGGTCGAAGCCGATGATCTGGCGCTCCAGCGGGTGCAGAAGCGTCTTTTCCTCCCGGGCGCGCTCGAGCGCCTGCAGGGAGAGATGCACCTCGCGCGTGTAGAGCACCAGCGAACCGATGTCGTGCAGCAGACCGGCGACGAAGTAGCGCTCGGAGTTGCTCTCGCGGCGGAAGGTCGCGATCACCCGGGCGGCGACGCCGCACCCGACGCTGTGGCGCCAGAACGTCTCCATGTCGACGAAGTCGCTCGGCACCTTCTCGAAGAGGTTGATGACCGACGTGGCCAGCGCCAGGTCCCGGAGCTGCTGGGTCCCGATGACGGTGATGGCGCGACTGATGGTGTCGATCCGCGACGGGAAACCATAGAAGGCGCTGTTCACCACACGCAGCAGTCGGGCCGATAGCCCGGGGTCTTCGGAGATCACCGCGCCGATGTCGGTCAGCGAGCTTCGGGGGCTGTTCACCACCTCGTCGAGGCGAAGGAAGTTGGAGGGGAGCGACGCGATCGTGGTGACCCCGCGGATCAGGTCGATCGGGTCGACGGGACGCCGGTCAGCCATCGGGCCCCTTCTTCTTCAGGTTGCGAAGGGTGCACAGCCGCATCAGCTCGACCATCGCGGGGTGCGACCGGTCGACGTACTTGAAGATCCCGGTGACGGCGCTTTCGGATTCGCGCAGCTTGACCGGGTCGGCCTGCGCCAACTCCCGCGCCGTCACTTGCGCGCGGTCGATCCCGACCACGTCGGCCTCGGTCACCCCCCAGGCCTTGAAGATGCGCAGGTGCTTCTCGGTGATCTCGTTCCCCGCCGGGAGCAGGAGCCGACCGCTCGGGTCGGTGACCGGCGCCGCGAGCTTCATCCCGACCTTGAGCTCGTCGAGGTTCAGTTTCCCCATGGCGGGACCGTCAAGCCGCTGACGTTTTCGCCGCCGCCCGCTTGACGGAAATCGGTGGCGACGACGTCGATCCTATCACTTTCCCTGGGGGAATCGCGCACCGAGGCGGGTCGGCACGAGGCACGGGCGTTGCTTTGCCCATCGATCGAGGCTCCAGGGGGGAACGATGGCGATCGATCCGAAGGTGATGAGCGGCGGACTTCTCGACCGCGACGCGGCCGTACTGGGGGCGGCGATCGAGGCGCGAAACCAGCGGGCGTCGGTGATCGCCGGGAACATCGCCAACGCGGAGACCCCCGGATTCCGGCCGAAAGAGGTCGATTTCAAGAGCCTCCTCGAAGGGAATCTCGCGGGGGAGGGAGCCCCGAACGTCGTGCAGACCGACGACCGGCAGCCGGGGCGGGACGGGAACTCGGTCTCGCTGCACCGGCAGATGGCGAACCTGTCCGAGAACGCGCTGCAACAGGACGCGGCGATCCGCCTCTTGAACAAGAAGCTCGACATTCTCCGATTCGCAGTCTCGGACGGCCGCCGATAGCGGCCCGGACGTAGGAGGGTTCCATGGGGATGGACGTGACCAAAGCCATGCAGATCGCGACCTCCGCGCTGGACGCGCAGCGGGAGCGGATCGACGTCATCTCCGCCAACCTGGCCAACGCCCAGACCACCCGAACCGCCGAAGGCGGGCCCTACAAGCGGCGTGACGTCGTCTTCGAGGCGCGGCCGCAGAGCCAACCGGGCGTATCGTCGGTGGAGGTGACCGACGTCGTCGCCGATCCCACGCCGGGGCCGCGCATCTTCGACCCGTCCCATCCCGACGCCGATTCGGAGGGCTACGTCAGCTATCCGAACGTGCAGGTGATGAGCGAGATGGTCGACCTGATGTCGGCGGTGCGCGCCTACGAGGCGTCGGTCACCGCGGCGGAGACGACCCGCGACATGGCGAAACGAACCCTGGACATCGCGCGCTGATGAGAATCGACGCCTTTCCCAAACTGAATCTCCCCGCCCTCGACGGCGGGGCCACGGGCGGCATCGCTCCCGGTCTCCCCGGCGGGGTCGGCCCCGGCCGTCCAGCTGGAATCGGGTCGGACGAATCCCGCGCCGGCGGCTTCGCAAACGCGGTGATGCGCGCGATCAACCAGGTCGACGCGCAACAGCACGCGGCGGCGGCCGCCGCCACCCGCTTCGTAAAGGGCGAGGACGATTCGATCGCCGGCGCCCTGCTCGCGGCCGAACAGGCCGATCTCTCCTTCCGATTCGCGCTGCAGGTCCGGAACAAGGTCGTCGAGGCGTATCAGGAAATCATGCGCATGCAGGTGTAAGGGGCTCCGATGATCCGACTGACGAGAATCGACGGCCGATCGTTCCTGATCAACGAGGAGATGATTCTCCAGGTCGAGTCCACTCCCGACACGGTGGTCACGCTCACCGTCGGCGACAGCGTGTTGGTGAAGGAGAGCCCCGACGAAGTTCTGAGCCGGATCGTCGCCTTCCGCCGCCTCGCCGGCTCCTCCCTTTCGGTGGCGGAGAACTGATCGATGGACTTCGCAACGATCGTCGGAATGGCCCTGGCGCTCGCCGCCATCCTCGTCGGCCAGTTGCTGGAGGGCGGTCACCCCGGGTCGGTGTTCCAGGTCGCCGCCGCGGTGATCGTCGGCGGCGGAACGTTCGGCGCCACCCTGGTGCAGTTCCGCCTCCCGGTGCTCCTCCGGGCATTCCGCGCCGCGCGCTCCGTCTTCTACGACACCTCTCCCGACCTGGCGCAGATCACGAAGGACATCCTCACCTTCGCCACCAAGGCCCGCAAGGAAGGGATCATCGCGCTGGAAAAGGAGCTGGCCGACATCAGGGACCCCTACCTTCAGCGCGCCCTCTCGATGGCGGTCGACGGGGTCAACCCGAAGAACCTCCAGGAGAGCATGGAGACCGAGCTGCGCCACCTGGAGGACGACGCGGAGCTGGAGGCGAAGGTGTTCGAGGCGATCGGCGGCTACGCCCCGACGATCGGCATCATCGGCGCGGTCCTCGGACTGATCCACGTCATGCAGAGCCTGGACGACCCGTCGAAGCTGGGGGCGGGGATCGCCACCGCGTTCGTGGCCACCATCTACGGCATCGGCCTGGCCAACATCCTCGCGCTGCCGATCGCCGGCAAGCTGCGGAACCGGCTCGCGGTGCGGATGGTGATGTACGAGCTGATGCTCGTCGGCGTCCTCGCCATCCTCGGCGGGGAGAACCCCCGGTTCATCGAGGACCGCCTGAAGGGATTCCTCACCGAGGAGCAGCGGAAGCGCGTCGCGGAGAAGGACGTCCCGCCGCCGCCCGAACAGCAGGCGGCGACCGGCGCCGCGGCGGGGGCGGTCTAGGTGATCGCCCGGCGAAAGAGGGAATCGCACGTCAACCACGAGCGGTGGCTCGTGAGCTACGCCGACTTCATCACCCTCCTCTTCGCCTTCTTCACCGCCATGTACGCCATCTCCCAGGTCGACACCAAGCGACTCAAGGACATGGTGGTCTCGGTCCGCTACGCCTTCTCCAAGGGGCTCGACGGATCGCCCGGCGGCGGCGTGAAGCAACCGGTGATCGGCGAGTCCGAGGACGGAACGGTGATCGGCGGCGGCGCCTTCTCTCCGGAGCTGAAGGGGGACAACGCGCTGCGCGACCTGGTCGAGCAGTTCCGCGAACTGCTCGACTCGGACGCCCAGCTCAAGTCGAAGGTGAAGCTGCGGGTCGAACCGCGCGGCCTGGTATTGAGCCTCTCCGAAGCCGGCTTCTTCGACAGCGGGTCCGAGGCACTCCGCAAGGAGACGCTTCCCGTCTTCGAGAAGCTGGCGGGCGAGATCGCCTCGCACCCGAACCGGATCCGAATCGAGGGACACACCGACAACCGGCCGATCAACACGGTGAAGTTCCCGTCGAACTGGGAGCTGTCGGGCGCGCGCGCGGCGTCTCTCGCGAAGTACCTCGTCTTCCAGTACGGAATGCGGCCGACCTACGTCTCGATCTCCGGCTACGGCGAATTCCATCCGGTCGCCAGCAACGACACCCCGGAAGGGCGGCAGATGAATCGCCGCGTCGAGGTGGTCCTGCTCTCCGATCCGCTCAACACCGAAGGGGAGCCGGAGGACGACGAGGGAACGGACGGCGGTTCCGCGGCCACGCAGCCCACCAAGGCCCCGCGCGAGAGCACGACGGGCATCCAGGGCCAACTCTCCCCGGAGGAAGCGGCGACGTGGGGCGGATACGGCTACAAGAAGAAGGACGACGAAGGCGCGATTGCGCCGCTTCCGTCCACCCTCGGAACCAGCATCCAGGATGCGCTCGCGCCGGCGCTTCGCGAGAGCCGTGAGTCGGCATCCGCCCCGTCGACCGAGGGCGGCGACACGTCCGAGACGAAGTCGAAGGAGGGTGACTAGCGATGGCCTCCGGTGGAGAGAGCTTTCCGGCACGGGCAGCCGCGTACCTGTGGGGCCTGTCGATCGGACAAAAGGTCCTGCTCGGCGGGGCGCTCGTCCTTCTCTTCGTGGGCGTCCAGTGGTACCAGGATCCGCGACGCACGCACGGACCGATGGCCCCGCTGTTCAGCGGGCTCGAGCCGGAGGACGCGACGGCGATCTCCGCCAAGCTGACCGAGCTCAAGATCCACAACGAGATCGACGAGAGCGGGACGGCGGTCCGGGTGCCGTTCGCGCAGGTCGGGCCGGCGCGTCTCGCGCTCGCGTCCGAGGGTCTTCCCAAGGGGGCCGGCGTCGGCTTCGAGATCTTCGACGGATCGGACTTCGGAACGTCGAGCTTCGTGCAACGTACCAACTACCTGCGGGCGCTGCAGGGGGAGCTGGCGCGCACCATCTCCGCGTTGGCCGAGATCGAGTCGGCGCGGGTCCATCTGGTGCTTCCGGAGAAGTCGCTCCTCGCGGCCCGCCAGGAGCCCGCGCGGGCGTCGGTTGTGCTGAAGCTCCGGCCCGGGCGGAAGCTCGGCGAGCGCCAGCTGCGCGGCGTCGTCCACCTGGTCTCTTCGGCGGTCGAGGGGCTGAACGCCGAAAACGTCACCGTCGTCGACGACAAAGGTGAGCTGCTCTCCTCGGGCGAAGGGAGCGATACGGCGGTCGCGGGCGTCGGCGGCGCGGGCGGCGGTGGTGGAACGTTCGCCTTCCGCAGCAAGTACGAGCGGGAGACCGAAGAGCGGATCGAAACGATGCTCACGCGCATGGTGGGACCGGGGCACGTGGTGGCCCGGGTCTCGGCGGAGTTCGACTTCTCCGCACAGCACCGCGTCGAGGAGCGATTCGATCCGCAGGCGCGGGCCGCGAAGGCCGAGTCCCGGTCGTTGAGCCTGAGCGACCTCCCGGGCGGCAAGTCCGGAGGCGCGCCGGGGGCCCGTTCCAAGATCGCGGGGGCGGCGGTGGCCCTCTCGGACAGCGCGGGCAACGTCAACATGAGCGAATCGAGCACCGCACAGTACGAAGTGAGCCACGTGACGAGCACCGTGGTCGGCGGCGGCGCGACGCTGGAGCGCCTTTCGATCGCCGTGGTGGTCGACGCGGCCGGCGACCTGTCGTCGGCGGTGACCGGCACCGCCGGGGCGGCGGTCGCTTCGACCGGCGCCGGGCTGCCGGACGTGGCGATGTTGACCGACCTGGTGAAGAACACCGTCGGTTTCAACGAACAGCGCGGCGATCGGATCTCGGTGGCGGTGGCGCCGTTTAACAACCAGGCGGCGGCCGTCGGCGGCGCGGTGGCCGAGTCGGTACCCCCGCCCGAGCGCCCCAAGGCATGGAACTCGCCCGAGAACCTCACGGCGGGGATCGGCGTCGGGATCGGGCTCCTCTCGATCGCCTTTTCGATCACCGCCGGCGTCCGGCGCCAGCGCCCCGCGCTGGTTCGCGCGGCGGGCGGGGCGGTGATCGCGGCGCCGGCGCAGGCGCAGCAGCCGGCGATCGCCGCGGCGCCGCAGCAGACGCAGGAGAGCCTGCGCCGCGCCACGGCGGCAGAACCGGAACGGGCGGCACAGGCGCTCCGCAGCTGGCTACAGGGCTAGAACGACCAACGGTGGGCATCGGCATTCCAAGGATCGGTGACGAACGATGGCGCTGACCGGACCCCAGAAAGCTGCACTCGTCATCCTCTACCTCGGCGAGGAGGTGGCGAACTCCATCTTCGCCGGCATGGACGACGCCGAGATCCTGAGCATCGCCGAGGCGCTCAAAGGCCTGACGCGCGTCCCGACCGGTGAGCTCACCACGGTGATCGACGAGTTCGGGAACATGATGCGCAATCCGAAGGACGTCATCGTCGGAGGCGATGCTTACGTGCGCAGCATGCTGGGAAAGGCGCTCCCGACCAGCCGCGCCAACGAGATCCTCTCCAAGGTCGGCGGCGATCCGAACGGCCCTCCCGGCTTCCACGATCTGCCGCCGCGGGAGATCTACCGCATCGTGCGGTCGGAGCATCCCCAGACGCAGGCGGCGATGATCACCCTGCTCGATCCCGGCAAGGTCGGCGGGGTGCTGGCCGAGTTCCCGCGGGAGGAGCGCACCGAGATCCTGGTGCGCCTCGCCAAGATGAAGACGATCCCCCGGCGGCGGCTGAAGGAGCTGGAGGAGACGCTGGCCGAACGGGCCCAGCGGCTGAACATCGAGGCCGGCGTCGAGCTGGGCGGAGAGCGGGCGGTGGCGATCCTGCTCAACCGGTTCACGCTGGAGGACGCCGACCGCTCGCTGGCGCTGCTCGAGGCGCGTGACATGGAGCTCGCCGACCGGATCCGCAAGCGGATGTTCGTCTTCGAAGACCTCGCGAAGGTCGACGATCGCGGCATCCAGGCCCTCCTCAAGGAGATCCCGCGCGACACGCTGATGATGGCGCTGTCGGTGGCCACCGAGGAGATGCGGGAGAAGTTCTTCAAGAACATGTCGACCGGCGCCGCCACCGCGATGCGGGAAGACATCGACGCCGCCGGTCCGGTGCGCGTCGCCGACGTCGAGGCGGCGCACGACTCGATCATCGAGATCGCGCGCAACCTGGAGAAGGAAGGGAAGTTGATCCGCAAGACCGAGCAGATGAGACCGGGGGCGGCGGCATGACCAGCTACCAGATCCTGATGGGCTACTTCGGAGGGGAGGAGGACGCGGCGCGCGTACAGGCCGACGACGCGCAACGCGCCTTGAGCGCGCTGGGCACGGCGCTCTCCGAGGTCGACGCCGCGAGAAAGAAGGCGCTGCAGGCGGCCAACCGCGACATCGTCGCCCTGTCACTCGCGATCGCCGAACGGATCGTCCACACGCACGTGGAGCTCGACCCGGAGACGGTCGTCCGAAACGTCCGGGCCGCGCTGGACGAATTGGGGATCGCGGACCATTCCGAGGTCCACCTCGCGCCGCAGGACGTCGCCGCGGTGGAGGCGCTGCTGCGAGACGCCGGTGGCGAAAGACCCCCGATCCGGATCGTTCCCGACCCGTCGGTGAAGCCCGGCGGCGCGCGCGTCGTCTCCGACATCGGCGAGGTCGACGCGACGCTCGCCGGCCAACTGGCGTCGATCGCCGAGGCCTTCAAGCGGGAAGTCGGCGGCGCGAAGGAGCCGCGATGATCGGCGCGCCGATCGCCAAGCAATGCCAGTCGCTTCTGGAGAAGGCCCGCCCCATCCGCCGCTACGGCCGGGTCACGCGGGTGGTCGGCCTGGCCGTCGAGGCGATCTGCCCCGACGTGCCCCTGGGAGCGACGTGCCGCATCGAGCGGGACGGCGCGGTCGCCGTGCCGGCGGAGGTGGTCGGATTCCGCGAGCAACGCGCCCTGTTGATGCCCTACGGCGACACGCTCGGGATCGCGATGGGGGACCGCGTCCGCATCGACCACGACAAGGCGGTCGTCGGCGTCGGTCCCGGACTGCTGGGGCGGATCGTGGATGGAATGGGCAATCCGGTCGACGACCGGGGTCCGCTGTCGGTCACGGAGACGGTCTCGATCTACGGCGCCGCGCCCAATCCGCTGCAACGGAAGCGCATCTCCGAGCCGCTCGACGTCGGCGTGCGGGTCATCAACACCATGCTCACCTGCGGCCGCGGCCAGCGCGTGGGGATCTTCTCCGGCTCCGGAGTCGGCAAGAGCACACTGCTCGGGATGATGGCCCGCTACACCGCGGCAGACGTGAACGTGATCGCGCTGGTCGGCGAGCGCGGCCGCGAGCTACGCGAGTTCATCGAGCGCGACCTCGGCCCCGAGGGCCTGCGGCGCTCGGTGGTGGTGGTCGCGACGAGCGATCAGCCCCCGCTCATCCGATCGCGCGCCGCCTACGTCGCGACGTCGATCGCCGAGCATTTCCGCCGTCGTGGGAAGCACGTGCTGTTCATGATGGACAGCCTCACCCGCTGGGCGATGGCGCAGCGCGAGATCGGCTTGGCGGTCGGCGAACCGCCCACCGCGCGCGGCTACACCCCGAGCGTCTTCGCCCGGCTGCCGCAACTCCTGGAACGGGCCGGCACCAGCTCGGAAGACGGCAGCGTCACCGGCATCTACACCGTGCTGGTCGAAGGGGACGACCTGACCGAGCCGATCACCGACGCGGCGCGTTCGATCCTCGACGGGCACATCGTGCTCTCCCGCGAGATCGCCTCCCGCGGCCAGTTCCCTTCGGTCGACCTGTCCCAGAGCGTCAGCCGTGTCATGGACGACGTCACCCAGCCGCAGCACCGAGAGCGGGCCCGTCGGCTCCGCCAGCTGGTCGCGCTGCACGCGGAGGCGGAGGATCTCATCAACCTCGGCGCCTACGCGCCCGGAAGGAACACCGCGCTCGACGAGGCGGTGGATCGGATCGGGAAGATCCGCGCCTTCCTCTCGCAGTCGCGCGACCAGCGATCCACCTTGAAGGAGAGCATCGACGGCCTCGCCAAGGCCGTGGCCTGAACTTTCGTTCCGATCGAGCGGAGGACGAATGTCCGATCTGAAGCAGCTACAGCGCATCCACACCGTACGACAGAGGATCCTCACGGCCGCCCAGTCGGAGCTGGCCGCCATCCGAGCCCAGCTCAACCAGGCCCAGGAGGTCAGTCTGGCGTGCCAGCGGGCAGCCAGTGCCGCCTTTGCCGCCGGAAGCGACGAACGTGCCTTCGCCTCGAACGCGATCGCCGGACGTTACATGGAGCAAGCCCGGGTCGCCGCGACCGAAGCCGGGCGGATCCGCCGGGAGCTCGAACCGGCCGCCGTCGCGCGCGTCGTCGCCGCCAAGCGGGAGCTGGAAATGATCAAGCGCCTGATGGAGCGGCGACGCACCGCGGCCAAGCTCGACGAGTTGCGACAAACCCAGATCCAGGCCGACGAGCGGGCGCTGTTGGTCCCGCAGGAGAGCACATGAATTCCATCTCTGCTCCGAAAGAAGCGCCCGAGCCGAAGGAGAACCGTCCTGCGCCCGAGAAGCCGAAGAGGTCGGCCAAGGGGGGCTACGACTTCGTATCGACGCTCTTCGCCGCGTTGAAGCCCGGCGCAGGCGAGCCGACGGCGCCCGACGTGCCCGTGCCCAAGGCCGCCGACGAACCGACCTCCGGGAACGGCGATGCCAGGAAGGGACGCTCGGCCGCGCACGTGATGGCGATGGAGGCGCTGGCGGACGCCCGCAAGGCGATCGCCGACGTGGAACTCCTCGCGCCGGCGGCCCGGCCGATCGCCGCCGACGACCGGGCGCTGGCGAAGGCCTTGGCGGATGCCCTCGGCGCCCCGACGGGCGCCTCGCTCCTGGCTCCGGATCTTCCTCGGACCGGACCGACGGCGCACGAATCGGCGAAGGCGCGGGCGGCCGAGGCCGCGATGGAACAGCGGATCGAGTCCAAGGCCGCCGATACGCTGCGTGCGGCCCAGGCATCCGGTTCGCGCACCGCCGGATCCGACGGGCGGACCACCGACGGCGAAAACCCGAATGGAACGAGCGGAACCGCGACCGCCGGTACGAGCGTTCCGCGATTCGACACGCGCTCCTTCGACGGCGGCTCGGCGCCGATCGGATCGCTCCCGGCACCTCCCGGAGTCGACAGCCGTTTCGACGGAAACGGCGCGGTGGTGCGGATGTCCGATCCCGAGCTCGGAAACCTGTCGATCCGACTGACGCAGATCGGCGAAGGGCTCGCCGCCCGACTCGCGGCGGGGAACGAGACGACGGCAGAGCTGCTTCGCGCCTCCCTGCCGGGGATCGCCGCGGCGCTGGCCGGACCCGGAGCCAACCCCGCGCGCGTCACCGTGGCCTCGAGCTCCAACGGATCGGCGAACGGCGACGCGTCCGACCACGCCGGACGCCGGCACGAGCCGCCGGCCGGAACCAAACGCAATCCGGGAGGTGCCCGATGAACGTATCGTCGGTCGGAGGGGGCGCCGGCACGACCGGAACCACCAACGCCGGTGGCGTCACGCGCGACGACTTCCTCAAGTTGATGGTGGCGCAGCTCCGGAGCCAGGACCCCCTCAATCCGGCGGACGGCAGCCAGTTCCTGGCGCAGATGGCCCAGATCACGTCGTTGTCGGAGCTCACCTCCCTCAACGAGCGGATCGACCAGCTGATCAAGGCCGAGTCGGCCCTGTACAGCACGCAGGCGACGTCGCTGATCGGGCGCGACGTCAAGGTCCTGGCCGACCGGCTGGACGTTGCGGCGGATGCCGATCTGCGGATGACGGTGTCCTACCCGCAGGCGGCGAACGGCGGCGAGCTCACCGTCACCGACGAGCTCGGGAACGTGGTGAGGCGCGTCTCCCTGCCGGCCGGCTCCGCCGGGGACCATCCGATCGATCTCGACCTTCCGCCCGGGAGGTACCGGATCACGGCGCAGATCGAGACGGTGAACGGGACGATCGCCGCGCAGCCGTTCCTGGCGGGGACCGTTTCCGGCGTCGACTTTTCCACCGGTGAACCGCTTCTCCAGATCGCCGGAGTCCGAGTCACCCTTCCGGACGTTCTTTCCGTGACGCAACCCTGAGGAGGTATCCATGGGTCTTGGCAACAGCTTCTCCAGCGCGATCACCGGCCTGTCGGCCAACGAATCGACGCTGTCGATGATCGGCGAGAACATCGCGAACGCGCAGACGGTCGGGTTCAAGGAGAGTCGCATCCAGTTCGCCGACGTCGTCGCCGGCGCCAGCGGGCTCGGCGTCCGGGTCGCGGGGATCGTGTCGTCGATGGCGCAAGGCGCGATCGAGCGCACCGGCAACGCGACCGACATGGCGATCAACGGCAGCGGGTTCTTCATCGTGCAGTCGGGGGTCGAGCGTCTCTACACCCGGAACGGCCAGTTCAAGATCGACCAGGACGGGATCCTCGTCGACAGCGCCAATCGCTCCGTGCAGGGATTCACCGCCGACGCGACCGGCGCCCTCGGGACGGTTCTGGGAAACCTCAAGATGAGCAACCTGACGCTCCCCGCCCAGGCGTCGACCGAGATCGATATCGCCATGCAGCTCGATGCCGGGGCCGTGGAGGATCCGGGCGGGGCCGCGTTCGACGTCAACAATCCGGCCTCCACCTCGAACACCTCCAACGGCGTCACGATCTTCGACTCGCTGGGGAACGCCCACCTCGCGACCGTCTACTACCGGAAGACGGCGCCGAACAGCTGGGAATACCACGTCGTCCTCGACGGCGCGGAGCTCGACCCGGCGGTGGTCGGACCGGTCGATGCCTTCACCGGCACGATCGACTTCACCCCCGGAGGCGCCCTCAACGCCGTCACCCCCACTCCGTCGACGGTCAGCTTCGGCGGGGGCGCGTCCCCCAACCAGTCGGTGACCTTCTCCTTCGGCGATTCGATCGCGTCGGGCGGCACGGGCCTCGCGGGATCGACGCAGTTCGCAGGAACGTCGACCTTGAACCAGTTGGGGAACAACGGAGGCACCGCCGGTTCGCTCACCGACTTCCTGATCTCCCGCGACGGGACGATCACCGGCGTCTTCAACAACGGCGAGCTGCAGACGATCGGCCAGATCCAATTGGCGGTCTTCTCCAACGAAGAGGGGCTGCAGCGCGTCGGCGACAACGCCTTCCGCGAGACCCGTGAGTCGGGATCGGCGCTGGTCGGCGGGCCGGAGTCGGGCTCGCGGGGCAGCATCGCGTCGGAGTCGGTCGAGCGGTCGAACGTCGAGCTCTCGCGCGCGCTGGTCGAAATGATCACCGTGCAGCGCGCCTACCAGGCCAACGCGCGGACGATCAGCACCACGGCCAACCTCCTGGAAACCGTCATCCAACTCGGACGGTAGTCGTCTCGCGGTCCGTCTTTTCCTGACGTCCGGCCGCGGCGAACTCCAGAACGCCCGCCACCGCCCGCAAGGTGCGGTGGTCTTCGGGCCCCAGGGTCACCCTGGGGCCCGATTTCACTTCCAGGATCCCCCAGAGCTCGTCGTCGACGTAGAGCGGGATCCGCGCCTCGTGGGGAAGGTTCCGACCGCCGGAGGCCGCGGGCCCGCCGACGAACAGGGCGCGCTCGGCGACGTCGTTTCGCCGGATGATTGCGACCCCCTCCACCATCGCCCCCGCGAGGGAGGTCGCCGTGGACATCGCAGCCTCGGCGCCCTTTCCGCGGAACGCGCGAATCACCTCCGCCAGGAGCATGCAGCGCTGTTCGGCGGAGAGGTTGCGGGGATGGTGGTTGATCGCGTTCCGGGTGGACATCGTCGTTTCCTCCACCAAGGATGACGGTCGCGCGCCCGCCGGAGTTGAGCGGAAAATCTCCGCGGCGAGACGGCGTCAATCCGCCGCCGCCGTCAACGCGCCGTCGCTCCGACCGCCACGCCGCAGCCGCAAGTGTCCGATTCCACGTGGCCGGCACGGCGTCCTGGCGGCACCGCGCTTGCTTGGGAATCGGGGTATGAGCATGGAGCCCGACGTCCCGCCGGAAGGCGGAATCGGTCCCGGGGGAGATGGCGGCGGCGGGGCCGCCCCGCCCTCGCCGCCGAGCGGCGGCGTGCGCCGCGCCACGGTGAAGGTCCCGGCGCGCCTCGAGCGCGCCCTCAAGCGGTTCGCCAACGAAGCGGGGAACTATCTCTCCACCGCGACCCGAACCGAAGTCCCGCTCGAATTCGCGTTCGCGGGTCTGGCCGGACGCGCCGAGATCCTGGGTGTCTTGAGCTCCGGATGGTGCGTCTGTTTCGAATTCCAGGGCGAGAAGCGTGGAATCGTGGCGTTCGACGGAGCGGTCGCGCTCTATCTGGTCGAATCGTGCTTCGGCGGGGGCACCGACGACCTGCGCGCCGAGAAGAACGCCCGACCGCTCACCGATCTCGAGGACCACGTCGCGCGCGAGCTCGCCTATTCGGTCTCCGCGCTCCTGATCGAGTCGCTTGCCGCCGGCGTCGAAGCGAACCTCCGGCCCCCCTCGATCCTCGCCGGACCGGCCGACCGGGCCTTCGCGGGTCTCGAGGACGAGGGCTGGCTGGCGCGCTTCGCCGTCGGCGAGATCAGCCAGGCCTTGACGTTGATCCTCCCCAAGAGCCCGGAGGTCGATGCGCAGGGCGCCGGCGGCGTGACCGGCAGCGGCCGGCAGATCATGGCCGCGATGCTGGAGATGTCGGTTTCGGTCGGCGAGGTCCACACCACGCTGTCCGAGCTTTCCCGCTTGAACGCGGGGGACATCCTGCCGGTGACCGCCTACCCGGGCGGCCGGCTCCAGGTGCAGGTCGAAGGAATCCCCAAGCTGCAGGCGCTGCCGTGCGTGTCGCGCGGCCTGCGCTCGATCCAGGTCCTCGGTGAAATTCGCGAATCCGGGAGTTCATCGTGAGCGTACCCCGCACGCCGGCCCCTCCTCCTCCTCCCCCGACCGACGGCGACGCCGAGCGCGAGCGGTCGCTCGACTTCGTCGCCGAAGTCCCGCTCACGCTCACGGTGGAGCTGGGCCGAACGCGGATGGCGATCCGCGAGGTCCTATCGCTCTCCGAAGGGGCGGTGGTCGAGCTGGACCGGTCCGAGCACGATCCGCTGGACATCCTGGCCAACAACTGTCTGGTGGCCAAGGGCGAGGTGGTGGCGCTCGGAGACCGGATCGGAATCCGCATCACGGCCATGGCGCAACCGGAGAAACCCGCGCGCACATGAACTCCTTCCTCCTCGGAACGGTCCTGGTGACGGCGGCGTGCGTCCCCGCTTTTCTCGCGTGGTGGCGCGCGCGCCGCGGACCGGCCCTCTCCACGCGACCCGGGATCCAGGTCCTCGCCAGCCGCAACTTCGGCCCGAGACGTGGCGTGGCGCTGGTCGAGGTGGAGGGGGAGCGGATGCTGCTCGGGATCACCGACCAGCAGATCGGGCTGCTCAAGTCGTTCGCGCTTCCAGCGTCGTTCGATCGAGCCCTGACAGACGCGCGCGCGACGACCGGCTCCATCTCCCACGTGGACGGTTTCGCGGCCGAGGAAGGCTCGTTTCCCGAGAGGCTGGTGTAGCCGATGTTGCTCGCCGCCGCGGCCAAGACGCTCACCGTCTCCCTGCCGGACCTCACCGCCGGCGGGCAGGACCTCTCCAACGCGGTGAAGATCGCGCTGGTTCTGACCGTCCTGTCGCTGGCGCCGGCGATCCTGGTGTCGGTCACCTCCTTCACCCGGATCATCATCGTCCTCGGGTTCGCGCGGCACGGACTCGGACTTCCGCAGCTTCCTCCCAACCCGGTCCTGGCCGGGCTCGCGCTTCTGATCACCTTCTACACCATGGCCCCCGTGGGATTGGCGGTGAAGCGGCAGGCGCTGGAGCCGTACCAACGTGGCGAGATCACCCGCGACGAGGCGCTCGAGCGCGGAGCGCGGCCGATCCGCCAGTTCATGCTGGCCAACGTGCGCGAGCAGGACCTCCGGATGTTCCTCGAGGCGGGGGGCGTGCAGGCCGCGCCTCAGAGCCCGGACGACATCCCCTTCACCACCCTCGTTCCGGCGTTCATGGTGAGCGAGCTGACGACGGCGTTCACCATGGGATTCATGATCCTGATCCCGTTCCTGGTGATCGACCTCGCGGTCGCCTCCGCGCTGATGGCGATGGGAATGATCGTGCTCCCGCCGCCGACGGTGAGCCTGCCGATCAAGGTGCTGGTGTTCGTGCTCGCCGACGGGTGGAAGATGCTGGTGGGGTCCCTCCTCGCCTACCAGACCTACGCGGGGGGCGGACCGTGACCTCCGAGCTTGCCCTCGACCTGGTTCGCCAGGCCCTTTTCACGGCGGGGATGATCTCGGCGCCGATCCTCGCCGTGGCGCTGATCGTCGGCATCGTCACCTCGGTGGTCCAGGCCTCGACCCAGATCCACGAGCCGACGCTGACCTTCGGTCCCAAGGCGGTCGCGGTCGGCGGAACGATGCTCGCCGGCGGAACCTGGATCCTCTCGCAGGCGGTCGAGTTCCTGACGGGGATCTTCGCCGCGATGCCGCAGGTCTCCCCTTGATCCCCCTCCTCGCCGGCGCCGACGCGACCGCGGTCGCGTTCGCCTGCGTCCTGGCGAGGGTGGCGGGGATCGTCGGTGGCATGCCCCTCCTGGGAGACGGCCGGTTGCCCAAGCTGGTCGCCACGTCGTTGGTCTCGACGGTGACGATCGCGGTGATCGCCGCCCGGCCCGACCTGCTGCACGTTCCGCCGATGACGCCCTCGGCCGCCCTCCTGGCCATCCTCTCCGAGGCGCTGCTGGGTCTCGCAGCAGGTCTGTCGGCCCGCATCGTCCTCTCGACCGTCCAGGCGATCGGCGAGCTGTTCAGCGGCATCGGCGGCCTTTCCATGGCGCAGATGCTCGATCCGATGAGCGGCGGGCATTCGGACGCCTCGGGAGCGCTGATGTCGTTGCTCGGCGGCATGCTCCTCATGGCGGTGGGCGCGCCCGCGCTCTGGATCGCGTCGGCGTTCCGTTCCTTCGAGACGCTTCCGGTCGGAACGCTCGCGATCTCCGCCGAGCGTGCCATCTCGGCGGCGCTGGCCTTCCAGACGACCGCCGGGATGGCGATCGCGCTCGCCGCGCCGGTCATCGGCGCGCAGATCGTGGGACACCTCGCCCTGGCGATCGCCGGCAAGGCCGCCCAGAAGGCGAACCTCTTCTACGCGATCGGATTCCTGGTCCCGCTGGCCGTCGGCGGATTCGCGCTGTTCCTCACGCTGCCGATCCTGAACGTCCGCCTGCTCGAGCTGATCGAGATCGCGCACCGGACGTTCGGCGGCTGGCTGACGCCCCTCTAGGTCGCGATGGCGGAACATCACGACGAATCCGAACGCGACTCCTCTTCGAAAACCGAAGAGCCGTCCGAACGACGCCGCGAGGAGTTCGCGCAACGCGGCCAGAACGCCGTCTCTCCGAACCTGGTCACCGCCATCGCCTTCCTCGGCGCCGCCGCGACGATGGCCGTCTTCCTCCCGCGCGCGTCGGCCGCGGTCTTGGCCTTCTCGGCGCGGGTGTGGGCGTCCGGTAGCGTCGAGCCGACCGATCTCCTCCGTCGCGTCGCGGGCGACGGCTCCGCGGTCTTCGCCTGGGTCCTCCTCCCGATCGCCGGCGGCGCGCTCCTGGGAGGGATTGCCGCCAGCCTGGCGCAAGGGGCCGGCGGATTCCGGCCCGAGCTCGCCCTCCCGAACCCGAATCGGATCGATCCGATGGCCGGATTCATCCGGCTGTTCTCCAAGAAGGCGGCGATCGACACCGGCGCCAACCTGCTCCGCTTCGCCGTGGTCGCGGCCGTCGCCTGGAAGTCGATGGTGGAGGCGATCGAGGTCTTTTCCCAGGGACACGCCACCACCGCCGAGGCGAGCCGGAGCATCGGACGGGCGATGTGGACGGTCACCCTCCGCGCCGGGACGGCGCTGGTCGTTCTCGGCGTCCTCGACCACCTGATGAAGCGCCGCGAGCTGATGGAGAACCTCCGGATGACGCGGGAGGAGGCGATCCGGGAGCGGAAGCAGGAGGAAGGCGATCCGGGGATGCGCCACCGGCGCCGCGAGATGATGCGCAAGATGCTCCGGAAGAAGCCCCCGGCGCAGGCGATGAAACTCGCGACCTTCGTCGTCACCAACCCGACGCACTTCGCGGTGGCGCTGCAGTACAAGCCCGGGGTGACGCGCGCTCCGAAGGTGGTGGCCAAGGGGGCGGGGGCGCTCGCGCTCGCCATCCGCCGTGCCGCGAAGGAGGCCGGTGTGCCGCTGGTCGAGAATCCGCCTCTCGCCCGCGCACTCTTCCGCTCGGTTCCGGTCGGCGGAGAGATCCCGCCGGCCCTCTACGAGGCGGTGGCCCGCATCCTCGCCTACCTCTATCGGATCTCGCGCGGCCTTCCCGCGTCGTTGCCGCCGGCAGGTCCCTGACGCCGGGCCCGTCAACCGGCTGACGCCGACGCCTCTACCGCCCCGGGCCCACGTCGCAACAGCCCCGTGTTCCTCGGGAATCACCATCGGCATCGTCGGGAACGACCGATGCATCAGCTCCGCCCGTGGCCGAGAAGTCCGCCAAATCGCCGCCCGCCTCGCCCTCGTTCGACCGGGCGGCGCTCGTCCTTCCCTTCGCCCTGATCGCGTTGTTGACGGTGATGTTGGTGCCGCTGCCGCCGGTGGTGATCGACGTGATGCTGGTGCTGTCGATCGCCGCATCGCTGGCGACCCTGATCATCGCAATCGGGATCGACGACCCGATGGCGTTCACCGTCTTCCCGACCCTGCTGCTGACCCTCACCCTCTACCGCCTGGCGCTGAACGTCGCGGCCACCCGGCTGATCCTCGCCGGGAACGGCGGTGACGGCGCAGCCGGCCGCGTGATCGGGGCGTTCGGCGAGTTCGTGGTCGGCGGGAACTACCTCGTCGGCCTGGTGGTGTTCGCGATCCTGCTGGTCATCAACTTCGTCGTCATCACCAAGGGCGCCGGCCGCATCGCCGAGGTCGCCGCCCGGTTCACCCTCGACGCCCTCCCCGGCAAGCAGATGGCGATCGACGCCGACCTGAACGCCGGGCTGATCGACGACAAGCAGGCCCGCGCCCGACGCCAGCAGGTCGGCCAGGAGGCGGACTTCTACGGCGCCATGGACGGTTCGAGCAAGTTCGTCCGCGGCGACGCGATCGCCGCGCTGATCATCACCGCCATCAACATCGTCGGCGGCTTCCTCATCGGGATCTTCCAACACGACCTCACGATGAAGGACTCGGCCACCCGGTACACGTCGCTGACCGTCGGCGACGGCCTCGCCTCGCAGATCCCGGCGCTGATCGTCTCGGTCGCCGCCGCGGTGGTGGTGACGCGCGTCTCCAAAGGGGTCTCGCTCTCCAGGCAAGTCACCTCCCAGATCGCGGCCGACACCAAATCGCTCTACACCGCCGCCGGAATCGTGTCGGTGATCGGCTTCCTCCCCGGAATGCCGTTCATCCCCTTCGTCCTGGTCGGCGGAATCTTCGCCGGCGTCGCCCACTGGGGGCGGAACAAGAAGATCGTGGAGGAGGCGGTCGAGCCGGAGCCAGAGCTCTCTCCGGCGATGCAGGAGGAGGCCGAGCTCTCGCGCAGCATGAACGTCGAGCCGCTGGCGCTGACGATCGGCTACGACCTGGTGCCGCTGCTCGACAAGACGGCCGGGGGAGATCTACCCGACCGGATCCAGGGACTGCGCAAGCGGATCGCCCAGGACATGGGCGTGATCGTGCCGCCCGTTCACATCTCGGACGATCCGACGCTGTCGGGCGGCCGCTACGCGGTGCACCTCAACGGGAGCGTCGTCGCGAAGGGCGACCTCTACGCCGAGCGCTTCCTGGCGATGGATCCGACCGGTCACCTGCCGCCGCTCCCCGGAATCAAGGGGAAGGACCCGGCCTTCGGGCTGCCGGCAATCTGGATCGCCGCCGCCGACCGCGAGCGGGCGGCGATCGACGGCTGGACGGTCATTCCACCGACCGCGGTCCTGACCACGCACCTGTCGGAGGTGATCCGGCAGAACGCGGCCGAAATCCTGACCCGCGACGACCTCCAGCGGCTCCTCGACGGGCTGGCGGCGAAGCGGCCCAAGGCCGTGAAGGATCTCGTGCCCGACGTCCTCCCCCTCACCATCGTGCTCACCGTCTGCCGCAACCTGCTGCGAGAGCGGATCCCGATCAAGGATCTCGGCTCCGTGATCGACGCCCTGGCGGAAGGGGCGACGGCGACCAAGGAACCGGAACCGCTGACCGAGCACGTGCGCAAGCGGCTGGCACGGGTGGTCAGCGCGCAGTTCGCCGACCGGGACGGATGCCTCTACGTCGCGACGATCGATCCGAAAGCCGAGGACCTCCTGGTCAAGAACGCGAAGGCCGACACCGCCCCGCCTCCCGGCTCGTTGGAGAAGATCATCACTTCGATCGGCAACGCCGCGCGCTCGATGGTGAACGCCGGCCGCACGCCTGTCATCGTCGCCAGCGGCGACGTCCGCCGAGCCCTTCGTCAGCTCGTAGCCCGCACCGCCCCCGGAACACACGTCATCTCCTACGACGAGGTCGCCGACGCGGCCTCGCTCAAGACCGTCGCGAGGATCGGATTCCATGGCGAGCTTGCATAGATTCACGGGTGAGACCTACTCCGAGGCGATCTCCAAGGTGAAGGAGGCGCTCGGACCCGACGCGATGATCGTCAGCGCGATCTCGCGTCCGAAGAACGGGCCGCTGTCGCTGTTGATCCGCGACTCGGTGCAGGTGCTGGCCTCCGAGCCGGAGGTCCGGATCACGTCGCCGGAGCCCGCCCCCGTCAGGGCCGCCGGAACGCCGGCGGCGCGGGCCGGCTCGATCGCGGAGGAGATCGCCGCCGCGCGCGGCGTACCGTCCGACATGCCGATCCCCGCCGATCCCCGGAAGCGTGGCTCGATCCAGGATCTGATCGCGACGATCCGGACGAACGCCGCTAACGCCTCCCCGTCCGGCGCACCGACCAGTCCGCTCGAGCCGGTGCCTCCGCTCCCCAAGAAGAAACCGCCTATCGAGATCCCGGACGTGAGCGACTTCCTCGAGCTCGCCCCGGCGCCGATCCCGGCGGCGACGCGCTGGAGCGTGCCGAACCTGCCGCCGACTCCCGGCCCGGCCACGATCGCCGCCGAGACCGCCCCGCCCGCCGGACAGATCGAGATCGACTGCCGTGTTCCGGATCCGGAGGAGATCGAGCCTTTCGACGTGGCGGCCATCGCCGACATCGGCGCCGCCGAGATCGACGACCTCCTCGCCCTCCCCGTCGGCGCTTCGGCGATCAAGGTCCTCGAACGCCAGGGACTATCGGCCGCCGTCTTGCGGCACCTCCAGGAAGGCCCGGTCGATCACGCGTCGATCCGGCACCGGCTGGAGATGATCGCGCCGACCGCACCGGCGATCGAACCGACGTCGCCGAACCCACCGGTCCACGCGTTCGTCGGTCCGTCCGGCGCCGGGAAGACGGCGTTCATCGCGAGCCTCGCGACGGCCTACCGCGGCGCTGGCAAGCGGGTTGCGGTGCTCATCGCCGATCCGATGCACCGCGTGAACGGCGCGTCCCTTGCCGGCGCGAAACCGGCGCGCAGCTCCACCGAACTGCGCGCGCTGATCACCGGCTACTCCGGCCACGACGCGATCCTCATCGACACCCCGAGCGATGCCGATTCGATCCGCGAGGTTGGACGGATGCTGTGCGGGCTGCTTCCGGGGACGGTACATCTGGTCCTCCGGGCGACCGATTCCGACGCCGAGATGACGGCGCAGATCGAGCAGTTCGCCGCGCTCGAGGCCGACGACCTGGTGGTGACCCATCTGGACCAGGCGACCACCTGGGCGGGTGCGGTGAACGCCTGCGCCATCGCCGACTGCGGCATCTCCTACGCGGCCTTCGGCACCGATCCTTCGGCGATCGAGGCGTATTCGAGCCGGCGCCTGACCGGGGACCTGCTCGCGGAGGCGGTGCCGGCCGCGGTTACCGACGAAACGTCGATCGATCCGTATCACGGGATCGAGCTGGGGTCTGCATGACGCTGGCCGCCGTCGATGCCGCCCTGTCGCATTTCCATGCCGGAGATGCGCAGGAGTCCGAGCTGCGACGGCGGCTGGTCGCCGATCATCTCTCGCTCGCCAGCGAAATCGCCTCGCGAATGCTGAACCGGATTCCCGCCGGCCTCACCCGCGATGACCTGGTGTCGATCGGCGTGTTGGGCCTGATCGACGCGGCCCGCCGCTACGATCTCTCGACCGCGAGCAATGCCGGCTTCCGCGCCTACGCCGCGATCCGGATCCGGGGCGCGATCGTCGATCACATCCGCAGCCGGGACCTCGTACCCCGCTCCGCCCGCGATGCATCCCGTGAGATCGAGGCGGCGTTCCGCAAGCTGCGGAGCCACCTCGGACGCGATCCGAGCGATGCCGAGATGGCGGCCGAGCTGAAGACCAGCGAGGAGGAGTTCCGGAACCGGCTGGAAGCGTCGCGCGCCGCGATGGCCGTCGGGACGGAAGCCTCGCTCTTCGACGAGGAGGGGGAGGAGACCTCCGCCGACACCGAGCAGCCCGACGCCTTCGAGCTCGTCAGCCGCGCGGAGCTCGCCGGCGCGCTGCAGGAGGTCCTGAAGACGCTCCCCGAGTCGATGCGCTCGGTGTTGACGCTCTACTACTACGACGAATTGAACTACGCCGAGATCGCCCAGGTCCTCGGCGTCACCGTCTCGCGCGTCTCTCAGATCCATTCGGCCGCGCTCCTCAAGATGCGCGCACGACTTCACCAATCCAAGATCGAGAAGGGGGTCACGACGTGACGCCGCAAGCCCGCCGCACGATCGCCGCTCTTTTTCTCTCGCTCGCGCTCCTGACCGCGTGCGTCGGACCGGAGACCTTCGTCGTCGACGGAACGCTGACCGTGACCGACGGGGACGGGAACGACCTGTCGACGGGCGGCAAGGTGTTCGAGGGAACGACGCTGATCTTCGGCGTGAACGTGAACCGCACCACGCCGTCGGACACCGAAGGGGGCTCCCCCACCGTCGAGCCGGCCGCGGGCGAGGAGATCACCTTCACCATCGACGATTCCACCGGCGGGTTCGCGGGCCCGCGCCACGCGGTCACCGACGCCAACGGCCACGCGCAGGTCACCGTGGTGACCGGCGAGCGCGACGGACGGGTCGAAGTGAAGGTGCGCGCCGAGCACTCCGACAACGCCAGCAGCTACGCCCCGATCGAATCGTTCGCGGAATCGCAGTACCTGACGATCGACTTCGCCGCGGACGAGACCAGCACCATGGCCGTCGCCACCCTCCTGAACATGGTCGGAACCCCGGCCATTGGCGAGGAGGTCCGATTCCGGATCCTCGAGTCGGAGATCGACTCCGGCTCGATCGTCGGCGTCGCAACCACCGACAGCTCCGGCATCGCCTCCGCGGTGATCCTTTCCCCGCCTCCGGGCACGATGGTGATCGAGGCCAAGGCCGACCGCGCCCGGCCGGTGCAGGGTTCGATCACTTTCTAGCCGTCACTCGCCCTTCTGTCGGACGTGGGCGTTCATCGCCATCAGCTCCGGCGTGCGCCGGACCAGGTCGACGAGCTCGTCGAACGACGGGCGCCGGTCGGGAAGACCGGCGAGGGCGTGGATCCGCCGGATCAGGGCGAGATCGTCCTCCGTGTCGACGGTCCAGCGCAGGTCCGAGTCGTCGCGCGCCTGCACGACGTCTCGCCGGACGAAGAGCTCCGGCCGCTCGCGGTGCAGGTAGTAGGTCACGTGCTCCCTCGACGGCGCCGACGTCGCCATCCGGTGCATCCGGCAGAGGACGTCGACGTGAAACGCCTCGGCATCGAGTCCCCGCGGAAACGTTCGCACCACGGTGTTCGAGGCGTAATCGCACGGATCGGCCGGATCGGTCACGCTTCGAACGACGGCGTCGACCGTGACAGGGTCGATAAGTGGACAGTCGGCCGTGACGCGAACGACCACGTCGGCCCGCGCCTCCCGAGCCGCCCCGACGTAACGTGACAGCACGTCGGACTCGCTTCCCCGAAACCAGGGGATACCCTCCGCGCGCGCGAGGGCCACGACCGCGTCGTCCCCGGAGCCGGTCGTGGTAGCGACGAGGACGTCGTCGACGGCTCGGCACTCGCGCAACCTCGAGAGCTGGTGGGCGAGCATCGAACGACCCGACACCTCCGCGAGCACCTTTCCGGGTAGCCTCGTCGACGACATCCGCGCCTGAACGATGACCACCCGCCTCATGGCCGCCTCGCGATCTCCGATTCAGGTCCGCTCGAACAGCCACCAGGTCAAGTCGTCCCACGCATCGCTCTTCGCGAGGAAGCCGCGCTTGCGGAGAACGAGTTCGGGGAAGAGGCTCGCGTAGAGTCCGCCGAAATCCCGCTTGAAGAGAGCCCCCTCCTGGCCGCGATACGGGACCTCGGTCGGCTGGTCGGCGTAGTACTCGCCGCACAGGACCCACCGGCTGGAGCAACGGACGACTTCGCCCATCACCAGCGGCAACGACTCTTCCGGCTGGTGGATGAGGACGCCCATGGTGAATGTGAGGTCGAACCATCGATCACGGAACGGCAGCTCCCGGGCGGGAGACCAGACGGCGTTCACGCCGGGGACCGACGTTCGAAGCTCGTGCAAGGCGTTCCGATTGATGTCCACACCGAACACGTTGCCCGGCTCGACGCACGTCGCGATCCACGTCAGGTTCTGACCGACGTTGCATCCCACCTCGAGCACCTTCCGTGCGGGAAACTCCCCCAGGAGTCCGCGCCAGAACGGCTCACGCGATGCGGCCGCACCCCGGTTGCGCTCGATGTATTCGTTGCCGAAGGCACCTCCCCACAACGATTCGAGGCGCTCCACGTCCGATCGCGCACCCTCTTCCTTCCGCGACATGCGCACTGACAGTGGCACCAGAAATGCGATCGGTCAATGACCGGATCCCGACGAGCGTCGGTAGATGGAGAACGATCGCGAATCGACGTCGCGCACACCAACCTTCTCGAATCCGGCCGACTCGAAGGCCCTCCGGCTCGCGACGTTCGAGTCGAGAATCCAGGCCTCCAGCTCGCGTGTGCCGAGCGCCGGCGCCCAGGAGCGGCAGAGTTGCTCGAGCGCCCACCGGCCGACACCGGCGCCACGGGCGGACGAGTCGATCGCGATCGACACCTCCGCCCGTTCGACGCCCGAGGCGTCGCGCCGTTTCTGGAGCCGGACGACACCGACGCTCCGGCGGCCGGTCTCGACGACCAGGAGCACCGTATCGCGATCCGCCAGGCGATCGCGAAACCACCGCTGATGATCGATCCACGGGATGGGCTCCGTCGACCGCGAGACTTCCCGCACCGAGGGGTCGTTGTTCCAACGCCAGATCGCTTCGACGTCCTCGGCCGTCGCCCGGCGCAGGTTCCACGTTCCGCCCTCGACGTCCTCCTCCCGGACCGCGACGTTCGGCGCGACGTCCCGCGACGCTTTCCGTCCCAGGAGCCCTTCCCACCGCGCGGGCGCCAGACCTGCCGGCAACTTGCCGCACCGGAGCGCGGCGACGTTGCTCTCGTCGAAACGGTCACCGGAGCGGATCGGCCGGATGGCGAAGAGGCTCCGCCGGGCGAACGATCGGAGCTCCGTCTCCGCCGGCAAGGGCACCTTCCGCCCGTCTCCGAGTGCACGCTCGACCGCGCGGATCGTGGAGACCATGTCCGCCAGCTCGCCGGGCTCGATCGCGAACTTGTGGTCCGGTCCGGGGAGCGTCCGATCGAGCGTGAAGTGCTTCTCGATCACCCGTGCGCCGAGCGCGACCGCGGACGTCGGCGCGATCGTCGGCTCGGACGTGTGATCCGAGAGACCGGTGAGGCAGCCAAACCGTTCGGCCATGGAGAGCATGGCCCGCAGGTTCGACTGCTCGATGGGGGCCGGATAACTCGCCGTGCACTGCAACAGCACCGGCGCCTTTCCCCCGGCGCGGCGGACGACGTCGACCGCCTCGGCCACCTCCTCCAGGTCGGCCGCGCCGGTCGACAGGATGAGCGGTTTTCCCTTGGCCGCCATCCGCGCGAGCAGCGGGTGGTGGGTCAGCTCGTAGCTGGCGCACTTGTGCACCGTCACGTACGGATCCAGCACGTCGAGGGCGGCCTCGTCGAAGACCGAGGCCATGAACTCGATCCCCCGCGAATTGCATTCCGACTTGAGCAGCGGCAACCAGGATGGCGGCAGCTCCATCCGCTCGATGATCGAGTAGATCGATTCCTTCGAACCTAGGTAATCGCTGACCCCCGCTTCACGGGCGTAGAGCTTCGCGGCAGTGAACAGCTGAAACTTGACCGCATCGGCCCCGGCCTCCGCCGCGACGTGGATCAGCCGTCGTGCCCGCTCGAGATCGCCGTCGTGATTGCTTCCGGCCTCTGCAATCACGAAGCACCCACCGGCCGACATCCGTTCGCCGAACTTCATCGATGCGCCCTCTTTCTGGAAGAGATCTCCTCGACCGCGTCCAGGATCCGGTCTACGCCGCCGCCGTCGACGAGCCCACGGAGGCGGGCCCGCAGCCGGCGCCGCTCGCCGGCGCTCTCGATCAGCGTCCGGAAAAACCCGCCGAGCGAAGTATCGTCGCACCGATCGAACCAACCGCCGTAGACGAGGTAGCCGTCGAGACCGAGGGCCTCACCGGCGCGCTCCTGGTTCTCGGACACGCAGAAGGCGAGCGTTGGAACGCGATGGTAGGCGAGCTCCAGCAGCGTCGAACCCGCGGCCGAGATCGCGAGATCGACGCTCCTCATCAGGCGGGACATGTCGCCGACGCCCCGGAGCACACGGACGTTGGCGACGCCGGGCCCGTTCTCGTCTACTACCTGTCCGGAATATGCGGCACCGAGAATTGCGAGCACGTCGACCGGGTACGGCCGAAGCAAGGAAACGACTCGCGCCGTCGCGCCCGCCACGTCGGAGCCGCCGAACGTGACCAGGACGCGAAGGCGACCGTCGGGCGACGGCCTCTCCTCGCCCGGATCGGTCGCGGGCCGGAGGAATTCGGAGCGAAGCATCGCGAATCGAGGGCCGAGCAGGAATGCCGTGGAACTCGGCCGCCCGTAACCGGCCATCGCCTCGGCGGCGTAGTTCGGATTGACCACCAGGTCGACGCGGATCGGAGGCGTTCCGAGGTCGTCGATGGCAACGAGCACGCAGTCCGGCGCCAAGGAGGATCTCAGATCCTCGAAGAATCCCGCGCCGAACCGATATCCATCGACGATGCAGGCCTCCGCCTCCATCGAGCGGCAAAGGTCGGCCACGCGGCGGGCGTCGGTATCGCTGCCCGTGGGGGCGTCGACCGGTACGAGCTCCACCCCCCGGCCTCCGGCGAACGCGGAGATCGCGGGCGCGACGTCCGCCCCGATGGCGAGCGACGGCACCCCACCCCGCCGGCGCACCCCTTCGGCGAGCGCGATGAGCCTCATCACGTGTCCGGTCCCGATCTCCGGCGACGCATCCGCCCTCAGCACGACCGGCTTCAAACGACCGACATCTCCTTCTGGGCCCAAAGCTCGGCCACCTTCGCCGACGCGCGTTCCATCTGCTCCGGGGTCATCCCGGACGCGGCAACCTCGTCGGGAACGAAGCGCGCCGGCTCGGCACCGGCGGAGGTATCGAGCGCCTTCACCATCCGATCCGCGATGTGGACCAGCCACGTCTCCTTGCGGAAGTCGGTGGCGTTGTTCGGCTCTTCGTGGAAGCGGACCGCTTCGCAGACCCAGTCGGGAAAGTTCCACGCCTTCGCCGCGCGGCCGGCGATCTGCTGGTGGAAGGCGGTGAAGACACGCGGCAGCGCGCCGCGGATCTCCGCGTCAGGGATCTCCTGGAGGTTGCCGATCTCGATCGCCGTGTTCAGCGCGATCGGCTTGCCGATGTCGTGGATCAACCCGCAGAGGAACGCGCCGTCCGCGTTCTTCCCGGCGATCTGCGCCACCACCCGCGCCGCCCCGCCGACCCCCGAGGCGTGTCGCCACAGCTGCTCGAACACGTCGTTGAAACGTCCGGGCTTGAAAAGCTTGGCGCGCACCGACAACGCAAGCGTGATCTCGCGGATCGTGCTGGTACCGAGCCGCACCAGCGCGGCGGGGATCGAATCGCACGGGTTTCCGCGACGGAAGAAGGCGCTGTTCGCCACCCGCAGGATGTTGGCGGACAGCGCCTGGTCCGAGATGATGAGGTTCGCGATCTTGTCGAACGGCACCTCCGCCATCCGGCTCATCTCCGAAACGCGAATCGCGACCTGCGGGAGGAGAGGGACCTCGTACTTTCCCGATTGGATCTGCTTCGCCAGCAGGACGAAGATCTGTCCGCCGAGCTGGTGGGCGAAGTTCCGCGACGCGGGTGCGGACTCGCCGGAACCACCCGGATTGGAACCGGACGGGCTCACACCACCGTCAGCTCTTTTTCCAGCCACATCTCCGCGATGCGGAGACCGGCGCGGGTCACCTTCTCGGGCGTCAGGCCGGAGGGCTTGAGCTCCTCCTCGGTGAAGGTGGGGATCTCCTGCCCGTCGCTCGCGTCCATCGCCTTCACCAGGCGATCGGCGAGGTGGACCATCCATGTCTCCCGCACGAACTCCTTCGAATTGTTCGGCTCCTCGTGGAACCGGACCGCTTCGCAGACCCAATCGGGGAAGTTCCACGCCTTCGCGGCATGTCCGGCGATCTGCTGGTGAAAGGCCTCGAAGACGCGCGGCAGCGCCGCTCGGATCTCGGCGTCGGAGACGTCCTGCACCTTTCCGATCTCGATCGCCGTGTTCAGCGCGATCGGCTTGCCGATGTCATGGATCAGTCCGCAAAGGTACGCGCCGTCCGGATTCAATCCGGTGAGCTGCGCCAATACGCGCGCCGCGCCACCGACCGCCGAGGCGTGTTTCCAGAGCGCGTCGAACAGGTCGTTGAAGCGGCCGGGCGTGAACAGCTTCGATCGCACCGACAGCGCGAGCGTGATCTCGCGGATCGAGTTCGTCCCCAACCGCACCAGCGCGGCGGGGATCGAATCGCACGGATTTCCCCGCCGGAAGAAGGCGCTGTTCGCCACCCGCAGGATGTTCGCGGTCAACGCTTGGTCCGAGATGATCAGGTTCGCGAGTCGATCGAGCGGAACCTCGGGCATCCGGCTGAGCTGCGAAACCTGGATCGCGACCTGCGGCAGCAGCGGAACTTCGTATTTTCCGGCCTGTATCTGCTTGGAAAGACGATTGAAGACCATCGCCCCGAGACCGGAGGAACCGGCGGCGGGAACGCCGGGTGGAGAACCGCCCGGCGGGGCTCCGCCGGTGGTGGGGGTCGACATGGGGTAACTATAGCCCAAAGCCGCCGGGGCCGGGACAGCGTCACGTGCATGACGAAGGACCGCGACCGCCCGTCAACGGCTTGACACCGAGACCGATCCGGGAGCCGAAAAGCGTTGTGCGCACTTCACTTGCCTCGCCCTCCCCCGTGGACTGGCACGTGCATTGTCCCCCTTCGTGGCCGACGGCATCTATACCTCGCTCGCAGGTGCGCTCTCCTCGGAACGGCGGATCGAGGCGATCTCCAGCAACATCGCCAACGCCTCGACCCCCGGGTTCATGCCCGAGCGGTTTTTCGCGCACGCCGATCCGCAGCCGGCGGCCGGCGATGGGGCGACGCTCCCTCGCGCCGCCTCGCAGATCGACCTTTCGTCGGGGCCCCTGGAAAAGACCGGCGCTCCGCTCGACGTGGCGCCGGCCAACGGCGCCTTCCTCGTCGTGGAGACGCCGAACGGCGAGCGACTCACCCGCGCCGGCTCCCTCCACCAGGACGCCGAAGGCGTGCTCGTCTCCGACGCGGGATATCCGGTCCTTTCGGACCGCGGAACGCTCCGATCGCCGCTACCGATGTCGATCACGCCGGAAGGGCTCGTCTCCGCCGACAGCGTCGAGCTGGGCCAGCTCCGGTTGATGCAGGTCGTCGATCCGGCGGGCGTGACCCGCGAAGGGGCGAACCTGCTTGCCTTCGAGCCGGAAGCCGCGGTCGACGTCGTCGAGCCCGTACTCACGGTCGGAGCGTTGAACCGCACGCCGCTGTCGGCGATCGACTCGCTGGTCGACGTCATCGTCGCCACCCGCGCGTTTGAGGCCTATCAGCAGTCGATCAAGGCCCAGGACGAGGCCGAACGGAAGTCCACGAACCTGGGGAAGATCTAAGGGAGGAACCGATGCTGCGAGCCCTTTCCACCGCCGCGACCGGCCTCGAGGCGCAAACCGCCAAGATCGACGCCATCGCCAACAACCTGGCGAACGTGTCGACCACCGGGTTCAAGAAGGAGCGCGTTGAATTCCAGGACCTCTACTACGACACCGTCCGCGCCCCCACCTCGCCGCGCGAAGGGCGCGGGCGTCCGACGGGGATCACCGTCGGTCTCGGCGTGCGCGTCTCGGGCACATCGCGGGTCTTCACGCC
>CAYJRR010000046.1:0-32200 GCA_964372275.1 uncultured bacterium
GTCACCGTCGAGTTCGGGGCGCTGACGCCGTTGCACTCCTCGTCCTCCGCGTGCGACCGCAGGAAGGAGACCTTGAACAGGGTGTCCTCCTCGTCGACCGGAAAGTCCGCGTGGTAGGAGATGTAGTCGAACGAGTCGGACTCGGCCATCGTCTCCGAGAACTCTCCGGCGTAGGCGACCAGCGCGTCGTTCTCGGTCAGCTCGAGGTAGGTGTTCGAGTCGATCCCTCCGGCCTTGAGCACCGCGGCCACGCGGCTGGTGCCCTCGACGGCGGTGATGACGAAGTTGGCGTAGATGCCGTCCGTCGCCACCTCGTCCGAATCGATGTCCTCCGCGCATCCGGCGGCGGCCACGGCGAGAAAGGCCAGTGTGATCTTGCGCATACGCTCCTCGTTGGAGTGCCCGCCCCCGAGCATACAGGAGACGTGCCACCCGACGGCACCTCGTCGCGCGAGCCGACGAGACCTACGGCGAGGCGCGGAACCCGTCGAGGGCGCGGCGGAAGTCGTCGGGGAGCGCCGCTTCGACGGTCACCGGCACGCGTCGTGCGGGGGTCGAGAAGGCGATCGACGCGGCGTGCAACGACAACCGTGTCAGACTTGCAATCGGCGCGCGATTCTCTCCACCGTAGAGCGGATCGACGGCGAGCGGATGGCCGATCGACGCCAGGTGCACGCGGATCTGGTGCGTGCGGCCGGTGATCGGACGGGCCTCGATCAACGAGAAGGCACCGCCGCGGAAACGCTCGACGACGCGGAAGCGGGTGCGCGCCTCCTTGGCGTCGAGCCCGTCCACCTGGCGCAACGACCGCTTCACCGTGTGGCGGCCGATCGGCCTGTCGATGATCCCCGACTCGGGGTCCGGCGTGCCGCGGACGATCGCCAAGTAGACCTTTTCCACGCGTGCCGCGGCGAGGTCGCCGGCGAGATGCGCCTGGGCACGCGGGCTCTTCGCGAACAGCACGACGCCGCTCGTGTCGCGGTCGAGGCGATGGACGAGGCGCGCGCGCGGACCGATCAGCGACGTGCCTTCCCCCTTCCGCGCCAGGTGGGCGCTCACCAGCGTCTGCAACGACGGCGTCGCCTCGGTTTCGTTCTCCTGTGCGACGGGAACCCCCGCCGGCTTCGACACCGCCACGAGGTCGGCGTCCTCGTAGAGGATCGCGCGCTCGATCGACGGGAGCGGCGCTCTCCGGGGGGGCGTCGAATTCCGCCCCCGTGGCGGCCGTCGAGTCGATTGCGGTCGCGGCCCCCTCGCCGGCGGCGTCGGGCGCGGTCGCTCTCCGGGCGCCGGTTCGTAGCCGATCGGCGTTCGGGCGAGGCTCGGGCGTCGGGTCGGCGGCTTGGGCGGCACGGGCGCGGAGTCAACCCTGTCGCCCGGGGGGCGGCAAGTAGTATCGTTGCTCTTCAGTCGGGGGGATTTTCGATGAGCGCATCGGCGGCGTTGGCGGCGGTGGCGATCCTGGCGGCGGGGCCGCAGGCAAACCTGGTCGACGAGACCGGCTACGGGGAGGTGCTCACCGCCTACGTGCGCGCGGGGAAGGTCGACTACGCCGGTCTGAAGAAGGACCGCGCCAGGCTCGACGCCTACGTGCGCGACGTGGGCGGCGTCTCGAAGGCGTCGTTCGACGCGGCGTCGAAGGAGGCGCGGATCGCCTACCTGGTGAACGCCTACAACGCCTTCACCCTGGTCACGATCCTCGACAACCATCCGATCAAGAGCGCCGGCGGGCTGTTCAACACCGCGCCCGCCAACTCGATCAAACAGATCAAAGGGGCGTGGGACGGGCGGAAGCACAAGACGGCGCTCGGCGACCTGACGCTCGACGACATCGAGCACAAGAACCTGCGCAAGAGCTACGACACGCCGCTGGTGCACATGGCGCTGGTCTGCGCGTCGAAGGGATGCCCGCCGTTGCGCGCCGAGCCGTATCGCGCCGATCGCCTGCTGGAGCAGCTCGAGGACCAGGCGCGGACGTACCTCGCGGGCCCCTACGGCCTGGTGGTCGACGGGAACCGCATCCAGATCTCGATGATCTTCAAGTGGTTCAACGGCGACTTCAAAGCCGCCTACGGAAGCGGTCCGGGATTCGCGGCGCGGTACGCGCCTGCCGACAAGAGGCCGGCGGTGGAGGCGGCGGTGAAGTCGGGGGCCGTCTCCTACATCGACTACGACTGGTCGCTCAACGAGCTCCTGGGCAAGTCGTGAGCGGCGCGAGCCCGAACGCGTCCCGGATCGTGCGGATCCTCGCGGCGCTCGCCATCGCGGGGCTGCTCTTCTACGTGCTGCGCGTCCTCCCGGTCCGGGACCTGCTCGAGCGGTTCCTCGCCTGGATCCAGGAGCTGGGCCCGACGGGGGTGGTCGTCTTCGTCCTCGGCTACGCCATCGCGGCGTTGCTGCTTCCGGCGTCGTTGCTCACGCTCGGCGCCGGCGCGGCGTTCGGTCCGGTCGTGGGGACGGCGGCCGTCTCGGTGGGGAGCACCACCACCGCGTGCCTCGCATTCCTGATCGGCCGTCGATTCGCGCGCCGCTTCGTCGAGGCGAAGATGGCCTCGTTCCCCAAGTTCCAGGCCGTCGATCGCGCGGTCGCGGGCCAGGGGTTCAAGATCGTGCTGCTGACGCGGCTGTCGCCGGCGTTTCCGTTCACCTGGATGAACTACGCCTACGGACTGACCCAGGTCCGATTCCGCGACTACGCGCTCGCGTCGTGGCTCGGGATGCTCCCCGGCACCGCGATGTACGTCTACTTCGGGCACGCCGGGAAGCTGGCGTTGCAGGCCGCGTCCGGCGGGACGGCGGCGACCGGCGGCAACGCCAAGCTCGTGATGCAGATCATCGCGGGTCTGGCCACCGTCGCGGTGACGATCGTCGTCACCCGAGTCGCGCGCAAAGCGCTGGCGGAGGCCGTGCCGGGCGCGGCCGCGCCCGCCGGCGGCGCGCCGGCGAATCCGCAGCCGACCGCCTGATCCTAGTAGTACCGCTGGACGCCGATCACCTTTCCCTGGATCTGAAGCTCCTTGCCGGCGACCGGGATCGGCTTCAATCGTGCGTTCTCGGGGACGAGCAGCACCTTGCCGGCCGCGCGGTGAAGGCGCTTGACGGTCGATTCGCCGTCGAGAAGCGCCACCACGATCTCGCCGTGTCCGGCCGAGCGCTGGGCGCGCGCGATCACGTAGTCGCCGTCGAGGATGCCGGCGTCGATCATGCTGTCGCCGGTGACGCGCAGCGCGAACAGCGCGGGCTCGCCGACGGCCCGCGAGCGATCGGACGGGAAGGGGAGGGCGCCGAGCGGGAGCTGGCTCGCGTCCCGGGGCGAACCGGCGGCGATCTGACCGAGAACCGGCACGTTCAACGACGACGGGCGCGCCGCGCCGGGGCTCGCCAGGCGAAGGCCCCGCGCGATCCCCGGCCGGTGCTCGAGGTGGCCTTTCCGAACCAACGCCGCGACGTGGTCCTGCGCGGCGCGCGTCGACTTGTAACCGAACTGCGCCGCAATCGCGCGGAAGGTGGGGGGCGCGCCGTTCTCCTGGATCTCGCGCGCGACGAACCGGAGAACCTTGGCTTGGGCGTCGGTCAGCTCGTCCATCGACCGCAGGATGCCATACAAACGTCTGGTCCGCCAAGCCGCGGGGTCCGGCGACCGGCCCGACGTCGCCGAGGTCCCGGCGGACACGCGCTGTGGCTGGGGGGAGACGCGCGCCGGCCGAAATCGCAGCGATCTCGCCTGGCACGCCGGCTGCTCCACCGAACGGCATGGCGGCGAGGTTTCGAATCGGCGCGACCACCCGGACGCTGACGGTGGGATTCCTGGGGGGGCTCGCGGTGGCGGCATGGCTCTGGTCCTGGAGCGCGCCACCGGAGCGCCGCCGGCTGCCCGATCCCCCGGCGGTGGTGGAGAAGGTTCGCGAGGTGGCTCGGCTCGAGACGCTCTCGGTGCGGACCTACAAGAAGGTCACCTACGAAGTCGATCCGCCCGCCGCCGAGTCGCTGTGGACCGCGCTCCGGGCGTGGACGGCCCATGCCGTCGACCCGCCGGTCGGTTCGGCGATCGTCTTCGCCGACGCGCACCTCTCCCTCGACATGAACCGACTCGACGCCGGATCCCTGCGCGTAGAGGGGGAGCGGGTGACGGTGGCCCTACCGCCGATCGTGACGCGCGTGGAACTTCGTCCGGGGGAGACGGAGGTGATCCGCTCCAACCTCGACTCGGCGCAGACGGCGGAGCTGCTCGACCGCGCGAAGTTCGCCATCGAGGCCGACGTCGCCGCCGACAGCGTCCTCCACGCCCGCGCGCGTGCCGGCGCCGAAGCGGCGATCGAGCGGCTGCTGCGCGGGATGGGGTTCGAGCGCGTGCGCTTCGTCGGCGAACCCGGCGCCTAGCCGGCGCCGGGTCGCGGGAGCCGCTACCGGAGCGAGGCGATCTCGGTGAGGCGGTCGTGCGCGAGGTTCTTGATCAGGAGCTCGCGGGCATCGCCCGGCAGCGCGGCCGGTCCGGCGATGAACAGCACCTGCACGAAGGCGTCGATCGCCTCGTTCTCCCGGTCGGCGGCGAGGTGCTCGCGTCCTTGTTCGACCAGCCGCCCGATGCGTCGCGCGCGCGCGAGCTCGATCACCTTGGCGCCGGCGCCGAGCGTGGAGCCCAACTCCTCGACCAGCGCCTCGAACGCCGGCAGCAGCAGCGGATCGGCCTCGACCGACTGCGCGGCGTTGCCGGCGTGCTCGCGGTCGGTGCGGGCCACCCGCTCGGTGATCACAAGCGAGACCGGCTCGGCGAACTCGGGCTCCACGATCGCAAACGTCACCCGCGCTTCGACCGACCTCGTCGTCTCCTTCCACGGGAGGGTCCAGGTGGGGGCGGGGGGCGGCGGGGGCACCTTGGCCGGAAGGCTGGCGAGCGTCGCGCGCGCCGCCTCGAGCTCCGCGCGCGCCTTGTCGACGGCGCGCGCCGCCTCGAGACCCGCGCGCTTCGCCTCCGCCCCATCGCGCGCACCGCGCTTGCGGGTCGCGGCGGCGAGCGCGGCCTTGAGGGCCGCCTGGCGGTCGGTCAACGCCCGGGTCCGCTCGGTGATGAGCGCGCGCGCCGCGGCGATCGCCGGATTGGGGATCGGTTGTTTGGAGGGGGGCGCGCGGTTCGGGAGCTCGTCGGTCCCTTCCCGCACCGTCTCGTCGCGCCGGAACTCTTCGATCGTGACGACGAGGCTCGCCTTCGAGGCCACCCCGGCGGCCCCCCGTCCGTAGGGCGGGAAGTCGTCGATCCGCGGGCCCAGCTTCGCGGCGAGAAGCGCGGCGAGCGCACGGAAGCCGCGGTCTTCGATCCGCGGTTCCGAGAGCGTCACGCCGCTCTTCGCCTGGAGCATCCGCTTGCGGGCCTCGCCGCTGACGAAGGCGGAGGGCTGCATCGGATCGGTGGCGAGCGCGCGGAGATCGACCACCAGCGCCGCGCCGATCAGGTTCCGGGCGGCGAGATCCTCGGCCTGCCGGTGCAGCTCGTCGGCGTAGGCCTGTTTCGCCTCCATCTGCTTCTGGACGATCTCCACCCGCTCGGGGGCCACGGCGAGGATCGCCTCGAAGGCGCGGAGCGAGTCGTCGAACCGCCGCTCCGCGAGCGCGAGATCCCCTTCGTACTCCAGGGCGGACAGGTTCTCGTCGATGGCGCGGAACGGCGCGCTCGCGGCGCGTTCGTCCTTGGGAATCAGGGCGATCGCCTGCCGCCACCAATCGCCGGCCTCCGCGGGCCTTCCGTCGGCGTTCGCCTCGTGGCCCCTCCGGGTGAGCAGGCGCGCCACCTGGCGCTCGGCACGCTCGAGACGCCGGTCGATCCGCGGGTCGTCGGGGTGTTTCACGGCGAGCTGGCGGTAATGGGCGAGCGCCGTCTCCCAATCGCCGGCGCGGGCGAGCACGTCGCCGGTGTGGGTGAACTTCGGCGCGCAGGCGGCGACGGCGAAGGACGACGCCAATGCCAGCGCCCACGCCGTCGCGAGGCGGCCGAACTTGCGATCGGGCGCTCTCATTCCCGTTCTCCGTTCTTGAAGTAGGCGATCGACAGCACCCGGCCGCGCTCGTCCCACTCGGTCCACGGTCCGTCGCGCCGCCCGTCCCGGAACTTCCCTTCGCTCTTCTTCGTTCCGGTCGGGTGCCAATAGGTCCAGGTCCCCTGCTCCTGTTCGAGCCGATCGGACGTACGAAGCTCGCCCGCCGCCTGCTTGCGTCCGTCCTCGCCGAAGTAGGTCCACCGTCCGTGCTTCACGCCGCCACGGTACGCGCCGACCGCGTTGCGCTGGCCGTTCTCCCACCAGAAGGTCCAGCCGCCGGAGCGCTTGGCGTCGACGTAGTGTCCCTCGGAGGCCTTGCGTCCGTTGGGGTGCCACTCGGTCCAGGGGCCGTCGGGGCCGCCGTCGGCGAACTGCCCGGAGAGCTTGCGCCGGCCGTTGGGGTAGTAGGCGAGGTAGGGCCCCTGGCGGAAGCCGATCCCCGCCCGGTCGGGACGCAGGCAGAACCGCTCGCGCCCGTTCGCGTCGGTGCGCCGCTCCTCGTGCGTGCCGGCGGGGCAGAAGGAGGAGCGGGGGGCCGGCGCTACCACCGACGCGGTTGCGGCAACGGTTTCGGTCGCGACCGCCCTCGCCGCCGCGCGCGGTTTCGCGACCGCGGAGGCGGTCGCGGCCGAGTCCGAGGCCGCGGCCGCGGCCGGGGCCGTGGACGAGGTCGTGACCGTGGCCGTGGATGCGGCGGTGGCGGTCAGGCGCTCGCCGGCGATCGAGGAATCCTCGGCCGCCGCCCGCGTGGGGGTCGCGGGGCGATGCACCGCCAGGAGCGGGAACCCGGCCGACAGGAGCGCGGGAACGATCGCGAGGATGTACTTGCGGTCCATGGGGCATCGGGTGGAGCAAGTACGATGCCCTCTACACGCTCGACGCGCCGGCTCGTCTTAGGTCCCGCCTCGTGGCGCGGGTCACGCCGGCGGCGACGAAATCCGGGTACCGGCGGTGACGGAAAAATGTCGTCGGCGTGACGGCGATGACGGCCGTTTCACCGCGCGTTCACGCCGGGCCGGCGCCGAACGCGACGTCGAGGAGCCGCTTCAGGATCCGCGCGGTCAATCCCCAGATCTCCCGATCGGGGCCGCCGTCGAAGAAGTAGACCCGGTAGCGGCCGTGTTCGTCGAGCTCCTCGGCGCGCAGCCGGGTCATCGCCTCCACCGGCGCTCCGGGCGGCATCCGCGAGACGTCCCAGATCTCCTCCCGCAGGAACGATCGGTCGGAGAGGCGGGCGAGCGGGACCTCGAACGCCTCGCGCACCTCGGCGGCGTGCGGCGCGAAGAGTGCCGGCGGGCGGTGCACGATTCCGACCACGGGCGTCACCACGTATCGGCTCACCGACAGCTCGTCGTCGAGCCGGCCCGCCACCTCGACGCGCGACGGCTCCAGCCCCACCTCCTCGCTCGCCTCCCGCAACGCCGCCGACTCCGCGTCCTCGCCTTCGTCGGCGCGGCCGCCGGGGAAGGCGATCTGGCCCTTGTGCGAGCTCATCGTCTCGGTGCGGCGGGTGAAGAGAACGGTCGGTCCCGCCGGCCGATGCAGAATCGGGACGAGCACGGAGGCGCGCGCGAACTCCGGGAGCGCGAGCGTCCGTGGGGTCACGGCCGACAGGACGGCACGGATTCGGCCGAACGCGGCCGCGTTCGAATCGGCGCTCGTCGCCACGTGGAAACGTTCGCCGATCCGAAGGTCTTTGGCTATCCTTCGGGGCCGTTCTTCGGCCCGTTGGCCCGTTTCCGATGGACCTTCACGCCCACCTCAATCCCGAACAGGTCGATGCGGTCACGTGGCTCGGGGGCCCGCTCCTGATCCTGGCCGGGGCCGGCAGCGGAAAGACCCGCGTCCTCGTCTATCGGGTGTTGTGGCTCGCCGCCGAAGCGGGGGTCGATCCGGGCGAGGTCCTGGCGGTCACCTTCACCAACAAGGCGGCGGGGGAGATGAAGTCGCGGCTGGCCGCCCAGCTCGGCGAGGAGCTCGCGCGCCACGCCTGGTTCCACACCTTCCACGGCGCCTGCCTGCGGATCCTGCGGCGGGAGATCGACGGGCGTCTCGATCGGTACACCTCGAGCTTCGGCATCTACGACGACGACGAGCAGGTGAAAGTGGTGAAGGCGGCGCTGGCGAAAGCGAACGTCAGCGAGACCTTCCATCCGCCCCGCTCGATGCTGGCGCGCATCCACGACTGCAAGAACCGGATGGTCTCGCCGGCGGAGTCGAAGCGCGACGCGGACGACTTCTTCACCCAGACGGTGGCGAAGGTCTACGCCCACTACCAGGAGCTGCTCGCCGCCAACAATGCGGTCGACTTCGACGACATCCTGCTCCTCACGGTTCGCCTGTTCGACGAACACCCGGCGGTGCTCCAGCGCTACCAGCGCCGTTTCCGACACGTGCTGGTCGACGAATACCAGGACACCAACAAGGCGCAGTACCGGCTCGTCTCGCAGCTCGCGGCCGGGTACCGCAATCTCGCCTGCGTCGGCGACGACGACCAGGGGATCTACGCCTGGCGCGGCGCCGACATCCAGAACATCCTCGATTTCCAGAAGGACTATCCCGACGCGAAGGTGGTGAAGCTGGAACGGAACTACCGCTCCACCAAGACGATCCTGCAGGCGGCGATGGCGGTGGTGTCGCGCAACCGGGGGCGTCTCGGAAAGCGCCTGTGGACCGAGAACCCGGTCGGTTCGAGGATCTCGCTGCTCGAGGCGAAGGACGAGCGCGACGAGGCGCGGTGGATCGCGGAGGAGATCCAGCGGCTCGCCGCGGCGGCGCCGGCCGGCGGGTCGGGCGCGGTGGACCGCCGGCGGCGCGACATCGCCGTCTTCTACCGGACCAACGCGCAGTCGCGCGCGCTGGAGGAGGCGCTGCGCGGGCGCGGGATCCCCTACCGTTTGATCGGCGCGCTCAAGTTCTACGAGCGAGCCGAGATCAAGGACGTGATCGCCTACCTGCGCGCCGCGATCAACCCGTCGGATTCGATCGCCCTCGCGCGCATCCTCAACGTCCCGCCGCGCGGGATCGGCGATACCACCGTCGAGCGGATCGAGGCGTTCGCCGAGGCGGAGCGGATCGGCTTCGGCGAGGCGTTGGGCCGCGTCGAGGAGATCGCCGAGATCAAGTCGGGCACGCGAAAGAAGATCGCCGAGTTCCACGCGCTGCTCGCAGGGTTGCGGGAGGCGGTCGGTACCACGCCACCGGCCGCCTTCCTCCGGCGGATCTGCGACGAGACCGGCTACCTCGACTGGCTGGCGAAGAGCGGGATGGCGGCGAGCGGCGACGACCCGGGCGGCCGGATCGAGAACGTCGGCCAGTTGATCGCCTCGGCCTCCGAGCTGGCGGCGGAGATCCCGGACGCGACCGCCGCCGACTTCCTCGACCGTGTGCAGCTCGTCGCCGACGTCGACGACTTCGATCCGACCGCCGACGCGGTGACGTTGATGACCTTCCACGCCGCGAAGGGGCTCGAGTTTCCGATCGTTTTCATGACCGGCTTCGAGGAGGGGATCTTCCCCCACAGCCGCACGCTCGACCCCGACGCAGGGCCGCGCGCCCTGGAGGAGGAGCGGCGTCTCTGCTACGTCGGGATGACGCGCGCGCGGGAACGCCTCTTCATCACCTATGCGAGCGAGCGGGCGACCTGGGGGCCGCGGCGGCCGATGGGGGCCTCCCGGTTCCTCGCCGAGATCCCGCCGGAGGCGATGACGCGGGTGGCGACGCCGTGGGCGCGGGGGTCGAGCGACGGCTTCTTCGCGGCCGCCGGATCGTTCGTCCGGGCGCGGCGTTCGCCGGTCGAGGAGGACGGTCCGACGCCTGCGACCCACGACGAGTTCGACCAGCGAACCACGTGGGACGACGCCGACGACCGTCCGGCCACGGGGCGACATGGCGGGGTCGGGCCTTCCGCGCGGTGGCGCCGTGGGATGCGCATCGTCCACGCGCAGTTCGGGGAAGGGGAGATCCAGGCGGTCGAAGGGGGGGGGGACCACGCCAAGATCTCGGTCGCCTTCGACCGGGGCGGCGTCCGCAAGCTCCTCCTCAAATACGCCGGCAAGGACCTCCGCCCGGGGTAGTCGCCCGTCGGGTGTGCCGTGGTAGCGTAGGGGGCGATCGATGGTCGTCCAGTGCTTGCGTTGCGAGGCCCGCTATCGCCTCGACGAATCGAGGATCAAGGGTCGCGGCGCCAAGGTCACCTGCCCCGCCTGCAAGAACGTCTTCCGCGTGATGAAGCCGGTCTCCGAGGCGACCGCCTCGGAGGCCGAAGCGCCGGCCGCCCCGATCGTCGAACCGGAGCCGGTTCCGCCCGTCGCACCGACGTCGTCCGCCACCGCGACCGCGACCTCCCCCACCGCCACGGTCGAATCGGGCGGGTCGGACGGCCACGACCCGAGGACCCTTCCGACCGGCGTCGTTCCGGCCGAGCGCGCGGCGACCTCCACCGTCGCCAGTGTGATGGCGTCGTTCGAAGCGGCGGCGGCGAGACGGCGGGCGTTCGCGGCGATCACCACCCGTTTTCCGGTGGCGCTGCCGGCGATCGGGGTCGGTCTGCTCGGTCTGGTGCTCGCGATCGTCGGGATGCGACTCGCGGCCAGCCCCGTTCGCGGTCACGCCCGCGAGACGAGGCCGGTGCCGGCGCGCGCGTCCACCGCGACGCGCGCGGCCCCCGTGGCGACGACCACTTCCGCCGCGACGCCGTCGCCGGGAGGAACGCCGTCCGCGACCGAGCGCGCGCGGGTGCATCTCCTCGCCGGACAGTCGCTCCTCTCCAGTGGACTCACCGCGGAGGCGCTCGACGAGCTTCGGGCGGCGGTGGCGCTCGAGCCGGGGTTCGCCGAGGCCCATCGCCTCCTGGGCGGGATCCATGCCCGCGCAGGGAGGAGAGCGGAGGCGTGCCTTTCCTTCGACGCCTACCTGCGACTCGTCCCGGCCGCGCCGGAGACGGCGACGATCGTGGCGGAGCGCGATCGGCTTTGCGTCGGAGGGGCGCGGTGAAGGTCACCTGCGAGAAGTGCGGGACGGCGTACGACTTCGACGACGCCAAGATCACCGATACCGGCGTCAAGGTTCGGTGCACGCACTGCGAGCACGTCTTCCGCGTGAAGAAAGGGCCATCGGGCGACGCTCCGCGGAAGGAGGGGCCGATTCCCGAGGCGCCGCGCCGCGACGAGTCGCCACCGCCGGAACTGCCGGAGGACAAGCCGCGCCGCTGGCAGATCCGTCCGCCGACGGGCGGGATGCTCGAGTTCACCGAGATGACCACCTTGCAGCGCTGGATCGTCGAGGGGCGGGTCGGCCGCGAGGACGAGATCAGCCACAACGGCAAGAAGTGGCGATGCCTCGGGGAGATCCGGGAGCTGGAGACCTTCTTCGTGGCGCAGGAGCGCGCGTCGAAGCCACCCGCGCCCCCGGCGCCGCCCCCCGCGCCACCGCCGCCCGTCTCGCCGATCTCGGTGACGATCACCCAGGCCGCCCCCGCACCGGCGCCGGTCGCGATGCCGCCGACTCCTGTCGTGGCCTCGCCTCCCGCCGCGACGGCGATGGCGAGCGCGCCGGCCGCGGCGATCCCCCCCCGCCGGCGATCGCTCGCGCTGCCGGCCTTCGCCGTCTTCATCCTCGCGGCGGCGGGCGGCACGTACTACCTTTGGAGGAGTCCGCTCGACGGGCCGTGGCGCGCGTGGCTTCCGCCGAAACCCCCCGCCTCCGATCCGGCGCCGGCCGCGTCGCCCGCGGAGACGGCGCCGGCCACGGTCGCCGCCACGGCGACTTCGACACCACCGGCCCTCGCCTCGACGACCGGCGCCGTCGCCGTCGCCGCCACGACCTCGAATCCCGCGTCCGACGTCCCCCGACCGCCCGCCGTGACGCCGTCGGCACCCCCGGCATCGGCGCCCCCCGCCGCGACGCCGACCGCGGTCGCCGCCGCGGTCGGTCCCGAGACGCTCCTCAAACAGGGCTACGAGGCCTTCACCCAGGGCCGCTACCCGGAGGCGATCGCGAAGTTCAAGGCGGCCGTCGACCTCGCACCCGACAGCTCGGAGGGCTACGCGCTGCTCGGGGCGGTCTACCTGGAGTCCGGAAACGAGGAGCTCGCGGAGAGCAGCCTGGAGACGGCGATTCGACTCAATCCGCGCTACGCCGACGCCCATCGCAGCCTGGGTTTCCTCTACGAGAAGCGGGGGGACAAGGAGCGCGCGATCAAGTCGCTGGGACAGTTCCTGGACCTTCGCCCCGACGGACCCCAGTCGGACGACGTCCGCCGCCGTCTCGAGGCGTTGCAAGGGGAGCCGCCGTGAAGGTCGTTTGCGACGCCTGCCAGACCGTCTACCACCTCGCCGACTCGAAGCTGACGGCGGAGGTCGCGCAGGCGAAGTGCAAGGTCTGTGGGAATCGCCTGATCGTCCGACGCGCCGAACCGACGGTCGACGAGCCTTCGGTGTACGAGCCGACGGTCGAATCGCCCCCCTCGCGGCGCGAAGAGCCCTCGATCCCTCCGGAGGTCGCGGCCGACAACGCGGCGCTCCTCGGCTCGCTCTTGTCCCCGCGGGTCGTCGAGCGTACCGCCCCCGCGCCGGAGCCGCCGGCGTGGCTCGCCGACGACGACCGGCCGGCGCCACACGCGCGTCCGGCACCGGTCGACCCAACCCCGGTCGAGGACCCGATGCCACCGCCGGCGCCGCCGCCGGCCTCCGAAGCGCGGCCCCGTCCGCGCTCCGCCCCGGCGTCCCTTCCGGTGGAGGTCGCCGGCGAGGCCGTTCCCGCCGCCGTTCCCTCCGGCGTCATCCCCGAATCGGCTCCGCCGTTCGAGGAGGAGCCGATCGATCCGGTCGCGATCTCGGTGGCGATCGCCTCCGGGATCGCCGCCGGCGCCATCCTGGCGAGCGGGGCCTGGACGCAATCGACGACCGCCTGGATCGGACTGGGGGCGGCCCTCTTCGCCGCGACCTCGTCGGCGTTGAGCCTCCTCTCGCGCCGCGTCGGCGGGATCGCATGGCTGTCGATCCTCGGGGCGTCGATCGTCGCCGCCTGCGGCACGTTGCTGATCGCGCACCTCCTGCAGCCGGATCCGGGCCCGACGAGGCGTCCTCACCGGCCCACGCCCGCAGCCCGCCCCGGCTTGGGGGTTGATGGGGGAGCCCAATCCGAAGAAACTGCGTGGTCCCGTTGACCCGGAGGGCTGCCCATGCGTCACGTCACCTCGATCGCCTTCGTCTTTTCGCTCGTGCCCGCGTCCGCCCTGGCCGCGAAGGGTGAGCCGGCCGCCAAAGGGGTGCCGCCCGGCATCAGCCAGGCGAGCGTCTCCGCCGCGGTGTCGGAGTTCGTGCTGGCCTTGGGCTCCCACGACGAGGAGCGGGTGCTGGCGGCGATTTCCCCCTCCGACCGGCTGGCGCTCCGGGGTCGCGAGAACCTGATCGGAACCGTCTACGAGCGCGCGTTGCAGTCGCCGAACGTCAAGTCGTTCGAGAAGGTGAGCGCCAAAGGGAAGGACGTCGGGGTCAAGGCGGTCGTCACCGTACAGGAGATCGACTCGATCGACGGAACGACCGCCCCCAAGGAGAAGACCTGGTACCTCGTCCTCGACGGCAACACGTTGAAGGTGTCGATCGTCAGCGTCTGGCTCGACGGCGGCGGAGTCGGGGGATCGAAGTGAGGTTTCCGGCGGCGCGGCCGCGCCGTCTGCGGCGTACCGCCGCGCTTCGCCGTCTGTCGCGCGAGACCTCGCTCTCCGCCGACGACCTGATCCTGCCGCTCTTCGTCGCCCCGGGATCGGGGGTGCGGGCAGAGGTGGCATCGATGCCCGGCGTCCACCGACTGTCGGTCGACCGGGTGGTGCAGGAGGCGCGCGAGGCGGCCGATGCGGGCGTCGGCGGCCTGATCCTGTTCGGCCTCCCGCCGTCGAAGGACGAAGCCGGATCCCAGGCGTGGGCCGACGACGGCGTGGTGCAGCGGGCGCTGCGCGCGCTCAAGGAGACGGATCTTCCGCTCGTCCTGTTCGCCGACACCTGCCTCTGCGAATACACCGCGCACGGACACTGCGGCGTCCTCGAGAAGAGGACCGAGAACGGGAGGGAGGTGGTCGACGTCCGCAACGACGAGACGCTTCCACTGCTGGCCCGCGCCGCCGTCTCGCAGGCCAAGGCCGGGGCCGACGTGATCGCCCCCTCCGACATGATGGATGGCCGCGTGGCCGCCATCCGCGCCGCTCTCGACGAGGCGGGGTTCGACCACGTGCCGATCCTCTCCTACGCGGCGAAGTTCGCCTCGGCCTTCTACGGACCGTTCCGGGACGCCGCCGACTCCGCTCCCCAGAAAGGGGACCGGCGCGGATACCAGATGGACGGCGCGAACGGACGCGAGGCGATGCGCGAGATCGCGCTCGACCTCGAGGAGGGGGCCGACGCGGTGATGGTCAAGCCGGCGCTGCCGTACCTCGACGTGGTCGCCGAGGCCAGGGCGCGTTTCGACGTGCCGATCGCCGCCTATCACGTGAGCGGCGAATACGCCTCGATCGTGGCGGCCGCGCGCGCCGGTTGGCTCGACCGCGACCGGGCGATGATGGAGGCGCTGCTCTCGATCCGCCGCGCCGGCGCCGATTGGATCGTCACCTACTTCGCACGGGAGGCGGCACGCCTGCTCGCGGAGGGAACCGGGTGAGTCGCGCGGCGAAGAGGGTGCTGGTCGTCGACGACGACCCGCTGATGCTCCGGGTGGTGAAGGACCGGCTCGCCGCCGAGGGGTTCGAGGTCGCCACCACCTCGTCGGCGTTCGAGGCGACGCATCGGGTGGAGGAGACGGCGCCAGACGTGGTTCTGATCGACGTCGACCTGCCGGCGCTCTCCGGCGCCAGAGTCGCCGCGCTGATCCGCGATCGGATCGGGGCGCGCGGGGTGAGGGTCCTCCTCTATTCCTCGACCGAGGAGTCGGAGCTGAAGGCGCTCGCCGACGAGGCGGGGGCCGACGGGTACCTGGTGAAGAGCGACGACTACGCCCTTCTCGTCCGGTCGGTCCGGCGGCTCGCGACCGGAAAGCCGCTCGCCGCGGCGAAACCGGCGGCGCGTCCCGCGAAGAAGAAGCGATGACCGCCGATCGCACCGGCTCCGCGACGTACAAGTTCGTCGAGACCAGCGTGGTGACCGACGAGACGTTGGAACGTCTGGTCAACGAGTGGGTCGGTCAAGGCTGGCAGCTCGACGGGATCCACTTCGTGACCGCGCCCAGCTCGAAGCGGCCGGTGATGGCCTTCCTCGCCTTCACCCGGACCGCCAGGTCCCGCGGAAAGGGTTCGAAGGCCCGATGAGCGCGCGGCGGCCGCCGGAGCTGTTCGACCGGGTGATGGCGAAGGCGATCGACGCCGGGATCTGGCTCCTGCTGGCGCTGCTCGTTCCGCCGGCCGGGACGCTGTTCGGGGTGCTGTTCTGGCTCTGCTCCGACCGGATCTTCGGCGGGCAGAGCCCCGGCAAGCGATTCGTCGGACTTCTCGTGCTCCACAAGGACCAGCGCCGGCCCTGCACGCTCAAGGAGAGCGCGCTCCGCAACCTTCCGTTCGCCGTACCAGCGTTGTTCCTGGTGATCCCCGTCGCCGGTCCGTTCCTGGCGGCGATCGTCGGACTGCCGATCCTCGCCATCGAAAGCTACTTTTTCGCCTCCGATCCGCAGCAGGCCCGCCTCGGCGACATCTTCGCCGACACCCGCGTGGTGAAGGGCCGTCCTCGCAAGAAAGAGAAGGCGTCCGCCGGCGAGCCACCGGCCGCGTGACGCAGTATGTGCGCTTGACGCGCCGGGTACGAGACCCATGAATTCGCGGCCATGGCCGCACCGAAGATCCTGGTCGTCGAAGACGAACAGCTGGTCGCCCTCGACGTCGAGCGCCGGCTGACCCGATTCGGCTACGACGCGCGGACCGCCGCCACCGGCGAGGAGGCGACCGAGCAGGCGTTCGCCTGGCGCCCCGATCTGGTGCTGATGGACGTCCGACTGCGAGGGGGACTCGACGGGATCGAGGCCGCGCGGCGGATCCTGGCCTCGATCGACGTGCCGGTCATCTACCTGACCGCCTATGCCGACGAGGAGACGCTGGCGCGGGCGCGCGCGTCGGAGCCGTACGGCTACGTCCTGAAGCCGTTCGACGAGCGGGAGCTGCGAACCACGATCGAGGTCAGCCTGCAGCGCCACGGGATCGAACGTCACCACGCGGAGCAGGAGGCTCTCCAGCGGTTCCTCTCCGACTCGAGCCGCGCTCTGGCGGAGTCCCTCGATTTCCGCACCGTCCTCCGGCGCGCGGCGGACCTGTTGGCGCCGCGCTGCGCGGACTCCTGCCGCCTGTCGTTGAAGGCGACGAACCACGTCGTTCCGGTCCTCACGATCGACTCGACCGGGGAGGAGCGCGAAGAGCCGCCGCCGCCGGGGAGTCTTCTCGCCACCGTCCTGTCCACCGGACGCTCGGCGGTCTCCGGGCCGACGCTCGCCGTCCCGGTCGCCACGCGACAGCGGATACTGGGCGGGATCCAACTCTCGTTCCACGACCCCGAGCGACGCTTTACGGCGGGCGACGTTTCCACCATCGAGGACTTCGGCGCCCGGCTCGCGATGGCGCTCGAGAACGCGCTGCTCTATCGGCAGGCTCAACGGGCGATTTCGATGCGCGAGGAGGTGCTGGCCGTCGTCTCGCACGACCTCCGGAACCTGCTGAGCTCGGTCCTGCTCCGCGCGGCGTCGATCGCCCGGAATCGTCCCGACAACCAGGCCGCGCAGGCCGTCGTACGCACGGTGCACCGCATGAACCGCCTCATCGGCGACCTGCTCGACGCCGCGTCGATCGAGGCGGGGGCCGTGTCGCTCGACCGGCGGCCGTGCGCGGCCGGCGCCCTCGTCCACGAGGCGGTCGAAACGATTCGCCCCCTCGCCGAGGAGCACGGAATCATCCTCCGCGAGGAGGTCCCGGCGGAGTGGGTGTGCGTCTTCGGGGATCGGGAGCGTCTGCAGCAGGTCTTGGGCAACCTCATCGACAACGCGATCAAGTTCACCCCGAGCGGCGGTTCGATCACCGTTCGCGCAGTACAGGTGGGGGACCGCGTGCGATACGAGGTACGTGACAGCGGGGTGGGGATCCCGGACGAACAGCGCCCGCACCTCTTCGATCGTTTCTGGAGGGCCGCCGCGCGAAAGAAGGGGACGGGACTGGGCCTCTACATCGCGAAGGGGATCGTCGAGGCGCACGGCGGCGAGATTGGGGTCGAGAGCGTGATCGGCCGTGGCAGCGTCTTTCACTTCACGATCCCCGCCGCCGTCCACGTTGCGGAGCATCCCGCGGCGCCGTGACGGAACGCGGCAGACCTCCTTTCGTAGGGACGCGGCTTGCGTTCGTCGGCCGGATCGGCTTGCTGGCATCGGTCTACGTGGCGACGGCATGGGTGGGACTTCACCTCGGCACGGTCGCCGGATTCGCGACGCTGGTCTGGCCTCCGACCGGGATCTCGCTCGCCGCGATGCTTCTGTGGGGGCGGCGCCTGTGGCCGGGCGTCGCGTTGGGTGCCTTCGTGGTCAACGTCTGCTTCGGGGCTCCACCGGCCGCCGCACTGGGGATCGCCGTCGGAAACACGCTCGAGGCGTACGTCGCCGCAATCGCCCTCGACCGCCTCGTGGGATTTCATTGCGCGCTCGACCGGATCCGCGATGTCGCGGCGCTCGCCGGTCTGGCGGCGGTCCTGAGCACCGTCCTGAGCGCGACGATCGGCGTGACCAGCCTGTGGCTGGCGGGAAGGGTTCCCGACGGTCTGTTCGGCGAGAGCTGGATCGCCTGGTGGTCGGGCGATCTGGCGGCCGATCTGCTGGTGGCGCCGCTGCTGCTCACCGCCTTCTGCCCCGCTCCGACACGCGACGGGCATCGCGCCGTGCGTGCCGTCGAGTCGTTCGGGCTCGCCTTGACCCTGGCGTTGGCGGCGGTCGTGGTCTTGTTCGAATGGGCTCCGCAACTGCCGGAGCTTCTCCGCAAGACCTACTACTTCTTTCCGATCCTGACCTGGGCCGCCGTCCGATTCGGTCCTCGAGGTTCCGCCGCGGCCAGCTTCGCCCTCGCCTTCCTGACGACGTTCTCGACGGCGCGGGGCTGGGGTCCCTTCGCGATGCCCGTGCTTCACGAGGGGCTGACGGCGATGCAGACCTTCCTGACGGCGTCGGCATTCACGGCGCTTCTGCTCGCCGCGAGCGTCCGGGAGCGGGAGGACCAGCGGCGCGCCGCCCGCGACTCGGAGGCCCGCAAGGGGGCGATTCTCGAAGCGGCGATCGACGCCGTGATCACGATCGACCACAAGGGAATCATCCGCGAGTTCAACGCCGCGGCGGAACGGCTCTTCCGGTATCGCCGGACGGACGTCGAGGGATGCGAAATGGCGTCGCGGATCATTCCGGAACGGCTTCGCGAATCCCATCGCCGCGGTTTCGCGCGGTTCCTGGAAACCGGCGACGGCCCGGTATTGGGAACCCGCGTTCACTTCCCCGCGGCTCGCTCCGATGGAACCGAGTTCCCGGCGGAGATCGCGATCACGCGGGTGGGTGGGACCGTGCCGCCGCTCTTCACCGGCTTCGTCCGCGATCTGACCGCACAACAGGAGGCGGAGCGCGAGCTTCGCCAATCGCGCGAAGAGCTCGAGCGGAAGGTCGAGGAGCGGACGGCGGCGCTCCAGGAGTCTCTCCACGAGAAGGAGGCTCTCCTCCGCGAGATCCATCACCGGGTGAAGAACAATCTGCAGGTGATCGCGAGCCTTCTCCACTTGCAGGCGACGACCGGTGCGAGCGCGGCATCGCAGGCGGCGTTCCAGGAGAGTCAGCTCCGCATCCGGGCGATGGCCCTGGTCCACCAGCTCCTCTACCAGTCGAAGGACTTGGCGCGGATCGACTTCGGCGACTACCTGCGCAGCCTGGTGGGGCAGATCTTCCAGGGGTACGGGATCGTGCCGAACCGGGTCTCCGCGCGGGTCGAGACGGGCGAGGGCACCCTTCACCTCGACGTCGACACCGCCGTCCCCTGCGGTCTGATCGTGACCGAGCTCGTCTCCAATTCACTTCGCCACGCGTTTCCGGGTGGACGACGCGGCCGGGTGACCGTCTCGCTGCGGCGGGAGTCGGATCGTTCGTTCGAGCTCACGGTCCGCGACGACGGCGTCGGCATCACCGGGGAGACCCCCTGGATCACGCGCCAAACGCTCGGGCTGCAGCTCGTTCGCAGCCTGACCAAGCAGATTCGCGGCACCATCGAGCACGTCCGCGATGGCGGCACCTGTTTCCGGCTGGTGTTCGTCGTCGACTGACGGTTCCGGTCATTCTTTCGGGGGCCGGAGCGCCGCGTCCTTCTCCAGCGCGTCGGCGAGCGCTTCGACGGTGGCCCCGTCCGAAACGATCGTGGCCGGGATCCCGAGCGCCGCCGCGCGGGCGGCGGTGACGGCGCCCAGTGCGGCGATGCGCGCGCCGCGAAGCCGCTCGGCCGAGTCGCGCGGGCCGCCGAGCAGATCGACGAGATGCGATACGGCCGACCCGGAGGCGAAGGTGACGACGTCGACCCCGTCGTCCAGCGCCCTCTCGAGGGCTTCCCGCGCGCCCTCCGGGACCACCGTGCGGTAGACCGCGGCGACGTCGACGTTCGCGCCGGCGGCGCGCAGGCGATCGGGGAGTTGTTCGTTCGCCACCTCCGCGCGCGGCAACAGGATCCGCGCGGCGCGAACCGACCCCAACCGCCGCACGACCTCGCCGGCGAGCGCCACCCCGTGGTGTTCGTCGGGGATCGCGGCGGCGGAGATGCCGCGCGCGCGGAGTGCGTCGGCGGTGCGCGGCCCGACGGCGTAGATGGACGCCGACGCCGGAAAGGCCGGGAGGTCGCAACTCCCCACCCTCTCCTGCAGGCGGTCCCAGAAGCGCGCCACGCCGTTCGACGACGTGAAGAGGATCGCCGCGTACCGGGGGAGCGCCTCGATCGCCGCGTCGGCGGCCTCCCAGGAGGACGGTGGCGCGAAGGCGAGGAGCGGGACCGACGCGACCGTCGCGCCGCGCGCCCGGAGGGCCGCCGCCAGGCGCTCCTCGGGCTCCGCCGCCCGCGTCACCAGGATCCGCACCCCGGCCAGCGCCCCGGCGTCCGGTCTCATGCGGGTCGTCCCGCGTGGACCGCGGCGAGGATCTCGGCGCCGCCGCGTGCGAGGAGCTCCTCGGCGAGCGAGCGACCGAGCGCCGTCGGCGCGTCGACCGGGCCGGATCGCGAGCCGCGCACGATCGCGGCCGCCGAGTCGCGCGCCTCGGCCGCGGACACCGGTGCGCCGGCGCCGTTCCACGGGGCGGCGATCAACGCGTCGAGCCGGAGGACGGCGCCGTCGACGCGCGCGTGCGCCGCGACCGGGAGTTGGCATCCGCCGTTGAGCGTCGCGAGGAAGCCTCGCTCGGCTTCGACGGCGGCGCGCGTCGGCGGATGGTCCATCGCCGCCGCGATCCTCCTCGCCAGAGGGTCGTCGGCGCGCGTCTCGACCGCCATCGCGCCCGGGCCGACCGCCGGCAGCATCGGTTCCAGGTCCAGGATCTCGCTCGCCCGCCCCGCCAACCCCATCCGCTTCAGACCCGCCAGCGCCAGCACGATTCCGTCGTAGCGCCCCTCGTCGAGCTTGCGCACGCGGGTGTCGACGTTTCCGCGCAGGTCGATCAGCGCCACGTCGGGCCGGCGAGACCGGACCTGCGCCATCCGGCGGAGGCTCGAGGTGCCGACCCGCGCGCCGCGAGGGAGGCCGGCGAGACCCGATCCGTCCCGGGTGAGGAAGGCATCGCGCGGATCCTCCCGCTCGAGGAACGCGGCGAGTCGCAGCCCGTCGGTTTCGACCGACGGCAGGTCCTTGGCGCTGTGCACGGCGATCGAGACCCGGCCGTCGAGCAGCGCCTCCTCGATCTCCTTGACGAACAGCCCCTTCCCGCCGGCCGCGCTGCCGATCTCCGGGAGCGGGCGGGAGCTCATGTCGCCGGCGGTGGCGATGATCGAAAGCTGGATCTCGATTCCGAGCGCGCGTTCGAGGCGCTCCTTCACGTGGTTCGCCTGCCACCTCGCCAACGCGCTCCCGCGGGTGCCGATCCGGACGCTAGGCACCGCCTTCGCCCTCTTTCGGTGGGTCGTCGTCGATCTCGAGCATCCCCGGAACTTCGTCAACGGTACCCAGCGCGAAGGCCTCCAGGAGGGTCTCGGCGTCGAGCGCGCCCCGCTTCAGCGCCTGGATCGGCTCGTGCGCGATCTTCGCCGTCAGCTGCTGGGTCAGGCGCTCGACGGCGTCGCGTTGCACCGCGTCGAGTCCGCGCAGGCCCCCCGCCGCCCGGGCCAGCTCCGACTTGCGCAGCGCTTCGAGGCGGGCGGTGAACAGACCGATGGCGGGTCCCAGCTCGACCTGGCCGATCACCCCGACGAACGCCGCCGCCTCCTCCTCGACGATCGCCTCGGCCTTGGCCGACTCCCGCTTCCGCTCGGCGAGGTTGGCGTCGACCACGCCCCGCAGGTCGTCGACGCCGTAGAGGTAGACGTCGGCCAACTCGTTCACCGCCGGTTCGACCGCGCGCGGCACCGCGATGTCGACCACGAAGGTCGGCCGGTGGCGCCGGGCCCGGCTCGCCTCCGCCATCATCGACCGGGTGATGACGTGTCCCTTGGCCGCCGCGGCGCAGATGACGACGTCGGCGGCCGCCAGCCAGCTACCGAGCTTTTCGAACTGCACCGGCGTGCCGTCGAAACGCTGCGCCAGCTCGACGGCGCGGTCGTAGGTCCGGTTCGCCACCAGGATCTCGGCGGCGCCGTTCTTCTGCAGGTGACGCGCGGCGAGCTCCCCCATCTCGCCGGCGCCGACCAGCAGAACCGTCTTTCCGGAGAGCTCGCCGAAGATCTTCCGCGCCAGCTCCACGGCCGCGTAGGAGACCGACACGGCGTGCGCCGCAATCCCCGTCTCCGAGCGGACGCGCTTGGCCACCGAGAACGCCTTGTGCAGCACCCGGTTGAGGATCCCGCCGGCGGCCCGCACCTCGAGGGCCGTCTGGTAGGCCTCCTTGATCTGGCCCAGGATCTGCGGCTCGCCGATCACCAGCGAATCGAGCGAACTCGCCACCCGGAAGACGTGTCGCAACGCCGCCTCGCCGGATCGCTCGTAGAGGTGACGCTCGAGTTCGGCGGGGCTGACACCGTGCGTCCGGGCGAGGAACTCGCGCAGCGACGACAGCGTGGCGGTCGGGTCGGCCGACGCGGCGTAGATCTCCACCCGGTTGCAGGTGGACAGGATCATCCCCTCGGGGACGCCGGCAAGCCGCGTCAGGCCGGCGAGACACTCCGGGAGACCGTCGGCCGGGAACGCGACCCGTTCCCGCACCTCGATCGGCGCGGAGTCGTGGTTCAAGCCCAGGACGACGATCTCCATCAGCCGAAGAAGTGGACGCGGGTGGAGAGGCTGATCCCGACGATCGAGACCAGGAGCGCGGCGAAGCCGACGACGGAGAAGACCGCCGACTTCCGGCCACGCCAACCGGCGAACAGGTGCGATTGGACGGCGTAGGCGTACCAGAGCCAGAGGGCCGAGGTGAGGAGCACCAGAGGGTCCTCCCAAACGCGTTCGCCGGCCGTCGGCTTCACCGTCACCCAGGCCGCGCCGAGGAACAGGCCGATCGAGAGTAGGACGAACCCGGCGGCGGTGGCGAACCGGTTCAGCCGGTCGAGCGCTTCGAGCGACGGGAGGCGGCGGAACAGGCCGCCGAGCCGGCGGGACTTGAGGAACCGCTCCTGGATCAGGTAGATCGCCGCGAGGCAGAAGCTGACCGAGAAGGCGGCGTAGCCCAGGAGCAGCGACACCAGGTGGGCGGTCAACCACCAGGTCGGCAGCGACCGCGAGGGGGCCGGAGACCCGGGCGCCAGCTCGGCGAGGACGGCGAAGACGGTCGCCACCGGCGCCACGAACGCGCCGACCACGGTGAGGCGCGAGCGAAGCAGCACGGCGAGGAAGATTCCGACGATCCCCCAGGCGATGAGCGAGAGGAGCAGCGCCGCGCTGCCGAAGGAGATGCCGCTTCCGAACGCCTGGACGGCGAAGCAGACGGTGTGCCCCGCGAAGCCGATCGCCAGGATCGACGTCGCGATCGCCCCGAGCCTCGGCGACGGACGCAGGAGGAAGGCGACGTAGGCGAGGGCCGCCGCCGCGTAGAACAGCCAGCCGCCGGAGTGGAGAAGCGCGGTCAAGGGCCTCCAGAAGGGTAGGCGACGGCCCGCTCACGGGCAAGACCCGGAGCGCTAGTCGAACCGGGCGAAGGCGACGAACAGTTCGCCGGCGAGGGTCGGCTCGCCGCTTCGTTCGCGGCGACGGAACGGACCGTTCCGCGCCGCGTCCGACGGGTTCCGCAGGTCCATCGGATCGCGCCGGACGGCCCCCCCCATCCAATGAAGGAGCCGGACCTGGCCGTCGGGTTCGACCGTTTCGACGATCGCGACGTGCGTGATGCGGCCGGTGATCTCGCCCGACGTGTCGCGAAAGAAGGCGAGGTCGCCGACGGCGGGCGCGAGCCGGTCGACGACGCGCCGCGTGGCGCGGGCCCAGGCGAGGAGCATCCCCGAGACGGTCGGCTGCGTCCGGTGCTCGGGCGGGACGACGAGCGGGCGGCCGGCCGCTTCGAACCCGGCGCCGACGAATCCGGAGCAGTCGCGGCGGGCGTGTGGGGGGAGCGATCCCGCGGCGACCATCGCCAACATGTGCGCGACCGCCTGCCGCCCGCGGCGGCTCCCGTGCGCGAGCGGGCTCGCCGACGCCGGCCCGATGGAGGGGATGCCCGGAACCGCCGGCGGATCGAGAGCGTCAGGCGCCGTCGTCGGCACCGTGGCCGGGGGGCGCGCATCCCGGTCGACGGCGCGTCGCGCGGCGCAGCCCGCGATCGCGGTCAGGCCGGCGGCGGCGAGCGCCGCCGCGACCGGTCGTACGGAGGGTCGACGGGCCGTGCGTCCCACTCGCCGGCGAGGATACCGCGGCGATCCCCGTGCCCCGTGTGACGGCGCGCGGGCAAAAAAAACGACCCGGATCCAGAGTGGGGCACATCACTCTGCATCCGAGTCGTGTTTGCAAGTTTCCCCGGACTGGGAACGACTCCCAACCGGGTCTCGCAATGGCCTTCCTATCAGCAACCCGGATGCCAGCACGAATCCTTTGTTCACAAGGAGTTCCGCGTTTTCGAGGCACGCGATTCGGCCGGCTATGACAGCGATGTCGTAGGCCCGATTTCGACGATCCGGGCCCGATCCGTGGTATGCGTGCGCTGGGGTTCGGGGAGTCCCCGCCGAGCCCGAAGGGCGTAACGATGGCCGAGCGGATCCAGGCATTGACGGCACGCGTCGAGTTCTTCGACGGGAAGGAGGTCTTCACCCCCGACCTCCCCGGCCTGGTGTCGCTGCTGGCGAAGGCCTCCGACGACCATGTCACCGTCAAGGTGATCGAGGTCCTCGGGAAGGGGAACGACGGCACGGAGTACCGGGTACTGCTCGAGCCGGTCGGCGTGTTCAAGGAGAAGGCGCCGATCGGCTTCCACAACCTGCTCTTCGACCGCGCGCTCGGAGACATCCTGATCCGCGCCGGCATCGCCACCCCCGAGCAGATCCAGCGCGCGCTCGCCGAGCAGAACGCCTCGGCGGTGAAGGAGCGCCTGGGCGAGGTGCTCGTCCGGCTCGGCATCGCGACCCCGCAGCAGGTCCGCGAGGCCCTCCTCCGCCAGCTCGGCGGCGTCTGACTACTTGAAGTCCTCTTTTCGGATCCGGTATTGCCGCATCTTCTCGAAGAAGCCGCGGCGGCTGATACCGGCGTGCTGGTAGGACTTCTTGATGTTGCCGCGGTACTCGTGGAGCAGGCGGGTGATGTACTCGGCCTCCAGCCGCTCGGTGAGCTGGTTGGTCAGCTCTTTCAGCGGCACGGCGATGTCGACCACCGTCGGCACCGGGATCGGCGCGCTGCCGGCGGAGGAGAGCAGCGCGGCGCGGCCGTCGTTCTCCGGAAGGTCGACCTCCTCGATCGTCCGGTCCCGCGAGAGGATTAGCGCCCGCTCGACGAAGTTCTCCAGCTCGCGCACGTTACCGGGCCAGTGGTAGCGGGCCATCTTCGCCAGCGCGCCGTCGGAGAAGCCGACGACGTTCGAGTTCGCCTTTCCGCGATACTTCGCCACGAAGTGCTCGACCAGGAGCGGCAGGTCCTCGATGCGGTCGCGCAGCGCCGGGAGGTCGATCGGGACGACGTTGACCCGGTAGAACAGGTCTTCGCGGAACGTCCCCTGGCGGACCATCTTCTCCAGGTCGCGGTTGGTCGCGAGCACGATCCGGATGTCGACGTCGACGGGCATGTTCCCGCCCACGCGGCGGATCTGCCGCTCCTGCAGGACCCGCAACAGCTTGGCCTGCATCGACAGCGGCACCTCGCCGATCTCGTCGAGGAAGATCGTCCCGCCGTGCGCCTCCTCGAAGCGCCCCGCCTTGCGCTTGATTGCGCCGGTGAACGCCCCCTTCTCGTGGCCGAACAGTTCGCTCTCCAGGAGCGATTCCGGGATGGCGGCGCAGTTGACCGAGACGAACGGCTTCTCGACGCGCGGCGAGACCTCGTGCAGCGCGCGCGCCACCAGCTCCTTCCCGGTTCCGGTCTCCCCCAGCACCATCACCGTCGCGTCGCTGGGGGCGATGCTGTTGATCAGGGAGAAGACCTTCTTCATCCGCGGGGTGAGACCGATGATCCCGTGGAAGCGGCCCGATTCGACCATCTGCCCTCGAAGCCGCGAGATCTCCTGCTCGCGCATCCGTCGCTCGATCACCCGCTTCGCGCGCAGGATCAGCTCGGCCGGGTCGAACGGGCGGAGGATGAAGTCGGCGGCCCCGTCGCGCATCGCCTTGAGCGCGAGGTCGAGCATCCCGCGCTCGGCGACCCCGAGGATGTCGAGGTTGGGCGCCGACTCACGCAGCGTCGGAACGGCCCCGGCGAGCGCGCGTTCCATCGCCATGAGCAGCAGCGCGCACGTCTTGAGCGTGGGATGGGTCAGCGCCTCTTCGACCGTGGCGACCGCCTCGGTGGTGAACCCTTCGATCTGCAGGACGTTCTTCAGGTACTCGCGCTTGGGCCGGTCGGGCTCGATCACCAGGATCGGTCGGTCGATGCGAATCGGGGTCCCGGAGAAGGGCACCCGTCCACGCTATTCCCGGCGGCGGAGGTCCGTCAAGGAAAATGGGCAGAAAAAAGCACATCGACGATTCGCTCCCGGCGGAGACGTTCCGGTGATTGCCCACCGGCCCTCGCCTGTACGACGGCCAGCGCCGCGCCGAGCGTCTGCAGGTCGAGGACGTCCCCCGGATCGAGGTCGGCGAGCGCGACGTCGACGAAATTGAGTTCGCACACCGCGAGCGTGCCGCCGGCGTCCGCCGCACCGGACGGACGATCGAGGTCGGGCCCGTCGGAAAGGATCGGCAGCCGCGCGTCGCCCGGGAGCCGCATCGGCAGTCCGTGCGTCCGGCAGACGATGGGGCGGACGTCGTAGATCCCGCAGGTGCCGTCGGCGGCGAGCGCGGGGCAGGGACCGGGGCGGGTGCCGACCTCGGCGGCCCGTGCGGCGAGCGCCGCGCGTTCCTCCGGGGAGAGCGCCGCCAGGCCCTCGCGGATCGCCTGGGCCTCCACCGCCGTGACCGAGAGTGAATGCCGGCAGCAGTCGCTGCATCCGGCGCGGCAGGCGAACCGCTCCGGGTGCGCCGCGCGCACGCGGGCGAAGAAGGCGTCGACCTTGGTCACCAGGGTGCGGTATTCGCGGAGATCCATGGGGTCTGTCGGGGTCGATCCTATTGAATCCGCTCCGGTCAAGACCATCCTACTTTCGAGGAGGTCCTTTCGCTCCGGGAGGGGCGGCGTCGATGCCCGAGGAACGACCGGTCAAGCCCCCCGTGCCGCCACCCAGCCGGTGGCCGTGGGGGCTGATCCTCTTCGGTCTGGTGCTCCTGTGGGCGCTCCAGGCGATCTGGACCCACCCGCTCACCGATCCCCGGGGCCAGCAGGTCACCTACAGCGCCTTCAAGCGATTGGTGGCGGAGGGTCGGATCGACCGGGTCGTCCTCGGCCGCGAAACGATTCGCGGCGAGGGGGCGCGGGTCGAACCTCCCCCCACGGGTGGACCGGCGTCGCGGTCCGCGGCCCCGGCCTTCGTCGCGGTGCGGGTGCCCGACGACGACCGGCTGATCCCGCTGTTGGAAGCGAAGGAGGTCCCCTATGCCGCGGAGGTCGAGCGCTCCTGGCTCGGCGCCGGGTGGCTCCTCTGGCTCCTCCCGCTCGGCCTGATGGTCCTGGTCTGGTCGGCGATGCTCCGGCGGATGTCGCAGACCCCCGGCGGCCCCGGCGTGATGAGCTTCGGCCGCAGCAAGGCCCGCATCTATCAAGCCACCGACACCAAGATCACCTTCCAGGACGTCGCCGGCCAGGACGAGGCGAAGGCCGAGCTCGAGGAGATCATCGAGTTCCTGAAGCGCCCGGAGAAGTTCCGGGCGCTGGGGGCGAAGATCCCGAAAGGGGTCCTGCTGGTCGGCCCGCCCGGAACCGGCAAGACGTTGATGGCGCGCGCCGTCGCCGGCGAGGCCGGCGTCCCGTTCTTCTCCATCTCCGGGTCGGACTTCGTCGAGATGTTCGTCGGCGTCGGCGCGGCGCGCGTGCGCGATCTGTTTCAGCAGGCGGAGGCGAAGGCCCCCTGCATCGTCTTCGTCGACGAGCTCGACGCACTGGGGAAGGCCCGAGGGATCAACCCGCTCGCCGGCCATGACGAGCGGGAGCAGACGCTGAACCAACTCCTCGCCGAGATGGACGGCTTCGACGGGCGCAAGGGCGTGATCGTGATGGCCGCGACGAACCGGCCGGAGACGCTCGACCCGGCGCTGGTCCGTCCCGGCCGCTTCGACCGCCAGATCCTGGTCGAGCGACCGGACGTCCGCGGGAGGGAGGCGATCCTGCGGCTCCACTCCCGCAAGGTGAAGCTCTCGGCGGAGGTCGATCTCGCCTCGGTCGCCGGGCGCACCGTCGGCTTCACCGGAGCCGATCTCTCCAACCTGATCAACGAGGCGGCGCTCCACGCTGCCCGGACCGGGAAGACCGAAGTGACGATGGCCGACTTCGAGGCGTCGATCGACCGGGTCATCGCCGGGATCGAGAAGAGGAGCCGCGTGCTCTCCCCGAAGGAGCGCGAACGCGTGGCGCACCACGAGGCCGGCCACGCCGTGGTCGCCGCCTTCACGCCCGGGGCCGACCGCGTCCACAAGATCTCGATCATCCCGCGCGGCGTGGGGAGCCTCGGCTTCACGATGCAGGTCCCGGCCGAGGACCGCTACCTGCTGACGCGCGAGGAGCTCTTGGGGAAGATCCGAGTGCTCCTCGGCGGGAGGGTCGCGGAGGAGCTGGTCTTCGGCGAGATCTCCACCGGCGCCCAGGACGACCTGCAGCGCGCCACCGACATCGCGCGCCGCATGGTGACCGAGTTCGGGATGAGCGAGCAGTTCCCCAACGTCACCCTCTCCGAGCGGAAGGCGCCGTTCCTGGAGCCGCCGGGGATCCCGCACGGCCGGGAGTTTTCGGAGGAGACGGCCCGCCGGATCGACGTCGAGGTGGCCGAGATCGCGAGCCGCTCGCACCGCGCCGTGGAGGCGCTGCTGAGCACCCGTCTCGAGGTGGTGCGGCGGATCGCCTCGGCGCTTCTGGTCGATGAAACCGTCTCGGGTCCGCGGCTGGCGGCGCTTCTCGGCGTTCCGCACCCGCCGGACGGAAAGGGGGACGAGGTCTATCCGCCCCCGCTCGGCGAAGCCCGCGGCGAGGCGATCCACTCCAACCCGACGTAGACACCGAGAAAGGCGACGGCCGGAACCCCGTCGGGGATTCCGGCCGTCAAAACGCGGGCCGATCGAAGGAGCTGCCAGACGAGTGACACGAGGAGGGGCCTATCACTCGTCGTCGATCGGGTGGGGGATCCAAGGCAAGGGCCCCCGACCGACCCGCGCGGACAACGTATCAACCGCCCCGCTCCTCCCAAGCACTTTCCGAAAATTCTTTTCGAGCGGACCGGACCGAACCGAGGGGCCGCCTCCGGAATCCGGCTGGCAGGGCCGCTACTCGAGGGACGCGCCCGCTTCGCGCTCCATCTCCCGGGAGAGGGTCTCGAGGTCGACCTTCTTGATCTCCGCGGTCCGCTCGCCGACGGCGATCCCGTCGCGCTTGGCGATCTCGGTGGATCGCGTGAGGTTGACCTTTGCCTTGACGTAGCCCGGATCGCCCTGCAGCGCGGTGCGGTAGGCATCGACGGCGCGCACCAGCTCTCCCCGCTTCTCGTAGGCGAGCCCCAGGTTGTTCCAGATCCGCGGGCTCACCCCCGACTCGAAGCTGACCGCCTTCTCGAGCTCCCTCACGGCGTCGTCGTACCGGCCGAGCACCAGGTGCGCCAGACCCAGGTTGCTGTAGGTCCACGGAGAGTCCGAGCCGTGGGCGATCGCCTCCTCCGACGCCTCGATCGACTCCTTCCACATCTCCTTCCCCTGGTAGGCGCGGGCCATCAGCCGGTAGGTCTCCGGCCGCCCGCGGTCGATCCGCGTCACGCGGCGCAAGGCGGTCAGCGCGCCGTCGTAGTCGCGCTGCTCGAGCCGCGTCTCCGCGAGCAGCTCCCAGGTCTGCGGATCGCCCGCGCGCTCGGCGGCCCGCTCCAGATGCAGCACCGCGCTCTTGGCATCGCCGTTCGAACGATAGACCTCGCCCAGGAGGCGTCGCGTTTCGACGTCGTCGGGGTCGTCGAACACACCCCGCTCGAGCTCCGCGATCGCTTCCTCGGTCCGGCCCCCTTCGAGCTGCGTGAAGGCGCGGCGCAGGTGATCCCCTTCGCACGTTTCGTGCGGCTGACCCGACCCGGGCGGCACCGCCGCCGTCACGTCGAGCCCCTCGAACGGGTCGGAAAGCTTCGCGCCCGTGCCCTCGGGCGCGTTGGCGCCGACGACCGTCCCGGGCACTTCGGGGCGGATCGATCCGGTGGAGGGGGCGACGTTCGGCGGGCGCGAATCGCGGCATCCGGCGGCGGCGAGCACGAGCGGCAGCACGATCGAAACGGGGCGGTTCATGGCGTCTCTCCTTCTCGGCCCGCGTGCGGGCGTCTCTGGAGGAGGACACTTCACCCGATGTGCCACGGCCGGACGGCCCCCGATCGATCCGCGCAACGTTCCGCCATCACATTGGATTCGCGCCAGGCGCGGGCGGTCGTCGGCCGGCCTCTAGTGCGTTTCTTCGGACACGATGCGGCAAGGGACCGTGCGGGAAGGGTCGAGGTCGACCCGAAACCGCGTCGTCGATCCATCGTCGTGGCGGACCTCGGTGTAGTCGCCGTCGCGGTCGGTGATCGCCGACCAACCCGTGCCGTCGACGCAGAGATTCCGGTCGAGACGATCACCGAAGGTGTAGTGGAGCTCGTTTCGTCCGTGCTCGATGTAGAGCACCGACTCCTGCGCGAACAGGCGGCCGAGCGCGCGGACCTCGTCGCGCCGTGGGTCGGTGACCAGGAACGACAACTCCTCCCCGCCGTAATGACCAACGACCTGGAGGAATGCGTAGCCGTCCTCGACGAGGAGCCGGCGTAGGCGGTCGTTTCGCGCGGAAAGATCCGAGGCGGAAAAAGCGCGATCGGCTGGCAGGCTCGGGTTGGGGCCGGCGCTGACGATGGCGATGCGGCCGTGGTCGAGTAACGCGGCGAGCTCCTCGGGTGATAGCGACACCTCACCACCCAGTCCTGTACCGCGGCGCGCGATCCGTTCGTCGAGCGATCGGTCGATCGTCCGACCGGGGGCCGTCGCGTCGGCCACGTGGCGGCGGAGTGTGGCGACGGCGACCTCGGGGGCGGCGCAGTCGCTCGCGCGGGACCTCGCGGACCACGACGTCGCGAGAAGGAGGGCGGCGAGCAGAAAGGCGGTGCGGCGCGGCGGTCGGCGCATCGTCCGGCCGGGGTTCGCAACGCGCGGGCCAACGGCAACCCTCGGGAATCACGTCGATCGCGTCGCGTCGATCGGGCCCAGCGATGTCCCAGAATGGAAAAAATCCTCGGTGGCGTCAGCCCTGCCGGCCTTCGATGGCGAGAAGGAGGATTACGGCGGCCAGACCCAGGCGGCGGTCGAGACGCCCTTCGACGTCGGCGCCGAAGTCGACCCGGTGCTTGAGGACGAACGGGTTGAACGCCTGCTTGATCTCCCCCACCTTCGCGCCGCCGATCGTCACCTGGAACGTCTGGGGGATCAGGTTGGAGAGGAAGCGGCGGAGCATCGCCATCAGCGCGCTGTCCTCCTTGATCGATCCGATCTCACGGTCGGTCGCGTCGAGGACCAGCCACTCGTCGATCAGGATCGACTTCCAGCCCTTCCGCTTCAGCGCGCCGATCTTCTGTCCGGTGGCCGGATCGACCACGTCGTAGGCGGCGGCGAAGTCGATCACCTGCCGCGCGCGGATCAGCAAGAGTTCCCGCGACGCCTGCTCGTCGGTGTAGACGCGGATGTCCTCCTTCAGCTTGAACGCCTTCTGTCTCACGAAGGCGATCAGCGCCCCCGACTCGTCGTAGAGGTGGAACTTCGCCCCGAGGAAGCTGAACACCTTCCGGCGGGCGAGGAATCGGCTTGCGGCGAAGGGTGCGGGGGCGGGGAGCGGGGCGGGGGTGGCCATCGGGAGAGTGTACATCACGGTCAGCCCGCGTCGTCGCGGGCGATCCCGAGCGCGCGCATCTTCTTGTAGAGGTGCGACCGCTCCAACTCCAGCTCCTTGGCGGTGTTCGAGACGTGCCAGCGGTTGCGCTCCAGCGCGTGGACGATGATCTCGCGCTCGGCGGCGGCGACCTGGTCCCGGAGCGGGCCGGTGCCCCAGGCGCCGCGGCCGGCGTCCGCGGCGCGGGCGCCGCCGGAGACGAGCGCGCGCACCGCGGCGGCATCGACGGTGGGACCCGGAGTGAGGATCGTGAGCCGCTCGATCGTGTTCTTGAGCTCCCGCACGTTCCCCGGCCAATCGTGCTCGGCGAGCAGCGACCTCGCGTCGGCCTCGAACGTCTTCGGCTTGACGGCGTTCTCGCGCGCGGCGAGCGCCACGAAGTGGTCGATCAGCGCCGGCAGGTCCTCC
>CAYJRR010000047.1:0-32145 GCA_964372275.1 uncultured bacterium
TATAACACACTCGTTCCCCCCCCGACGCCCTTCCGATCTGCCCCACCGGCGCGGTCGGGCCCGACGGCGTCGCCTGCGTCGGCGTCGATCCCGCCGGCGATCCGACCTGCTCGTCGAGTGACCCCGACCTTTCCCTCGTCGCCTTCGTCGAGGCGGCGAGCGAGCCGACCTCCTGGGCCAGCGTCGTCGGCGCCGACGCCGCGACCCGGCTCGTGAACCTGGAGATCGTTCCCTCCTCGCAGTCGGGGTCGGCGATCCTCGTGCCGCGCACCATGGCGGAGGCGCCGATCGCGCTGCGGCCGGCGCACGACGTCCAGAGCGGCGACTACCTCTCGCCGATCTTCGAGACCGGCGGCCTGCTGCACGCGTCGCTCGACGGGTCGGCGCAGTCGCCTCCCGGTGAAGCGGGGGAGGTGGTCGTCTCCACGGCGGCGGACGCAGGGAAGTTCTGGGTCGTGGTCGACGAGCCGGCCGGCCCGCACCACCTCGTCCGGGGCGGCGGGAGCGCCGGGTCGCCGGTGCTGGTCCGGTTCGCGCGGCCTCCCGGGAGCGCGCGCGTCGCGCAGGATCCGTCGTCGGGCGATCTCTGGACCGGCGATCTGTTCGCGCGCGCCGTCTTCCGGGTGACGCCGTCCGGAGCGCGGGCCGACGTCTTCACCGAGGTGCGACCCGGCACCGGCGAGTTCCCGGAGCCGCTCGGCCCGGTGTGGCAGGTGATCCCCGACCACGAGACCGGCCGCGTCTGGATCCTGCTCGGCGACTACGCGCGGGCGGAGCGGCTGCTGGTCGCCGATCCGGCCGACCGGGGAGGGGTCGGACCGGTGCGGTCCAGCGACTTCGTCGACCTGACCATGGGCGGCGCCGAGACGATGGTGATCGCGGGTTTCCAGCCCCGCCCGTCGAACGAGCCGGGTCGCCTGGTCGGGCTGTCGATCGACGAGGCCGACGGATCGGCGCGAATCCGGACCTTCTCCACCGACACCGACGACCGATGGGCGATCGTCGAGGGTCCCGGGTACGGGCCGTGGTCGGTGTCCGGAGGGGCGGAGGACCTTTCGCTGGCGGTCGATCCGCACGACGGCGGGATCTGTGTCGCATCGCCGTCGGACACCTTCTCGGTGGTGGTGAAGAGGTTCGACGCCGATCTGCTCCCTTCGCCCGAATATTCGATCGGCGGCACGGTCGCGGTCCGTGCGTTGGCGGCGGCCGGCGGCGATTGCTGGGTCGGCGTCGGTGTCGGTTCGACCGAGTCGAAGGTGGCCGTGGTCCGCGCCGGTCTCGGTCCGATCGTTTCGGATCCACTCGGAGGATCGGTCGCCGCGGTGGCGCCGCTCGCCGTGCCGCCGTCGCAAGGCGCTCCGGGCGAGGCATGGGCCACCGTCGACTCCGCCTTGGTCCACCTCCGGCTCATCGCCCCGACCGGCCCGCTCGAGATCGGCGATCGCACGGAGATCGCGCCCGATCTCTCGCTCACTCAATAGCGCGCGCCGCCCTCGCCGGGGATTCGTTAGGGCGTTTGCGCGAGCACCTCGGCGGCGGCACGCTCGCCCGACTGGAGCGCCCCTTCGATGTAGCCGGTCCATTCGGTCGCCGTCTCGGTGGAGGCCCAGTGGATCCGTCCCTCCGGGCGGCGGAGCGCAGGCCCAAGGGAGGTCCAGACCCCGGGTGGGAAGTAGCCGAGGAAACAGCCGCGCGACCACTCCTCGTCGGCCCAGGAGTGCTCCACGAAACGGGTCGGCGCTTCGGCCTTCGGTCCGAACAGCCGCGCGTATTCGGCGAGGACGGTCCGCCGGCGCTCTTCCGGAGGCAGCCGCCGCGCCTCTTCCGCGGCGCGCCCGACGCAGAAGCCGAGAAGGATTCCCGGCTTTCCGCCGGGGGGCGAGTTGTCGAACGTCGCGAAGACCGGGCCGTGCGTGGAGACCATCTGGCCGTTCAAGCCGTCGGCGCGCCAGAACGCCTCCGGATAGATCGTCATCGACTTGATCACCGAGCCCATCGGCATCGACTGGGTCAGCTGATCGCGGTCGGCGGAGAGGACCGGCCGGTAGTCGATGCGGCCGGCGAGCGCGGGGGGGACGGCGACGATCGCCCGCGTGGCGGCGATCGTGGCCCCCGTTGCCGCGCGGACCACGACGCCGGCCACGTCCTGCGAGATCGACGCCACCGGTTGCGACAGGTGGATCGACGGGCCGATCGGCTCGGCGTAGCGGCGCATGAGCTCCCCCATCCCCCGCTCGAGGCGCTCCTGCTGGGCGCCGTTCTTCACCGCCAGCAGCGGGTCGAGGCCGCCGGCGGCACGGATGAAGAAGAGCGCGTGGAGGAGCGAAACGCGCGCCGGGTCGGCCGCGAGCAACATCTCCAGTCCCCCCGAAAGGAGCGCCCTGGCGTCCGAGAAACGAACGCTGCGCGAGAGCCACGTCGCGAGCGTCGTGGCGTCGAGCGTGCGCGCGCCGCGCGCCGTCCACGGCGTCTCCGGGTCGACGGCGCGGGCGAGGCGATCGAGCTTCGACATCGAGCTCCCCAGGCTCATCAGGGAGAGGATCCCGAGCTTGGGGATGGTGCCGGCGTAGGCCCGGCGGCGGCCGCGCATCTCCAGCAGCGCCTTCCCCTCGTCGTAGGTGGGGACGGTGGCGAGCCCAAGCTCCTTCGTCAGGCGCGTGATGCGTCGCTGCGTCGGCCCCAGGTACTGACCACCGACGTCGAGCGGCAGTCCGTCGAACGTCTCGGTGCAGGTGCGCCCGCCGATGCGGTCGCGCGCTTCGAGCACCGCCACGCGGCGGCCGGCGCCGGAGAGGATCCGCGCCGCGGCCAGCCCCGACGCGCCGGCGCCGACCACGACGACGTCGACGCGCTCGGGCAGCTCCCGGCCGGACGGCGCGATCGGCGGGACCGCCGTCGACGCCGGTTCGGCGCGCGCGATTCCGGCGAGGAGATCCCAGGCGATCGGCGCGGCGGCGGCGGAAAGTGCGCGCGCGAGGAATACCCGGCGATCGACCGCCGACGTGCGGTCGCGGGCGGGGTGTCGATGCCGGGCGGTGGGCGCTTTCTTCCTGCTCATGGGAGCCTCCGTGCGCGGATCCGCGTGGAGCCGTCGCGGTCGTCCTCGAAGAGCACCACCGCGCCGCCGCCGTCCGGCCGCGCGGCGAGCCGGGGTCGGGACTGCGAGACGGCCGCCGTCCCGGAGTCGTCGGCGCGCGCCGGCGTCGGATCGCCGTCGAGGGAGGAGAACGACAGCGCCGGCTTCGACGGTCCGGTGTCCTGGAAGACGACCACACGCCCCGACGCCGTCGCCGCGATCGACGGGCGGAAGCGGCTGGCGAAGGCGCCGGTCTCGGCGCCGCCGGGGATGACGGGATCGAGGATCCAGGCGCCGCCGCCGGACGGGATCGTCGCGGAACGGACGTCGGCGTGTCCCCGCCGCGCGCGCACCTCCTCCCACACGACGCTCACCTCGTCGCCGGTGGCGAGGACCGACGGATCGGACGCCAGCACCTCCACGCCGTTTCCGGAGGGGGAGACCGGCGCCGCGGCGCCGAAGGCGAACACGCCTCCCGTGCCGATCGCCGCCCAGACCGACCAATCGCGCGCGCGGTAGTCGATCCAGGCGATCGCCGGGCCGGCGGGACCGAACGCCAGCGACGGCTGGACCTGCGACCCCTCGGGCCGCGACGTCTCGGCGTTCGACGGGTCGACGCGCAGACTCTGGGCCCACGAGATCCCGCCGTCGGTGGAGACCGACGCGCGGACCTTCGGGGCCCAGGCACCCTCGCGGAAGTCGCACCAGGCGACGGCCAGGCGCAACGACGTCCCCTGGAACGCGATCGACGGCATCCACTGCGTGGCGGTCACCGCCTCCACGTCGACCGCCGGCGCGAAGGAGGTGCCGCCGTCGAGCGAGGTCGCGACCCGGACGCGGTCCGACTCGCCGTCCTCCTGCCAGGCGAGAGCCACTCTCCCCGACGCGCCGGCGGCGATCGACGGCAATCGCTGGGCCGCCGTTCCCGTGCCGTCGACCTCGACCGACGCCGACCAGGTCGCGCCGGCGTCGTCGCTCGTCGCGAACCGGATCCGGGCGGTCCCGCTTCGCGTGTCGGTCCAGGCCGCGTAGAGCCGGCCCCCCGCGTCGTAGGCGGCGGTGGGGGACGACTGGTCCCCGCTCTCGGCCGGCGCGACCGCGGCGCTTTGGTTCGCCGCCGATTCGACGGCGATCGAGTCACGGCGAAGCGCGAGATCGGCGCCGATCACGGCGTCGGCGTATCGACCTTCGTCGGGATCCCCCGATCCGGCGAGAAGCGCCTCGCCCTGCTCGCGGAGGAGGGCGCGACGCTCCTCGAGCGAAAGGCTCGGGTCGTCGATCCCCGGATCGGGATGGGCCCAGGGGCCGATCGAACGCCAACCGGTCGATTCGAGGCTGCCCACGAATCCCGATGGCGCGTCGTCGGGGGAGGCCTTCACCGTGACCCACGGTTGGCCGTCGAACGCCTGGTCGAACAGGTTCCCGGCGAGCATCGGCGCGACGGTGGCGACGATCCCTCGATACTTCTGGTTCGCCGACCATCCGGACGCGAGGATCGCGTCCGGCTCCCAGACCCCGGGCATCTCCTCGATCGTCCACCCGCTCCACGCCTCCGGCTGCGCGAAGATCTCGGTCCCGAGCGTCTCGAGTCGTTGGGTGAACGGCGCGTAGAAGGCGTCACGCGAGATCGCCACACCGATCTTCGCGAACGGCGTCTCCAGGAGCGGCATCCGGTCGAGGCGTGCGCGCGACAGGTCGAGGATCTGTTCCTCCGGATCGGTGAGGTAGACCTTGTCGACCCGGCCGGCGAGCGCGCCGTCGGGGCCGTAGAGGAGCGCGGTGTTGTAGACCTCCGAGTCGTCCGCCACCCACGCCCCGTCGCCGCCGTCGAGGTCGGGGTCGGCGAGGAGCGCGACGAGCGCGGGGTCGGTCGTCCGGGTGGCGTAGGGGAGGTTCGCCCCGGTGATCACCCACGCCCCCGTCTCGAGGGCGATCCCGCCGAACGTCTCGTCCATCGCGCGGCGGGCCGGGTCGCCGAGCGCGAGCGTCAGCGCGCGCGCCGCCGAGATCGACGGGTCGCGGTCGAGATAGAACTGCGCCGCTCCGGACCACTGTCCGTAGATGTTGTAGAAGGCGACCTCGGAGTCCGTCTGTTGGCGCGCGTCGGATCCGCGCGTTCCCAGGAACCACGCCAGGAGCCCGGCGTCCTCGGGGAAGACGATCAGGTTGGGCCGGTCGTTCGCCAGGCAGGGTTCGATCTCGCCGAGATGCCGCCGCCACGAGCGCCGGAAGCTTCCGTAGGTCTCGGCGTCGTCGAGCGTGAAGCGGTGCACGACGGCGAAGACGCGAACGTCCCCGTCCCCCGAGAACGGGAGTTCGCAGCGAGCCTTCCGGCCGCCGCCGTCGCAGGCGGCGAGCGCCATGGCCGAAACGACGAGGGCGACCGATCGAAGGAGTTTCATGGAGAGCTCCGGAAACGCGTACCGATACGCGCCTCGCGCGGGTCCGTCAAAGCGGGGAATCGGTCGCACGTGGGACGTAGAGTACCGGTCGTTCGTTCCCCACCCGTTCCGGACACGCCGTTCGCACCGGGACGTATCCCTCGATCTCCAGCGGGTGGAAGAGAAGCAGCGCCGCGACCCGACCGTCACGCAGCCGCCGCCGCAGCGCATCACGCACGTCGGGCGGGCCGGAAAGGTACATCCAGAGATCGCTGAACCAGAGGGGCCGGGCCGCGTCATAGGCGACCGTCGGGTATTGGGTGGCGATCGGGTCCGCGGGCGGCACTCGGCGGGCGATCTCGTCCACCATGCACGGCTGCCACGTCGACATCGCGGATGCGTGACGCCGCTGCGCCAGGAGCTGCGGCCGTCCTTCGGCCGCGACGTCGAGCAGCAGCAGCGACGCGACGAGACCGACCGCCACCCCCTTCTGACGCTCGCCGCCTCGCAACGCCACCTCCAGGCCGAGTGCCGCCACCCAGGCCAGGGCCACGGTCGATTCGGTGAAGTGGTTCACGCTCGCCCCCACGCGGCCGGCGGTGATCGCGTTGAGTGCGACCGAAAACGCCAGGTAGAGGAGCGGAAGGCGTCGCCGTTCGGATCGGTCGGCGACGGCGAACGACGCGCAGACGACCGCCGCCCACCACGACGGCCGCGACACGTTCACCAGGATCAGCGCCAGCGCGTGGCCGGGACGATACGGGGCCCCCGCGTGCACGCGGAGCGTGTAGAGGAGGTCGATCCCCGTTCCGGGATCGAGGACGGCCGCCAGCGCGGCCGCTCCGAGGCCGGCGGTTGCCACGAACGCGGCGAGGCCTTTCCACTCCCGGCGGGCGGCGAGCCACAGCACGGCGGTCGCCGGTCCGGCCACCAGGCTCGGCTTGACCAGGAGTGCGGCCAGCGCGAGCGCGCCACCGGCCGCGCCGCGCCGGACGGTGATCCGCTCCGGGGCGACCTGGAGCAGCGCGCCGAACGCGAACAGGGCGCCGACCAGGTCAGGACGGAGGATCCCGAGCCAGCGGGAAACGGCCGGCAGGGTGAGGAACAGGCACGCGCCGACCCAGGCGGCCACCGGTCTCGCGCCACGCTCGCGACCCGCGCGATAGATCGTTCCGGCGATCGCGAGCCCCGACACGGCGGACAGCGCCCTCGCCGGCCCGAATCCCGGACCGAACGCGCGGAACAATCCCGCGATGCCGGCGTAGAAGAGAAGCCCGTAGGCGGCGAAGAGGTAGGGGGGCGTGAGCGCGGCCGACGGTCCGAAGATCGGTTCTCCGGCCGCGAGCGCCATCGCCGGCGGGAACGCCACGCCTTCCGAGCGGCCGAGGTCGAACGGCGCCGTGATCGATCCGATCGCCTGGAGCAGCACCGTCCCCACCGCGAGCGAGGACGGAACGACCAGCGCGATTCGAAGGCGGCGAACGGAGCGGGACACCCGGTGACGCCGATGATAGCGGAACGCCCGGCGAGCCGCCGGTGCCGCCGCGCGCGCGGCATGATCGCGAAGCGCTTGCCCGCGAACGCGCGGCGCGGTAGCAACCTGTTTCGGCGTGCCCTTTGCGGGGCGCCGAAGCCGGAGGTTCCATGGCCGCCCGAAGAGTCGCCATCGTCGATGGAGTCCGAACGCCGTTCGCCCGCGCGTTCGGCGTCTACAAGAAGCTGCCGGCGGCCGAGCTGGGACGGATGGCCGCCACCGAGCTCCTGAATCGCACCGAGCTCGATCCGGAGGAGGTCGACAACGTGGTCTTCGGCTGCACGCTCGCGCCGACGAGCGGTCCGAACGTGGCGCGCGAGGTGCAGTTCCGCACCGGGATCCGCCGATCGGCGGCCGCCCACACCGTGCAGATGTACTGCGCGTCCGGCGCGCGCGCGATCGTCGACGGATGCCACGAGATCTTGAGCGGCGACGCCGACGTGGTGGTCGCGGGCGGGGTCGATTCGACCTCGTCGATGCGGGCGCTGTTCTCCGAGCCGCTCACCGACGCCCTGCAGAAGGCCTCCAAGGCCAAGACATTGGGAAGCCGCGTCGCCGCCTTCAAGGGGATCCGTCCCAAGCACCTGGCGCCGGTCGTCCCCGGCCTCGACGAGCCGACCACCGGGCTCACCATGGGGCAGAGCGCCGACCGTCTGGCGAAGGAGGCGGGCATCTCCCGCCACGACCAGGACGAGTGGGCGCTGACCTCCCACCGGCGCGCGGCCAAGGCGACGGCGGAAGGCCGGCTGAAGAAGGAGATCGTGGCGGCGGTGGTGCCGCCGAAGTTCGATCAACCGCTGGAGAGCGACACCGACATCCGCGCCGACGGCTCGATGGAGAAGCTGGCGGGCTTGAAGCCGGTGTTCGACCGGCGCTACGGCACGGTGACGGCGGGGAACGCCAGCCCCCTGACCGATGGCGGCGCGGCGGTGCTCTTGATGAGCGACGAGAAGGCGAAGGCGCTGGGATACCGGCCCAAGGGCTACTTCCGGGCCTACGGGCAGGCGGGGCTCGACCTGGCGAAGGAGCCGCTGCTGATGGGACCGGCCTACGCCACGCCGATCGCCCTCTCCAAGGCGGGGATGAAGCTCTCCGACATCGACTACATCGAGATGCACGAGGCGTTCGCCGCGTCGGTGTTGGCGGCGATCCGCGCCCTGGAGTCGCCCCGCTTCGCCGAGGAGAAGCTGGGCCGCGCCGGCGCGGTCGGGAAGATCGATCTCGAGGCGCTCAACGCCAACGGCGGCTCGATCGCGTTGGGACATCCCTTCGGCGCGACCGGGGCGCGGCTGGTGATGACGCTGTTGAACGAAATGATTCGTCGGAAGGTGTCGACCGGCATGGCGACGATGTGCGCCGCGGGTGGGCTGGGCTTGAGCGTCATCGTGGAGCGGGAGTGAACATGGCGGCCAGGAAGGACACGAAACCCCCGGAGTCGAACGACGAGCGGACGGCCGGCGAGGTCGCCACGATGGCGATCCAGGAGGGGGTGGCGACGATCACCCTCGACCTCCCCGGCAAGAAGCTCAACACCCTTTCCAGCCGCCTGTTCGGGTTCTTCGAGCGTGCGGTGGCGGAGCTCGGAAGGAACAAGGGTCTGAAAGCCGTCGTCCTGATCTCGGGGAAGCCGGACAACTTCGTCGCCGGCGCCGACATCGACGAGCTCAAGGGCCTGACCGCGCGACACGAGATCCTGGAGATGATCGAGCGCGCGCACAAGCTGCTCGGAAGCTTCGAGGCGCTTCCGGTGCCCAAGGTCGCGGCGATCCACGGCGCGGCGCTCGGCGGAGGCCTCGAGCTGGCGCTCTGCTGCGGCTACCGGATCGCCACCGAGTCGAAGTCGACCAAGATCGGCCTGCCGGAAGTGAACCTCGGGCTGATCCCGGGCGCCGGCGGAACGCAACGGCTGCCTCGCCTGGTGGGGCTGACCGCCGCGCTCGACCTGATCCTCACCGGCAAGCAGCTCGACGGCCGCCGCGCGAAGAAGATCGGACTGGTCGACGAGGTGGTGCATCCCGCCGACCTTGGGCCCCGCGCGCGGGCGGCGGCGCTGGAGCTCGCCGCCGGGACCTTGCGCGCCGAGAGGCCGGGGCGCGGGATCGCGGGGCTCCTGCTGGAGAAGACGCCCGCGCGACGCGTCGCCTTCCGGCAGGCGCGCCAGCAGGTGCAGGAGAAGTCGGGAGGGCACTACCCGGCTCCGTTCAAGGCGATCGAGGTGCTCGAGCGCACCGCCGGGATGACGCTGGAGGACGGCTTGCGGGAGGAGGCGTTGGCCTTCGCCGACCTCGTCGTCACCCCGGTCGCCAAGAGTCTGATGACGATCTTCTTCCTCCAGAACGACGTGCAGAAGGAGAAGCACGGCGATGCCCCTCCGATGGAGGTCAGGAAGGTCGGCGTGCTCGGCGCCGGACTGATGGGGGCCGGGATCGGACAGGTATTGGCGCAGAAGGGATTCACCGTCCGCTTCAAGGACGTCGACCTTCCGGCTCTGGGCCGCGGCTACAAGTACGCCTTCGATCTTTTCCAATCCCAGGTGGATCGCCGGCGGATGACGCCGGTCGAGCGCGACCTCGCCATGTCGCGCCTCTCCGGGGGCACCGACCACACCGGCTTCCGGCGCGCGGAGGTGGTGATCGAGGCGGTCTTCGAGGACCTGGAGGTGAAGCGCAAGGTGCTGGCCGAGACCGAGGCGGCGACCTCCGATCGCTGCATCTTCGCCTCGAACACCTCCAGCCTGCCGATCACCGACATCGCCAAGGGGTCCAGGCGGCCGGAACGCGTCATCGGGATGCACTTCTTCTCGCCGGTGCACAAGATGCCGCTCATCGAGGTGATCCGCACCAAGAAGACGGACGACGAGACGGTGGCGACGATCGTCGATCTCGGCCGCAAGATGGGGAAGACGGTGATCGTGGTCAACGATGGCGTCGGTTTCTTCACCACCCGCGTGCTCGGTCCGTTCATGAGCGAGGCCGCCTTCTGCCTGCAGGAGGGGGCTTCGATCGAGGAGATCGACGCGGCGTTGACCCGGTACGGCTTCCCGGTCGGTCCGATGACGCTGCTCGACGAGGTCGGCATCGACGTCGGGCAGAAGGTCGGCAAGATCCTCCACGACGCCTTCGGCGACCGCCTCGCGCCCCCCTCGGTGATGGCGAAGGTGATCGAGGACGGCCGGAAGGGAAGGAAGAACGGCCGCGGCTTCTACACCTACACCGACGGCAAGAAGGGCCCGGTCGACGGCACGATCTACCCGCTGGTCGGGTGGTCGCACAAACCGATCCCCGCGGGCGAGATCGCCGACCGGCTCTGGCTGCAGATGCTGGGCGAAACGGTCCGTTGCATGGAGGAGGAGATCGTCACCTCCCCGCGCGACATCGACATCGGGACGATCTTCGGGTTCGGCTTCCCCCCCTTCCGCGGCGGCATCCTCCGCGCCGCCGACACGATGGGGATCGGCGCGGTCGTCCGCCGGCTGGGCGAGTTCGAGAAACGGTACGGCCGCCGCTTCGCTCCGCCCCGCAAGCTGCTGGAGATGGAGCGCAAGGGCGAGCGCTTCTTCCCCGCCTAGAGGTCGACCGATGATCGTACTCGTCGCGGCATTGTCGTGGACGATCGCCGCTTCGGCCGCGGCGTCGCCTCGGCCCAAGGCGGCGCTGGCCGACCTCGCCTGGCTCGAGGGCTGCTGGTCGGACGGCGCGTACGAGGAGTGCTGGAACGCCCCGGCGGGGGGCGCCATGCAGGCGTTCGGCCGCCGCGTGAAGGGGGCGGAGACGGTCGAGCGGGAGGCGATCGAGATTCGCGCGGCGGCGGACGGATCGCTCACCTACGTCGCGCTCCTCCTCGACCCGGGGCTCGCGGTGAAGCAGGCGGCGACCGTCTTCGCGCTGGTGTCGGCGTCGAAGGACCGCTGGGTTTTCGAGAACGCGTCGCACGACTTCCCGCAGCGGATCGTCTACGAGCGCAAGGGGGACCGGCTGAACGTCCGCATCGAGTCGATCGACGGCGCCAAGACGATCGATTTTCCGCTGGCACGGACCCGGCGACCCCGCTGAGCGCGCGGCGATACAATGGCGTCGTGCGCGTACGCCACCCTGCCTTCGCCGCCGTGGTGCTCGGGGTCGCGGCCCTGTTCGTCGTGGCGCCGCTCTTGCCGGGACCGGCGCGCGCGCAGGACCCGTTCGAGATCTGGACCGACGCGACGGTCCTCGGGGCGCTCAACCGGGCCGAGCAGGCCCTGGAGGAGGAGCTGGGGTCACGGCCGGCGAAGCGGCCGCGCGTCCTCCTTTCTTCACGCGAGTTCTTCGAAGGGATTTCCTACAAGGCGATCGAGCGGATCGCGGGGAAGCGCGGCCCGGAGGACGAGCGCGCGATCGCCGCCCAAGCCAAGGTGCTGGCCCGCTCGGCGTTCGGCTACTACGAATTCGGCAAGAACACCGTCCACCTCCTGCCCGAAAACTTCCACGCCTTCGCCCGGAACCGGAACAGACCGGCCTTCCTCGGAGAGGAGTTCCTGACGATCGTGCTCGCGCACGAGCTGACGCACGCGTGGGACAGCCAGCGGTGGACCACCCTGGCCCGCGCGGAGCAGACGAAGGACGAGGAGTACAAGATCTGGTACCCGCTGATCGAGGGGCACGCCATGTGGGTGACCAAGCGAGTGTCGACGCGCCTCGGGCTCTCCAAGGAGTACCAGTCCTTCGTCGACGCCTCGTTCAACCCGCCACCATGCTCCCGTCGACCGCCACCACGCGGACGCTCTCGAACTTCGTGAAAGGGGCGGCCCGCGTCGCGCGGGATCCGAAGTCGGAAACCCTGGCCTTCTGCACCACGGCGCAGATGACCGATGCCGCCAACGCCAAGGACCTGTTCGACGCGATCCGCGAGGGGGAACGGCTCGAGGACGAGTCGATCGCGAAGCTTTCCGGTGGACGCGCCGAGAAGCCGGTCCGGGGACTGTTGCGACCGGGCAGCCCGATGGCGCACCAGCGGACGATCCGCTTCCTGGGCGTCGGGCGAAAGCTGGTCCCGGAGTTCACGGCGCTGTTCGCCGCCGGTCCGTACGTCGTGGAGTGCGCCCTGGTCGGCCGGAAGGTGCACGACGAGCACCTCGAGGGACTGATCACGCGACTGCGCGGCGACCTGGCGAACGCCCCTGCGGCCGCCGAATCGTCGGCCCGTTAGCGCCCTTCGACGCGGGCTTCGCCCCCGAGGTCGGGGCGAAAGATCACCTGACCGCCCGCAATCTCCATCACCGACCATTCGCCGACGCGGACGCTGACCGAATCGAACGGCTGGCTCGCGAGGCTCTCCAGGGCGCTGGCTCGGCGCGCGCGCTCCGCGGCGTCGACCGCCGACCACTGCTGCGGAATCCAGACCACCAGGTCACGCATCCCACCCGCCACCGTCAGCTCGGCGCGCTCGACGAGCTCCGCGGCGACCCCCAACGAGGAGGGCGGGACCTCCTCGATGCGGTACTCCGTCGGTCGCTGGTGAGCCAGGAGCGCACCGCCCCCGAGGAGGACGAGCGCCGCGAATCCGTAGTAGACGATCGCGCCCGTGGATCGGCGCGCGCGCGGCACGGTGCCGGGCGCCGCTTCGGCGTCCGTCGCCGAAAGCTTGTTGCGGAGCGGGCGGGGGTCGAACCGGGCGGTTTCGGAGCCGGAGTCGGCGCGGGTGTCCCGAAACAGCTGCTGAATCCGCTGCTCCTCCTGCTGGATCCGCCGGAACGACGCCGTCCGTGCCGCACCGTCGGTGATCCGTTCCAGCAGGTTTCGAACCTCCACGTCGCAACGGACGGCGGCGTAGAGCACCTCGGCCGACAGCAGGTCGTTCCGAAGCGAGCGTTTGAACGCGTAGAGATCTCCGTAGAGCCCCGCGTCGAACAACCCCTCCGGGCCCGCGAGCGCCGCGATCCGCTGGGCGCTCTCTTCGAGGCTCCTCGCGTCTTCGGCTCGCCGTTCCGGGCTCGACGAAGGGGCCGGAAGGATCGGCTCCAGTGCGGGCCTGACCTCGTCGAACGGCCGGAGCGCGAGTCGCCCGGTCGCGCCCCGGACCGACAGGGCGATTGCCATCAGGAGCTCGGTCCGCTCGGCACGCGCCCAGGAGTCGGCGGCGGTTCGCGCGAGAAGGCCTGCGGCGTACCAGGCGGTGACCTCGGGCAGCGCGAGGGTGTCCAGCCCCTCCCGGAACCGGTCGGCGGGGATCGACGCCTCGAGCGCCAGGACCGACGCCGTCGCCGTCTCCAGTGCCTGCTCCAAGGCGCCGATCGCATCGACCCGTCCGAGGTCCCCGGGCGGCATCGACGAGAGTCGCGCCGCCGCGGCGATGGCCGCGTCGCGCGAGGCCCTGGCGGCCGCGAGCCCGTCGGACTCCGGAAGCATCGCCGCGATCAGGTCGAGGCCGGCGACGCATTCGAGGAACCGATTCCACGCGCTCGAGGCGCGCGCGACGAGGGCCGAATCGACCCCGGCGGGGAATGGCGCCGGGGCCGGCGGCACGGGGGTCGGAACGACCGCCCGTCCGGCGCCGGCGGCGATTGCGCCCGGTGGGGGAGGTGCGGGATCCCCCTCCCCGATGATCTCCTCCATCGAGCGGGCGATCTCGTCGAGGGCGTTTCGGGACGAAGAGTCGCTCACGTCCGGGGGGCGCTCATTGCAGGGGATAGGACTGCGTCTGGTTGACGAGGTCGTTCTGGCGGACCTTCACGCCGGTCATCGTCACCAGGCCCGGCCAGTGTCCGACCTGCAGCTCGTCGGAGTAGGTGTCGTTGTCGATGTTGCCGGTCGAGACGACGCGCCAGGTCTGGGCGTTCGGCGCGTTCGACGGCGGATAGGTCGATCCGCCGGGCGAGGCGTAGAACCAGGCGTCGGGGTAGGCGCGGCTGCAACCGGCTCCGGTGCCGCTTTGCGAAGCGTGCCAGTGGTCGTAGTAGCTGCACGGCGTGCAGCGCGCGTCCATGCCGTAGCCCAGCTTGAGGTAGTTGGCCGCGAAACCGTTGTTCTCGGCGAAGTAGGCGCGTTGCGCCGCGAGCAGCGGCGCGAGCATCGCGATACCGTTCGAGCGCTGCGATTTGGAGGTCATGATCTGGTAGTTCTGGATGGCGAGCGCCGACAGGATGGCGACGATCGCCACCGCCGTCATCAGTTCGAGCAGCGTGAACCCGCGCTGCGACCGGACGCGCATCGTCTCCCCCGAAGTGCGCAGTCTACCCGATCTGGCGCGTCCAGCCGAACGGGGGCTCCTCGGAAAGCCACCGCTGCACCTCCGGGATCGTCGTCGGCGTCCGTCCGTCGATGGCGCGTGCGATGCTGGCCAGGTCGTAGCCCGTCCGCACGAGGCCAAGCACGCGCGCGAAGGTCTGGCCGGTTCCGCGCGCGCCGCCGCTGCCAGCGACGCTGTCGGCGATCCGCTCCACCTCGGCGGCCGCTTCGCGCGCAACCTCTGCGCGGGGGTCGAGGAGCTGCAGGAGCGTCCACCGACCGAACGAGAGCGTCATCGCCGCCGGCGGAACCAGGGTAAGGCCCATCTCCCGCACCAGCGTCTCCACGGGGTCGAGCTTCAGCGACCAGTGCCGGTCGGGGGTCATGCGCTCGTAGGTCGGGCGGCCGTGGGCGTCGACGACCGCCACCTCCCAGTGGACCAGCGATCCGCCAAAAACCGCCGACGCGAACTCGACCCGTTCCCGCTCGGTGCGGACGCGGAGGAAGACGCGCTCGTGGTTCGGGTCGTTGGGATTCCAGAGCTGCGGCCAGGCCGGCTCGGACCGCAGGTCGGGGAGATAGAGCACCTCGCGCAGGTCGTGACGGCGGAGTTTCTCCGCGAACTCCCGCCCTGAAAGGTCTTCCGGCCAGGGGCGGGCGTCCGGCGCCCAGCGGGAGAGGAGCGCGGCGATCCCCTCGGCGACGCGGCGCGCGAGATCGGGATCGAGGACCGGCATCGACCCTCCCCTCGTAGCGCGCCGCCGAGGCCCATCGCAAGTTGACTCGGGAGGTCGGGTCCGATAGAGTCCGGCCCCTCATGGACCCCCCTGGGGTCCGCCCGATTTGCTTCTCGTGATCGGCCGTTCGCGCCCTGGAGTGGGCGCTCGCAAGGGCCGGTCGCCACAACCGAAAAGGATTCTTTGAACCCGACTTCCTCTTCCACCGTTTCGACCGAGCGAACGCATCGAGATCCGCCGCAACCCATCCCGATCGACCGAATCGACCCCGACGCACTGAAGGTCGTTCGACGCCTCAAGCGATACGGTCACACCGCTTACCTGGTCGGCGGCTGCGTCCGCGATCTGCTCCTCGGACGCACCCCGAAAGATTTCGACATCGGCACCACCGCGCGCCCGCGGCAGGTGAAACACCTTTTCCGCAACTCGCGGATCATCGGCCGGCGATTCCGGCTGGTGCACGTCGTCTTCGGACGGAAGGTGATCGAGGTCGCCACCTTCCGCGCCACGCAGGAGCCTCCCGAACTTCCCGAGCTTCCCGAGGAGATGTCCGCCGAGACGCCGGAGGCGGGCGAGCCGGAGGCCGCCGAGTCCGCCGAAGCGGCCGATAGGGACGGAGAGGATCTCCTGATCCGGTCCGACAACGTCTTCGGAACGCCGGTCCAGGACGCCTTCCGCCGCGACTTCACCGTCAACGCGCTCTTCTACGATCCCGAGACGGAGCAGGTGATCGATCACGTCGGCGGGCTCGCCGATCTCGAGCGCCGCGTGCTACGCACCATCGGGGACCCGGACGTCCGCTTCAAGGAGGATCCGGTCCGCATCGTGCGCGCGGTGAAGTTCGCCGCCCGGCTCCACTTCGCCATCGAGCCGAGGACGTTCGAGGCGATGGTCCGGAACCAATCGGAGATCGCCAGGGCGGCCGCGCCGAGACTGGCCGAGGAGGTGGTCCGTCTGGCGCAAGGGGGGGCGGGCGCCGAGTCGTTCCGGCTCGCGCACGACCTCGGAATCCTGCCGCGGATCGCGCCGGCGGTGGCGCAGGCGTTGACCCGGGCCGGCTCCGGCTCGCCGGACCACGGACCGCACGGCCTGTTCTGGCGGCATCTCGAAGCGATCGACCGCTGGCCCCGGGGCCCAAGCGATCTCTCCCGCGCGACGATCCTCGCCTGCGTCTACGGTCCGGTCTACCGCTCCGCGCTCGACGGGTCTCCCCAGGCGATGCGCGACCCGGGGGCGGCGTTCTTCAACGCCATCCGTCCGGTGATCGGAGATCGACTCCTCTCGCGTCGGGAGGCCGACCGGATCAAGCTGATCTACGTCGCCCAGCGGCGTCTCGACTCCGCCCCCGGACCCGGCGAGATCGCGGCGCAGGGGATGGTTGCGCCCGTGTCGCCGACTCCCGGAGGTCGGCGACGTCGCCGGCGGCGCGGCGGCGGGGGCCGCGGGATGGCCGGGCGGGACTACTTCCGCGAGGCGGTCGCATTCTTCCGGCTCGATGCCGTGGCGCGCGGGAAGCCGCCGGAGGCGTGGCAGCCGTGGGAGGCGCTCCTTCCGCAGGCGCCGCCCACGCGAGAGGTGTTGCCGTTCCGACGGCGCGCCGAGGAGCGGGTGCCGGATGCGGAGGCGCACCTGCCGGAGGACGAAGGTCCACCGCCCAGCCCGGAGGAGATCGAGGCCCTCAACCGGCTTCCGGACGACGAAGAGGCTCCGTTCCGCCGCCGCGGCCGCTTCCGGGAGCGCGGCCGCGATCGCGGCACCGTGTCCGAACGCGGACCGGCGGCCGAATCGGCGGCGGCCGGCCCGCCCGAGGCGGGCGCCGCTGCCCCGGCGAACGAGCCCCGTCCGGAGCCGCTCGTCGCGCCGGCGACCGGGCCGGACGGCCAACCGCTCCCGAAGCTGAAGAAGCCGCCGCGTGAGCCTCGACCGGAGCGCCACGTCGCGGCCCGTGCGCCGGCGCCCCCGCCGGCGCCGCCCGCGCCGAAGCTGCCGCCGTCGGAGCGGGTCGCGCGGGCCATGGCGTCCGACGTCCCGCTGATCAATCCGTATACCGGCCGCGTCTACGTCCCACGGAAGATCTACGACGAGCCCCCGGCCGCTCCGCCGTCGACGGGTGGGATGGGCGAGATCTCCGTGGCCAACACCATGCCGACGGCTCCGGTCTACACGCTCGCGGAGTTCGACCGTCGATCGGACGAGGAGACGACGCCGGTCACCCCGCCTCCCGTCGACGTGGGGGCCGCGGCGGATCGACCGGTGCCCGCTCCCGAACCCCGGGCCGCGCGATCGGCGACGGCGGCGGAAGCGTCTCCCGAGCGGCCGTCGCCGCATCCGGCCCCGAACGGCGCGCCGGGCGAAGGGCGTCGCCGTCGCCGCCGCCGTGGCCGCCGCGGCCGCGGCCGACGTGGACCGGGCGGCGCCCCTTCCGCCGGCGGCGGCTCCGCATAGCAGGGGTTCGGGGAGGCCCCGACCAAGCCCGAAGGGCGAATGATCCGGCGCTATTCCGGGGCGATCTCGTCCGCCGCCTTCAGGATCTGCGAGGCGCAATCGGCGGGGAAGATCTGCACGCACTCGCTGAGCGGGAACCCTTCGAGCGAAAGGACGACCGGCAGGATGATGATCCGCGTATTCGTCGGGATCGCCTTCTCGATCTCCTTGGTCCAGGCCACCTTCAGGTGATCGGTGCTTTGCGAGACGCGGAGGTGTTTCCCGATCTGGTCGAAGGCGCGGTTCGCCGAGCCGCAGATCTGGTTGGCGATCTCCCGGAACTCGTCCAGCTCGCGCTCGTTCGGCGGGAACTTCCGCCGCTCCTCGAGCACCTCCTTGGGGAGCAGCACCACGCTTCCGATCATCGTCATCGCGTCGGCGTTCTTGAAGACGAAGCGGGTGGTGTAACGCAGCGGCCTTCCGGTCGGCACGCCGGCCTCGATCACCGTCGTGGCGGCGACCCCCGGCCCGCGGAAGGTCTTGATCACCGCGGCCTGCCCGTCGGCGAACGGCTTGGGCGCCATCTTCACCTTGATCTGCAGCAGCGCCTCGAGGTCGTTGGAGATCGCCTGGAAGGCGTCGCAGAACAGGAGCCAGAGCTGGGACTGGGCGTCGTCGCTCATCGGTCCTAGGCCACGCCTTTCATGATCGGGCCGATCGTGCTCTTGAGCGTCTCCGGCGTGAACGGCTTGGTGAGGTATCCGGTCGCGCCGGCCTCCTGCGCCGTCGACATCTTGGCCTCGGTCGCCTCGGTGGTGATCATCACCAGCGGCGTCTTCAGCGACTTGCGCACTTCGCGGATGAAAGCCAGGCCGTCCATGTTCGGCATGTTCCAGTCGCAAAGGATCAGGTCGACGCGTTCCGCCGCAAGCTTCGCCAGCGCGTCGGCGCCGTCCTTGGCCTCGACGGCCGTCGCGTCGAATCCCGCCTGCCTCAACCCCCTCCGTAGCAAGCCGCGCATCAGCGCGGAGTCGTCGACGATCAGTACCTTCATGCGCTAGCCCTTCCGATGGTCCTTCCAACCGACGTGGATCGAAAACGGCTCCCCTTCGGCATCGAACACGCGCACCGCCGCTCCGGCGGGGGTCTTGCCCGCGGGGCTGGCCTCGACGACCGGGAGCGAGAGTCGCAACGAGAACCCCTCCTGCGCCAACGCGGCCTTGGCGCTTCCGGCGATCATGTTCGCGCACTCCCCGACGCCGTCCCGCAGGTCGGAGGCCAACACCTCGCGCGGCTCGATCCCGGTGACCCGCGAGACGAAGGTGCGGGCCAGCCCCTCGCGCACCAGGACCGCGACGTAGCCGTCCGCATCGCCGGTCATCCCGACGGTTGCCATCAGGTCGCCGGCGGGGGCCGGCGTCGTCGCGTCGACCGGCCGGACCTCGGTGTCGGCCATGGTGCGGAAGACCTCGACGGTCGCCTCGACGAAGGGGTCGAGTCGGGCGGCGCTCGCGTCGTCGCGTCGGAGAGTCACGTCGTCACGCCCCCTGACCCAGGCCCAGGCACTCCAGGATCCGGGTGGAGAGGTCGGCCTGGGCGAACGGCTTGGTGAGGTAGCTCTTCGCACCGGCGGCGATGGCGCGAACGACGTTGGAGCGCTCGGATTCGGTGGTGACCATCATGACCGGGATGTGCCGGAAGCGCTCGTCCGACCGGAGACGGCACAGGACATCATAGCCGCTCAAGTTCGGCATGTTCCAGTCGAGCAGCACCAGCGCCAGGTCGCCGGCATTCTTCTCGATCAGCCGCAACGCCTCCCGCCCGTCCCGCGCTTCGATCGGCTCGTAGCCCAGAAGCTCGATCGCCTGCACGACGATGCGCCGGATCATTCGCGAATCGTCGGCGTGGAGGATCTTCAAGCGGTTCTCACCCTTCGCGGCTCCGCCGATAGTATACCGCTCCGTCCCGCTCCAGCCGGTTCCAGCGGCTGCCCGCGAGGAGCGTCGGATAGACTTCGGTCCCGCCAAGAAAGAGGAACCCCCCGTCGTCGACATTGCGCCACAGCCGATCGAACAGCTCCGCCCGGCAACGGTCGGAGAAGTAGATCGCCACGTTCCGGCAGAAGACGACGTCGAAGCGGCCGAGCCGCGACGGATCGTGGAGCAGGTTGAAACGCTGGAAGCGGACGAGCGCGCGCACCTCGGGCCGGACGACCGCCGCCGGACCCTCTTCGTCGAAGTAGCGGCGGCGCATCTCCGGATCCATCCCCCGGCTCATCGACAGCCGGTCGTAGCGGCCGCCTTGCGCCAGGTGAAGGGCCGGTGCGGAGATGTCGGTCGCGACGATCTCCACCGCCGGCGGCTTCGGGGTATCGAGGACCGCCATCGCGATCGAATACGGTTCCTGGCCGGTGGAGCAGGCCGCCGACCAGATGCGCACCGCCGGACGGCCCGCGAGCTCCGGGAGCACCGCGTTTCGAAGCGCCTCGAACGGCGCGCGGTCCCGGAACCACAGCGTTTCGTGCGTCGCCATCGCCTCGATCACGCGATCGCGCAGATCGGAGCGCCGGGGATCGGTCAGGCGCAGGTAGAGCTCGCCGAACGTTTCGCATCCTTCGGCGGCCATCACCGGAGCCAGCCGGCTCTCGACCAGGTAGGTCTTCACCGAGGCGAGGTTCAGGCCGCACTCGCGCTCGAGGAAACCGCGCAGGAGCGCGAACTCGTCCTGGGTGATCGTCCCCGGTGTCCGGCTCACGGTCTCCGCCGCCCGACCCAATCGCCGACGCGCGTGGCGAGCGCCGCCAGCTCGACCGATTCGTCCGAAAGCCCCTCTTCGTCGATCGACCGCGCCATTCCGTAGACGGAGCTGGAGCGCGGGCTCTGGGTGAGGCAGACGCCCCCGGCCTCCTTCACCGCTCGGACGCCGCGGAGTCCGTCGGAGCCCATCCCGGTCATGATCACGACCAGGACGCCGGAGCCGTAGACCGGCACCGCCGACCGGAGCAGGACGTCGACCGATGGGCGGCAGCCGTTCTCGGGGGGATCGTCGGAGAGCAGCGCGCGCGGCTCCGGGCCGCCCACCACCTTCAGGTGCCGGCCCCCGGGGGCGACGTGGACCCGGCCGGCGGCAAGCGTCTCGCCGTCGACCGCTTCGCGCACGTCGAGCGCCGAGGTGGCGTCGATGCGCGTGGCCAGGTCGGCGGTGAAGGTGGCGGGCATGTGCTGGACGACGAGAACCGGGACCGGGAGGTCGGCGGGGAGGGCCGGGATCACCGTGGCGAGCGCGTCGGGACCGCCGGCGGAGGCGCCGAAGACGACGAGGCGGATGGGGCGGACGACGGGCATGCGGAGGGAACGACTACGTCTAGACGATGAAGCGGGAGACCTTCGCGCGCAGACCCGACGACAGGGCCGCCAAGTCCTCCGATGCGCCGAGGCCGCTGCGGGAGCTTTCGTGGGTGGTGTGGACCGCCTGTTTCACGGCGGTCAGGCTGGTGGAGATCTCGGTGACGGCGGTGGATGCGGCGCGGCAGGCCGCGTCGAGGGAGACCATCAGCTCGCGGATGGCGCGGGCGTTCTCGGTGACGTCCCGGGCTCCGGTCGCGGCCGACTTGATCCGGCCGGAGATCCGGTTCGCGCTGTCGGCGGCGAGCACGATGCTGCGCGCGATCTCGTTGGTGGTGGCGGTCTGCTCCTCGACCGCGGCGGCGACCGTCCCCGCCATGTGGTTGAAGGTGTCGATCACCTTGGCGATCCCTTCGATCGCCCCCACCATCCGGTCGGTGCTCGACTGCATCTCGTCGATCAGGGTGGTGATGTCCTCGGTCGCCGACCCGGTCTGCTTGGCCAGCTCCTTCACCTCGTTGGCGACGACGGCAAACCCCTTTCCGGCCTCGCCGGCGCCGGCCGCCTCGATGGCGGCGTTCAGCGCGAGGAGCTTGGTCTGGTCGGCGATGTCGCGGATCACCTCGATCACCTTGCCGATCTTCCTCGCCGACTGGCTCAAGGACTCCATCGCGGCGCGCGTCGTCTTGGCCTGACTGCCGGCGTCGACGGCGATGCGCGCCTCCTCGGAGGCGGTGCGCGCCACCTCGGCGAGCGACGAGTTCATCTCTTCGATCGCCACGGCGACGGTGCTCACCGTCTTCGACATCTCCTCCGCCCCCTTGGAGACCTCCTCGATGTTGGACAGCGTCGATCCCATCATCGCGGCCGCTTTGTCCATGTCGGTGCTGGCGCTGTTCGCTCCGGAGGCCGCGGTGCGGATGTTCAGCAGGCAGCTGTCGACCCCCTTGGCCATCACCTCGGCGCTGCTGTTCAGGCTGTTGGCGTTGCCGGTGAGGGAGCGAGCCGCCGACGCCAGCTCCTCCGACGAGCGCGCCACGCGGTCGGACGACTCCCGGCTCTCTTTCAGCGCGTCCTGCACCCGGTCGAGAAGCTGGTTCATCGAGCGCGCCACCTCGCCGATCTCGTCGTCGGACGCGCGGTCGTCCTCGCTCCACGGGATGCGGCGGGTGAGATCGAGGTCGGACGCGGTCTTGAGGATCGAGCTGCTCGCCCGGGCTAGACGGCGGGTGATCGATCGGGAGAGGAGCCAGGCGGAGGTGAAGCCGAGGAGGAGCGCCAGGGCGGCGGCTCCGATGACGATCCCGCGGGCGCGCGACTCGAGCTTGGTGGCCGCCTCGGTCGCCCGGTTGGTCACCGACGTGACGGCACGGAAGACACCGTCGATGCGGCGGTCGAGGTCGACCTGCTGGTCGGCGAACGCCTTCGCCAGGGTCGTGGCCGACGAGGAGTTTCCGCTCCGTACCGCGGCCAGGATCCGGCGCGCCGTTTCCGCCTGCGATGCCTGGGACTGCTGCGCGCTCTGCAGTTCGTTCAGGGCGTTGGTCAGGCTCTGCCGCTGCTCGTCGGAGGTCTCCTTCTGCGCGAGCTTCGCCGTCACCAGGTCGCGGCTCTGCTGCACGTTCTCCTCGACGAGCTTGGCGAATCGTTCCAGCCGCGTCTCCTCCTCCGACAGGTCGGAACCGGATCGCCGCAGGGAGCGCTCCACGATCAGCGCCTGCTCGAGGCGGTTCTTGGAGATCTCGGTCAGCTTGTCGCGCAGCGGGAGGTCCTCCGCCACGATCCGTCCGTAGGTCGAGCCGAGCTCCCCAAGCTTCCAGTAGGCCATGCCCGCCGTCGTCGCCAAGAGCGCCAGCAGCGCAATGAAGACGGCCGGCAGCTTCAGCGCGATCGGTCGGCCGGTGAACAGGCGGCTGCGGAGGAAGGAGGTGCAGGCGACCCACGCGGCCAGCGCGCCCCCGAGGCTGATCCACTGGTATCCACGGCTCAACGCGCGGCGGATCTCGTCGTCCTCGGCGGACGCCGCCGCCGGGATCAGCAACAAGGTTGCGAGCAGCCCCAGTCTTCGTCGCATCACGAGTCTTCCTTGCGGGCCGCTCCGCCGGCGCGGAGGACCTCCTTGAGGTTGAGCATCACCAACAGACGATTCGGGAACCGTACCACGCCCGAGATCGCCTTTCCTTCGGGACCGAGGTGGCGCGGGACGGCCTCGACGTCCGGTTCGGCCACCTCGACGACGTCGCCGATCTCGTCGACGCGCAGCCCCACGAGCTCGGACGACTCGCCGGGGGCGTCGGCGTCGCCGGCGGCGGGGCCGTCGTCCGTCGCCGGGTCGGGCTTCAGGATCACGCAGGCCGCGGAATCGCCGGCGGCGAGGCTGGGACCGCCGCCGACGCCGACACAGCTGCCGAGGTCGAGGATCGTCACCAGTTGTCCGCGCAGGTTGCACAGCCCGAGCACCGCCGCCGCCGCGCGCGGGACGGGCGCGATGTGGTCGAACCGTCCGATCTCTCGCACGCGACGGATGTCGACCCCGAACCAGTAGTCCGGTTCGCCCGCCGCCTCCGCGGTAGAGGTCGGGTTACGCCGGTCGCGGGTGAGGAAGGTCGCGAATCGCGCCATGTTCCAGGAGCCTCTCGGGATCGACGAACAGGGTCAGCCGGCCGCGCATCGGGGCCGATCCTCGCACGCCGGGCTGTTGCACCGACGCCGGGGCGAGATCGCCGGAGAAGTCGTCGGTGTCGAGCACGCGCGAGGCGAGGAATCCGGTCGGCGGTCTTCCCTCCGGCTGTCCCTTGGGCAACAGGAGCACCGCCGGTCCGGAGCGGGCGTCGATCGGCGTGAGCGGCAGGTGGTCGGAGAGCCGCGCCACGCGCACCGTCCCGCCGCTCCACTGCACGAACGGTTCCCCGCCCACGACCTCGATCTTCGCCAGGTCGATCTTCTGGATCCTCGCCAGCGAGGCGAGCGGGAAGGCGAGCTGTTCCTCCGCCGTGTGCGCGAACAGAAGGACCGTCTCGCGCGGCTTGATCGCCGCAAGCGCTTCGGCGCGCGCCTGCCGCCGACGCTGCTCCTCGCCGCGCACCGTCGACGAGCGCAGCCCCGCGAGGACCGCGACTCCGGGGGCGTCGAGGATCATCGCCACCGCGCCGTCGCCCAGGATCGTCGCCCCGGCGTAGCAACGCGCCTCCTTGGCGTAGCCGGAGAGCGGCTTCACCACGATCTCCTGGTGGTCGTAGAGCTCGTCGACGATCAGCCCGAAGCGGTCGTCGCCGGCCTGCAGGGTGAGGACGTTCTGCGCGCGGACGTTCCTCCGCCGGTCGTTCTTCACCCGCTCCGGCTCGATGCGCCGGTCGGCGATGTTCTTCCGGCGATCGACGCGGACCTCGCCGGTCGCCGGGTCGACGTAGGGCCGCGCGAGCGAGAGGACGTCGGCCAGGCGGGTCAGCGGCAGCAGGTGATCGCGCAGGCGGAGCACCGGCGCCCCCTGGATCTTCTCGAACTTGTGGATCACCTCGGTGGCGCGCACGCGGATGATCTCGCGCAGACAGATCTGCGGCACGGCGAAGCGCTGTTCGCGGCTGCCAAGCTTCCCGTCCTTTCCGACGAACGCGTCGCGGACGCCGACCACCAGCGCCGGAATGATCGCCAGCGTCAGCGGCAGCCGGAGCCGCACCGCCATCCCTTTTCCGAGCTCCGAGCGCAGCGTCACCGTCCCGCCGAGCCGCTCGACGTTGGTCGCCACCACGTCCATCCCCACTCCCCGGCCCGAGATCTGCGACACTTTCTCCGCCGTCGAGAAGCCCGGGGTGAAGATCAGCCGCAGGGTGTCGGTCTCGTCGAGCTTGGCGGCGTCGGCGGCGGTGAGCAGCCCCCGCTCGATCGCCTTCTTTCGCACCTTCTCCGGATCGATGCCGCGCCCGTCGTCCGAGACCTCGACGTGGACCTGCCCCCCCTCGTGGAAGGCGCGCACCGAGATCCGCCCGCGCTCCGGTTTTCCCGCCGCGCGGCGGACATCGGGGGTCTCGATCCCGTGGTCGGCGCTGTTGCGGAGGAGGTGGGTGATCGGATCGGAGAGCTGCTCCAGGATCGAGCGGTCGAGCTCCACCTCGTTGCCGGCGATCTCCAGCTCGATCTCCTTTCCGAGCTGGCGCGAGACGTCGCGGACCAGGCGCGGGAGCTTGGCGAACAGCTGCTCCATCGACTGGATCCGCAGCCGGGTGATGCGGTCCTGCATCTCGGTGGTGACCAGGTCGAGCTTCTGCAGCACCCCTTGCAGCCCCGGCACCCCGCCGCGCCCGCCGAGGAGCGTCAGCGCCTGGTTGCGGCTCAACACCAGCTCCCCCGCCAGCTCCAGCAGGCGACCCAGCGGGCCGGTTCCGATGCGGACGAACTCGACCGGTCCCTTCGATCGGGCCTCGGCCGCGGGAAGCGGGCTCTGCGCGGGGGCGGGAGCGGCGCCGGGCGTGAGCGACTGCGCCTTGATCCGCGCCGGCGGCAGCGCCAGCGCGTCCCCGAGCAGGTCGGTCTCCAGCACCGTGAGGCAGGTGAGCTGGGTGCCGCCCGGCTCGTCGCGCCGCGAGAGCAGCTCGCCGATGCGTCCGATCGTCGCCGCGAACTCGTCGGCGCTGCGGGTCGAGAGGTCGTCGCGCGTGAGCGAGACCGCGTAGAGGCGGAGGCCGTGGGCCTTCGCCCGTTTGACGAGGTCCGGCGGCAACGGCGCGCCGAAGGGGAGGGCCGGCGAGGGGAGTACGGGAGCGGGGCGTTGGGGGGATCCGAACCGACTCGGATCGGTAGCGGTTTCGGATCCGATCCGATCGGATCCGATCGGACCGGATACCGCTACCGACTCGGATCCGTCCGGACTCGCCGCGACTGCGGGTCGCGGTTTCCCGCCGTCCGCGGTCGCCCCCTCGGCCAACGCCGTCGCCCGCTGGATGTCGGCCTCGACGTCGATCGAGTCGCTGTTGGCGAGATCCTCGATCAGCGTGCTCAGGCGGTCGGCGCCGGCGAGGAGCAGGTCGATCAGCTCGGAGGTGATCGGAAGGGTCTTCTCCCGCACCCGTCCGAGCAGGTCCTCGAGCACGTGGCTCAGGCGCTTGACGTTCGAGAACTCGAAGAAGCTCGACGAGCCCTTGATGCTGTGAAGGGCGCGGAAGATCCGGTTCACCAGCTCCGGATCGGCCCCCTCCTTCTGCTTCTCCAACGCCACCAGGTCGGGGACGAGGGTGAGCAGGTGCTCGCGCGATTCACTGATGAACTCCGCGAGCAGGTCGTCGTCGAAACCCATCGGCCCCGGCAGTATACGATGCTAGCCGACGGGGACCTCGCCGAGGTCGTAGTAGGCGGTGATCACCCCCAGGCTCGAGAACGACTCGGTCACGACGATCACCCGGCCGCGAAACACGTAGGCGTTGCCGGCGACCATGCCGATGCCCGTCTCCTGGATCTCTTCGGGCGTGAGTGGGAACGCGCGGAGCGCCGACGGATCGAACCCGGCCGGCCGCTTCACCTCGAGCGGTCCGCGCTCCGAGCCGAAGACCTGCCGAACCAACGCCCGGATTCCTTGCTCCCGAGCGTTCGCGTCCTGGAGCGCGATCGCGTTCGACAACGCCCGGATCGAAACGGAGCCCGGTTGGAACGCAGGGTCGTCGACGTCCCGCCGATCGCAGTCGGCGAGCGCGGTGCCGGAGGCGAAGAAGGAGCAGGCGGCGGCGAGCAGGAGCGGTCGGACGTTGGGTCGACGGATGCGCATGTTTCTCTCCCGAATCGGTTGGGCGCCGGATGTGTCCGCGCGCCGCGCCGGAAGCACCCGCCGTGCCACCGGTGTCGCACGGTCGCTCGTCAACGCGCTACTACGCGATTCGCCGGCGGTTGCGCCGAGGATCGGTGGGCCTGAGTCAACGGGCGGAGACGGGACCCGATCGATTCCGGATTACACGGGTGGAAGGGCCGTGAGTCTATCCTTCGCCTTCATCGCGTCCGTCACGGAACCTGGACGCCGCTGTCGTAGATGCGGAAGATCGGCCCCTGCTCGCGGGCCACGGCGATCACATAGCCCATGGCGTGCGCGCCGAGGTCGGCGGTGCAGGCGCCGGAAAACCGGCCGCCCGCGGCCGCGATCGCGCGGCGCACGACGGGCTGGCCGTCGGCGGTCCGGACGAGCTGGCCGGCGGCCGGATCGGCGAACTCGAAGATCTGGCACGAGGCGTAGCCGGTCCCGTAGCCGACGGCGGGGTCGGATGGGAAGGCGAGATGCCCGTCGGGAGTCGCGCTGAGGAACAGCCTCGCGCCGGCGGTGAGCAGACTTGGCGCGTTGATGCGCCCGTTCACCGAACCCACCGCGCGCGCGTCGTCGTTCGACAGCAGGCGCGAGACATGGACCCACGACGCGCCGTGCGTCTCCGACCGGAGCAGGTCGATGCGGATCCCGGAATCGGCGGTCACGCAGCCGAGGGCGAGGTAGATCGAATCCCCCAGCACCGCCGCCCCCGGCTCGGTGACGGCGAGGCAGTCCTCCATCCCGAGGATCGCGTTCACGTTGGTCGGCGCGGTGCCGCCGCCCAGTGTCTGCGTGGTGCGCCGGAAGAAGTCCCAGTCGAGGACGCGCGAGCCGGTCCAGGTCTGCTCGGGGGAGCGCGCGGTGAAGAGCGAGATCCACCCGAGGTGGTAGAAGATCTTCTCCCCCTCCTGGAAGTAGGTGTGGGTGAAGACCTTCCAGACCTTCGCCGGATCGGGATCGGTCGGGTCGTAGACGATCGACGAGACCTCGTGCGTCATCCGGCCGTCGCACGTCCTGCCGACGACGCCGCCGCAGAGCGCCGGGTCTCCGTCGAGGTTGGTGATCGATGCGGGGGTGTTCGCGTTCACGTCCCGGACGTAGTGCCAGCTCGCGCCGCCGTCGACCGAGGCGGCGAGCCGCGTGAGGACGTTCCCCGGGACGCTGGAGTAGGTCATCAGGCCGATCGGCGAGCCCGCCGGGTACCACAGGGCCGCGTCGAAGATCCCATGCGTGCTCCCGGCATCGCCGGCGACGGTCACCTCCGGCGCGATGAGCGGATCGACCTCCCGCGGCGACGCGATCCGCACCGGACCGACCAGGCGGCCGTCGAGATGGATGCGGAACGCCCCACACCCGTCCCAGGTGAGCGAGAGCACGTGCGTTGCGTCCGCGTCCTGGGATGCGAGCGAGACCGTGCCCTGGTCGATCGAGCCGTCGCAGCGAGGATCGAACGACAACGTTCCCCCCGCCGACCCGGCCGTGGTGGCGACGGCGACGATCCTCCGCCCGTCGACCGTGACGTCCGCGGTGCCGGCCAGCGCGAGTCGGCCGGCAACCAGGGCCGACCCGGGCGCCCACGGCCCCGACGGCGTGTATCCCTGGGCGAGCCCGACGCGCTCGTGTACGTCGTGGACGTCGCCGGTGATCGAGTCGGATAGATGGAGGTCGGACGATCTTGCGATCGTCATCCCGAAGGCCTGACCGGCGACCGTTCCGGCCCCAGCGTCCACCGATTCGGCCGTATGGAGGGCCAGCCGGGCGTCGTCCGCGTCGGCGCCGACCGTCAGGTTGGACTCGTACCGGAAAGCCAGCCCCGCCACCGCCGGATCGAGATCGCGGAGGACGACGAATCCGTCGAGGCCGACGGTCACCGATCCCTGCACGGAGAGACAACCGGCGTAGGTGATCGAGAGGGTGGTCGGTATCCCGTCGCCGTCCGGATCGGCGGCGCCGCCGTCGACCGTCATCGATCCGCCGGCGGGACAGACGGCGCTCTCCGGCGCGAATCCGAGCAGGACCTCGCCGGCGCGGCGGCCGAGGTCGTCCACGGCCCTACGCAATCGGGACGGCACCGGCGCGGACGGTCGCGCCATCGACGGCGCGAAGGCGGCGCCCAGCGCGACACGGGGCTCCAGGTAGGCGAGATTGGAGAGCAGGCTGGCCGCGATCTCCTGCCCGACGAGATCGCCATCCGCCGCGTCGATCGACGGACGCAGGTCGGTGATCCGCGGCTCGCCGCAGCCCGCGATCGCGCCCGACAGGACCAGCACGAGAAAGATCCGTCGCGCCCCGGCGCGCGTCGATCCCGGATGCGTCGCGTCGATCCCTTCGCACGGCGGATGCTGCTCCCTCGACCGATTCATGGCGTGCCCCCCCTCGCACCGACGAAGGGGGCACGCGGCGTGCCACGGGCGCCTCGATGATTTCTCGAGCGAATTCAACGCGCCCGAGGCCCGAGACGGGCCGCGGATCCGGGGGATCGCCACCCCCGCTGCACGAAATGCTTCAGCCGTTCGGACGGGTTTCCTGGAGCGAGACCCGCACCGGGATCCCCGACGAGCCGGCCCGGTAGCTCTTGATCTTCTCGGTGATCACGCCGACGAACGCCGGGTCGTCGGGCATCAGGATCTCTTCGTCGAACTCGGTGAACGTCTCCCGCATCTTGGCGTAGGTCATCCGCTCGTCGATCGCGCGGACGATCTGGAAGCTGTGCTCTCCGTCCGCCATCCCGTACCAGAACCCCGGCCAGAAGTGCGCCATCTTGTCGGTCGGGAGGTACTTCACCTTCCTGTTCCGGATCCCGTCCATCTCGAACGCGGTCTTCCCGTCGCTCCAGCAGGAGAGGTTCCCCACGAACAGGTGCGAATCGCCACGCGCCGCCATCACGTCGAAGAAACGGGCGTAGTCGACCGTTTCGAAGCCGTCGGGGCCGCCGTGCCGCCCCTCGCCGTCCTTGTTCCCGAGGACGGTGATGCGGTGCGGCTTGCCGTCGTCGGTCCGCTTCTCCAGGACGATCTCGTCGCCCGTCTTGTTGGCGCGGAACATCCCCGCGTCGTATGCGTATCCGTTGGCGTGCGCGTGCTTGATGAAGTAGTCGATCACCGGCTTCCCGTCGGCCCGCTTCTGGCCGAGCACCTCGAAGAACCGATCGCGGATCGACACGCCGCTCCTCCGGGAGACCTCACGGAAGCCCATCGACTTGAGCGCCCGGACCACGGTGTCGGCGTCCCGGGTGTGGTAGCCGCTCACCATCAGGCCGTCGACCTTTCCGTCGGCGTAGATGTCGGCGTGGGGGGGCGCCGCGTCACGGGTGACGAAGTCGATCGCTTCGTCGGAGGTCGCCGGCCGCGGAGGAAGCGACAGGCGCACCTTGCGGATCCGGTCGCCGCACGTGAGGGTCACGTCGTAGCTGCGGTTCTTGTTCGGATCGGTGGTCGACGTCTCGCGGAACACCAGCTCCGAGATCGGGAAGCTCTCGTCGGTCTTGAAGCTGTCGGGCCAGTAGATCCCGCGCCGATCCCAGTCGTGGTCGGTGAGGATCTCGCCGGTGGTGCCGTCGGCCTTCACGTGACGGACCGAGTCGAGCACGCATTTGCCGGGGAAGACGACGCGCAGGTTGGCGTTGGAGTCGAAACGCGAGCCGGCGAGCCCCATCGCCTCTCCGGTCGCTTCGGTCGACGCGGGCGCCGGCGGAAGCCCGAGCTTCTGGCGGACGGCGCCGTTGACCAGCCGCGCCAGCTCGCGCGCCATCTCCGGCGGGACCTCCCGCACCTTGTCGTCGCCGGCGAAGTAGGTCTTCTTGACGTACGTCGACATCGCGGCGCCGGTCAGCTCCGTGCCGAACGCCTGTTCGGCCCGCGACCAGACGTTGAACGAGCCCTTGATCGCGTCGACGGCCGCGTCCAGCTTCTGCAGCTCCTTCGGTCCGTTCCCCAGCAGGTGCATCGCCCATCCCAGCGCCAGCCCGTCGGCGAGCGCATCGTCGTTCGCCGCCGCGGCGTCGCAGGCCTCGGTGTGGAAGCCGGCGGCGCCCGAAAGCCGGATCGGGCGGTTCGCGGCGAAGGTCCGGAGCAGCTCGGCCGGGACCGGATCCGCGGAGGGCGTCTGGATACGGGCGAAGAGGTCGTTGAGCAGCTTCCGCCGCGGGTCGTCCTCGCCGGCGCCGGAGAGCCGCTCGAACCGCTCGATGCGCGTCTTCGCCGGCGAGAGCGCGTAGTCGGAGCCCGCCTTCAGGTAGTCGCGGGCGGCGTCGAGCAGGGCGCCGACCGCCTCGGCGTAGGCCGCCTCCTTCTTGTACCAGCCGGGTAGCTTCTCGGCGGCGAGTCCGTCCCCCCAGCTCGAGGTGATCGTTTCGCGATAGGCGCGGAGATCGGCGTCGACCTTCACGCCGTGGATGGTGAGGTCGTCGCCCCATCCGCTCGACGGGCCGGCGAGCCAGGCGTGCAGGTAGGACTGGGTCAGAACCGACTCGCGCGCCAGCGCCGCCTGCCCGCAGTCCTTGGCGACGGCGCCGAAGTCGCGCGCCAGCTGCTCCTCGGCGGCGCGCGTCGCGGGCGACGACGGGTCGGAGCAAAGGCGGGTTCCGAGCGCCTGGATCCGGGTCTCGACCTCGATCACCCGGGCGACGCAGAGGTCGTCGCTGGAGATCGCGAAGCCGTTGCCGATCGTGCCCGGCGCGCACTCCTCCGCGGCCGGCTGCGCCAGGGCGGCGGGGGCGAGGAGCGCCGCCGCGACCGCAAGGCCAAGTCCAGGGAACGACAGACGAAGACGAGCGCGCACCGGTCGGGCCCTCCAGGGGCGCCCCGAACGAGCAATCGACGTGCCGCACCTATCGGTCCGGAATTGCGGGGGATCGCACCCACGTGGGGCGGCGATTTCCCGCTCCGCCGGGAGATCGCTGCCGCGGTGCGCCACGCCGGTCCGACGCGCCTACTCCTCGTCGCCGGCGCGGAGGCGTTCCAGGACGGTGAAGTCCTCGAGCGTCGTCGTGTCCCCCTGGACCGTTCCGCCGGCGGCGATCTCGCGCAGCAGGCGGCGCATGATCTTGCCGGAACGGGTCTTGGGGAGGGCGTCGCTGAAGCGGATCTCCTCCGGACGCGCGATGGCGCCGATCTCCTTCACCACGTGCGCCATCAGGTCCCGCTTGAGCGCATCGCTGGGAGTGCGTCCGCTCTCGAGCGTCACGAAGGCGACGATCGCCGTCCCCTTCAGGTCGTCGGGCCGCCCGACCACCGCCGCTTCGGCGACGGCGTCGTGCGAGACGAGCGCGCTCTCCACCTCCATCGTACCGAGGCGGTGCCCGGCGACGTTGATGACGTCGTCGACGCGACCCATGATCCAGAAGTAGCCGTCCTCGTCCTTCCGCGCGCCGTCGCCGGTGAAGTACATCCCCGGGATGTCCGAGAAGTAGGTCTTTCGGAACCGCTCGTCGTCCCCCCAGATGGTGCGCATCATCGACGGCCACGGACGCTTCACCACCAGGTAGCCCCCTTTCCCCGGAGGCACCGGCTCCCCCTGCTTGTCGACGACGTCGGCGGCAATCCCGGGGAAGGGGCGGGTCGCCGATCCGGGCTTGGTCGGGATCGCGCCGGGAAAGGGGGTGATCAGGATCGAGCCGGTCTCGGTCTGCCACCAGGTGTCGACGATCGGGCAGCGCTTCTTGCCGATC
>CAYJRR010000048.1:0-13127 GCA_964372275.1 uncultured bacterium
GAGGGTCGAGACTCCGCGCAGGATCGCAGCGCGCGCGGTTTGCTCGAAAACGATCTCTTTGGCTGCCATGTCGTGATCCCCTTTGGTTTCGTTGGTCGGTGATTACTTGTCCGAGATCACGCCGAGGATCTCCTCCTCGGAGACGATGAGGTGCTCCTCGCCGTCGATCTTGATCTCCGTCCCGGTGTACTTGCCGAAGAGGATCCGGTCCCCCTCCTTCACCGCGAGCGGGCGCTTGCTCCCGTCCTTCAGCACCTTGCCGGTGCCAACCGCGATCACCTTCGCCTCGAGCGGCTTCTCCTTCGCCGTGTCGGGGATGATGATGCCGCCCTTGGTCTTCTCCTCCTCCTCGATGCGCTTCACGAGGATCTTGTCGTGCAACGGTCTGATCTTCATGCGGTTCTCCCTGCGTGTTGGGTCGGTCTCGACCCTCTTGAAATCGGCTGCACCGTAGGGTCTGCCCTGCGCTTCGTCAAGGGTCCCGGCACGACCGGACGGGCGTGTCATCGCGCCTCGATTGACGACCCTTTTTCACCGCCGTAAACTCCGAAATAGGCTGAATGTTTCTGGAGTTTGTCCGCAGTTTGGCGTGGTTCTTGTGGATGGAGCGTAACCGATTGTCACGCACGGACGAGGGACGATGGCCGGACAGAGCCTGATCGCCGAAGCCGACCTCCGCGACTACTTCCGCCGCGAAGTGGCGCGAGCGGTCGATACCCTGAAGATCCAGACCAACGAGTTCACGACGTTCTACCTGGTCAACCTGCTCGCCGAGTTCTCCGACGCCGACGAGCTGTACGAGGACGCCGACCGGCCGCTCGCCTTGATGTACGGCAAGGCGATGGAGTCGCCGCCGACCGAGCGCTTCCGCATCCTGAAGAAGCTGGGCGACTTCGCGCTCTACATCTCCGGCTACTTCTCCGACAGCCTGCAGGGGAAGGCGGTCGACGTCGACTACTACATCTCGATGGGATCGACCGCCTACGGAGGGGCGAGCCAGATCCTGCGCGCACAGCCGAAGGGGGATGTCTTCGGCCCGGTCTTCCATGAGCTCTCGGGCAAGTTCCCCGACTACGTCGACGTCCTGCAGGAGGTCTCCGACGCCGGCGGGCAGAACGCCACCGACAAGGAGATCATGCGCCTCTACGAGCTGTGGCAGCGCACCCGCAGCAAGCGGTGCGAGACGCTCCTGCGCAAGATGGGGATGGCGCTGGAGTCGAGCGCGCAATGACGGAAGCCGCGCCGATCCGGGCGATCGCGGCCCGCGTCCAGCGCCAACTGACCCGCCTCTACGAAGTCGAGCTCGAGCACTCCGTCGGCGAGTTCCTGGTCACCGACCGCGATCGGGTCGACGCGATCGAGCGCGGCCAGGAGGGGACGCGCGACATCGCCGAGAAGCTTCTGGTGCGGCAGCGGGGGGACGAGGTCGACGTCGCGCTCTACCTCGACCCGGCGGTGGCCGATCGCCTGGGCCGCGCCGACCCGACCGCGCTCCTCACGCCGGAGAACCTCGGCGACTATTGGGTGCTGCTCGAAGGGGTCAGCCACTTCGTCTACCTCGCCTGGAACGCCGAGCGCGATCGGCCGGTGCGGCTGCTCGAGCTCGAGCTGCAGGCGGAGGTCGACAAGTACGTCAGCACCCTGTTCCGCCTCGGCAGCCAGGGGGAGGTCCCGGAGACGTTGGAGCAGCTCCTGTTCGACGAGCCGCGCTTCGACGAACAGCTCGACTCGGCGGGGCTGGAGCGGTACGAGCTGGCGAACCGAGCCGCGGCGCGATACTGCCGGCGGCTGTCCCGGCGATTCCTCCGCGAGCGCCGCGTCGACGACCTGATCGAGGACGCGCGCCGCTTCTGGCGGCTGCCCCAGGAAGAGAAGCTCCGACTCGCGGGCTGACCGATCCGATCCGGCGACGCTGATCCGGCGACGCTTGTCATTTTTCGTCGGCGGGGCGAGCCTTCCGACTCCATGTCCCGCATTCTCGTCACCGGCAGCGCCGGCTTCATCGCCGGCTACCTGATCGAGGAGCTGCTCGGCGCCGGTCACCAGGTGGTCGGGCTCGACAACTTCTCGAAGTACGGTCCCGTGGAGCGCGGCTTCGACCGACACGCGGGCTACACCTTCGTCCGCGGGGACGCCAAGGACGTGGGGCTCCTGCGCGAGCTGCTCGACGGATGCGATCAGTTCGTGGCCGGCGCGGCGATCATCGGCGGGATCACCCTGTTCCACGAGCGGGCCTACGACCTGCTGGCCGAGAACGAACGGATCACGGCGGCGGCGTTCGACGCGGCGATCGACGCGCACCGCAAGGGGAGGCTCCGGAAGATCACCGTCGTCTCCTCGTCGATGGTCTTCGAGAGCACCGACCGGTACCCGACGCCGGAAGGGGCGCAGCGGACCTCGCCGCCGCCGCGCTCGACCTACGGTTTCCAGAAGCTCGCCACCGAGTACTTCGCGCAGGGGGCCTGGGAGCAGTACCGCCTCCCCTACACCCTCGTCCGCCCGTTCAACTGCGTCGGGATCGGCGAGAAGCGGGCGTTGTCCGACAAGGAGATCCTCTCGGGGAACGTGAAGCTGGCGATGAGCCACGTCGTGCCCGACCTGGTGCAGAAGGTCCTGAAGGGGCAGGACCCGCTGCGCCTGCTCGGCGACGGCCGGCAGGTGCGCCACTACACCTACGGCGGGGATCTCGCGCGCGGGATCCGCCTCGCCGTCGAGAGCCCCGCGGCGGAGAACGAGGACTTCAACCTCTCGACGCCGGTCTCGACGACGGTGATGGAGCTGGCGCGGCTCGTCTGGCGCAAGATCAAGGGGGAGGTCCCGCTGCGGGTAACGCACGACGAGCCGTACGCCTACGACGTGCAGAAGCGGGTGCCGTCGACGGAGAAGGCGAAGCGGGTATTGGGGTTCGAAGCGACGACCTCGCTCGAGACGGCGCTGGACGAGATCATCCCCTGGATCCGGCGGCAGGTGGAGATCGGCGGCATCTGATGGCGGAGTTGGAACGGTCGCTCGACCGGCTCTACGAGCGGCGGTTCGATCCCGCGGAGCGCGCGGCCAAGGCGGCGCTGTGGGGGGCGATCCTCGACGGCTTCCTCCATCGCTACGTGCCGGCGGGTGGGACGGTGCTCGACGTCGGCGCCGGGTCCTGCGAGTTGATCAACCGCGTGCATGCGGCGCGACGGATCGCGGTCGACCTGAACCCGGACGTGGCCCGGCACGCCGCCCCCGGCGTCGAGACACACCTCCTCCCGATCGAGCGCCTGGCCGACGCCGTCGCCGCGGCCTCCGTCGACACCGTCTTCGCCAGCAACGTCTTCGAGCACCTCCCCGATCCGGACGCCCTGTTGCGCGCGCTGGCCGCCGTCCACGCGGCGCTGAAAGTCGGGGGCCGGCTGGTGGTGATCCAGCCAAACGTGGCGCGGGTCGGCGGACGATTCTGGGACTTCTTCGACCACACCCTCCCGCTCACCGACAAGGGGATGGCGGAGGCGCTCGAGGTCGCCGGCTTCGCGGTGGAGGAGCGGCGCGCGCGCTTCCTCCCCTACACCACCAAGAGCCGCTGGCCGACCGCGCCGTGGCTGGTGCGGCTCTATCTCGCGCTGCCCCCGGCGCAGTGGCTGTTCGGGGAGCAGATGCTCGTCGTCGCCCGCCGATGAGCGAGGGCCCGCCGGCGAAGGAACGCGCCCCGGCCGCCGAGGTGGCGGTCGATTTCGTGATGCCGGTCTACAACGAGGGGGCCAACGTCGGGCGCGCGTTGGAGGAGATCTACGGGCGCGTCCCGTTCGGCAAACGTGTGCTGGTCGTCTACGACTTCGACGAGGACGACACGGTGCCGGTGGTGCGCGCGCTCGCCGACCGCTATCCGGGGGTGACGCCGGTCCGGAACCGGATCGGGCGCGGCGTGGTCAACGCCGTCCGCGCCGGGATCGAGGCGGCGACGGCCGAGGTGGTGGTAGTAACGATGGCCGATCTGTCCGACGACATCCGCGTCGCAGAACGAATGATTTCGTTGATCCGCGACGACGGCTGGGACGTGGTCTGCGCCTCGCGCTACATGCGCGGCGGGCGGCAGATCGGCGGTCCGCCGCTCAAAGGGTTCCTGTCGCGGATGGCGGGGCTGAGCTTGCGGTGGCTGGCCGGATTCCCGACCCACGACGCCACCAACGCCTTCCGCGCCTACCGGCGTTCGGTGCTGGTGGAGGCGCCGATCGAGAGCGACGGCGGGTTCGCCTACTCGCTGGAGATCACCGCCAAGGCCTGGGCCCGCGGGCGGCGGATCACCGAGGTCCCCTCGACCTGGCGCGACCGCTCGGCGGGCAGCTCGCGCTTCCGGCTCCGTGCCTGGCTCCCGCACTACCTGCGCTGGTGGTGGTTCGCCCTCACCCACCGCCCGAGGACCCGATGACGCGGCGTCAGGACGGCGAGCGGGTCGTCGTCGCGCTGTTCGCGCTGGCGGCGCTGTGGTGGTTGGCGATGTCGCGGGTCGGCTGGGAGCACACGGTCTCCGACGGCAACGGCTTCCGACAGTCGCAGACGGCGCTGACGAGCTACTGGATGCTGCACGGCGGGCCGCTCCTCGCCTACGAGACGCCGGTGCTGGGCCCGCCCTGGAGCGTGCCGTTCGAGCTGCCGGTCTACCAGTGGTGCGCCGCCGCGGCCTCCCGCGCGCTGGGGATCCCGCTGGTGCAGGCCGGTCGGCTCGTCTCGGAGGTCTTCTTCGCGCTCACCCTCGCCGCGCTCTACGGGATCCTGGCGGAGGTGGAGGTCCGCCCGCGCCACCGCCTCGCCGTACTGGCGCTCGTGCTGGCGAGCCCGCTCTACCTGTTCTGGTCGCGCACCTTCATGATCGAGTCGACGGCCCTGTTCTTCGGCGCCGCCCACCTCCTGGGGCTGCTCCGGTGGTCGCGCACCCGCCACCCGCGCGACGCCGCGCTGGCCGCCGCGACGGGGTGCGTCGGGATCGCGGTGAAGGTGACCACGTTTGCCGGGATCTGGCTGGTGGCGGTCGCCGTCGCCGCCTGGCGCCTCCGGCGCGCGGCGACCACCCGCGCGGCCGCGCTCGCCGCGGCGGCGCTCGCGCCGCTCGTCGCCCTCGCGCTCTGGAACCGGTTCACCGACGGCATCAAGGTCCGGCACGCGATCGGGGTCGGGATGACCTCCGACTCCCCCGAGATGCGCGCCTGGATCCTCGCCCCGCTCTCCGAGCGTTTCGCCTGGTCAAACCACCGGCTCCTGTTCCAACGCACCTTCCCCGACCTGTTCGGAACGCCGTGGCTGCTCGCCGCGGCCCTCGCGGTGCTGGCGTTCGCGCGCCGCAGGCTTGGGCCCGCCGCGGTCTGCCTCGCCGGCTTCCTCGCCGGCTACCTGCTCTTCGTCAACCTGCACGTCGTCCACGACTACTACGCCTACGCGAACGGGGTCTTCCTCCTGGCCGCGATCGGATTCGCCGTCGTCGGCGCCCTCGAGCGGGGAGGCAGCCGCCGCGCGGCGGGGATCGCGCTGCTCGCCCTCGCGCTCCTCTCCTCGGCCCACGCCTACCGCCAGCGCCAGTACCCGCGGCAGTCGCGGAACAACACCGGCATCGCCCAGCTGGCGGGGGTGGTTCGGCGCCTGACGGGCCCGAACGACGTCGTGGTCGGGATGGGATTCGACTGGTCCTCGGAGATCCCGTTCTACGCCGAGCGGCGCGGCTTCATGTGGCCCAAGTGGCTGCCGACGTCGTTCGACGACCCGAAGGTCGCCGCCCAGATGAAGAACCTCTCCGCGGTGTCGATCGGCGCGCTCGCGGCCTGCGGCGCGGCGCTGCAGCAGCCGGCGTTCGTCGCCGAGGCGGCCGCCCGTTTCGGGCTCCCGCGCGAGCCGGCGGTGGAGGGGAGCGGCTGCGTCGTCTTCGCCCACCCACGCGGATCGCGTGCCAGCGCCGCCGACCCGCCCTGATCGGCGCCGGTCAGGTCAGAAGTCCGCCGCGGCCGAGGAGGTTCCACGGGTCGAGGACCGGCTTGGTCGTGGTGACCCGCCGGTAGGCGCTGTGCGGGGCGCCGATCACCAGCAGGTCGGCGCGCGCGAGCACCGTTTCGAGAGGGAGGAAGCTCGGATCGGCGGCGAACGGGTCGGTGCAGAGCACCTCCTTCGCCTCGAGCTTGAGGATCTTGCGCAGCTTGAAGCTGAGCGACTCGCGGACGTCGTCGTTGTCCCCCTTGAACGACATCCCCAGGATCCCGACCGTCCGTTCGTGCAGGGGGCCCTTCGCCTCGAGCTGCCGCACCAGGTGACGGGGCATCCCTTCGTTCACCAGCATCGCCGCCGTCCCGAGCGAGAACTCGTTCTCGAAGTAGGCGGCGAGCTGCATCGTGTCCTTGAAGAGGCAGGGGCCGGCGGCGAACCCGGCCGTCGGCAGCCCCTTCATCCGCGGGTAGTCGTCGGTGATCGCGTTCCAGACGCGGTAGTAGTCGATGCCGTTGTCGGCGCAGGCGGCGTAGAACTGGTTCGCGACGGCGAAGCTGATGTAGCGCCAGGCGTTGCAGAAAAGTTTCGCCAGCTCCGCTTCGGTCGGCTCCAGAGGGATCGTCTTGGGGCAGATCCTCGAGAAGAGTCTCGCCGCGCGTTCTCCCGCCCGCGCGGTGGCCCCCGCCACGATCTGCGGCATCGAGCCGATCTCCTTCGTCGCCTTCCCCTGCGCCACCCGTTCGGGACAGAAGGCGACGTCGATCCCCGGGATCCTCTCCTGCAGGTGTGCCGCGATCCGCCGCGTCGCTCCGGGATAGACGGTGCTCCGCAGGACGAAGAGCTGCCGGCCGGACAGGAAGGGCTTGAGCCCCTCGACCGCCGCGAACAGGCGGTCGAGCTCCGGGTTCAGGTGCTCGTCGATCGGCGTGCCGATGACGCAGACGACGACGTCGGCCTCGCGCAGCACCGCCGGATCGGTCGTCGCGCGCAGGTTCTTCCCGACGTGCGCCCGCAGGAGCGCCTCGCCCCCCTCCTCCATGAACGGCATGCGCCCGTCGGAGATCGTCCGCACGCTCTCCGCGTTCAGGTCGTAGAGGTCGACGCGCAGTCCCGCCTGCGCGAAGGTCAGGCCCAACGGCAGGCCCACGTGCCCGCAGCCGCCGACGATCGCCACCCGGTTATCGCGTGCTGTTCCCATCGGCGCGGGATGGTAGCCTATCGGGCGCGCCATGAGCCTGTTCCGACTTCTCGGGGACGCGATCGAGTGGGCGATCGCCTTGCTGCGCGACCCGGGCCCGTTCATCGCCTGGGCCGGCTATCCCGGCCTGGCCGCGATCATCTTCCTCGAGACCGGCGCCATGATCTTCTGGCTGCCGGGGGATTCGCTGCTGTTCGTCGCCGGGATGTACGCGGCGAAGGGGGACCTGAACCTGCTCGCCCTCAACGCCTTGTTGATCCCGATGGCGATCCTCGGCGACGCCTGTTCCTACTGGATCGGGCGGAAGACCGGCCCGAAGATCTTCAACCGCCCGAAGTCGCGTTTCTTCAATCCGGGGCACGTTCGCGCGGCGCAGGCGTTCTACGAACGACACGGCGGCAAGGCGATCGTGCTCGCGCGCTTCATGCCTCTGGTGCGGACCTTCACCCCGGTCGTCGCCGGCGTCGCCGGAATGCGCTACCGCGACTTCTCGATCTACAACGTCGCGGGAGGGGTCGGCTGGATCGTCTCCATGACCTGCCTCGGATACCTCCTCGGGGCGCGGTTCCCGATCGTCGGCGAGCACATCGAGAAGGTGATCCTCCTGATCGTCTTCGTGTCGATCCTCCCCGCGATCATCGCCTATCTGCGCGAGCGCCGGCGCGCCGCCGCGCTCCCGCGCGCTTGACGCGGGCCGCCAATCGGCTAGATTCGGGGGTCCCATGCCCAAGGAAAACGAGCAGCTCTTCGACCGACGCGTGGTCGGTCGCAACCTCCGCAGCGGCGCCCTCGCGATCAAGGACTACGAGCGGTACCTGAAGTCGCTCGACGACGACAGGGACAACGCCATCCCGGTCGAGACGTCCCTCGATTCGAGCGGCCAGACGCCGAAGACGAGCGAAGACGGCGACGACGAGTAGGTTTCAATTCGCCGTCTTCACTCCTGAACGATGGCGTAGCCCTTCTTTTTCAAGCGGGCGAGGATCTGCTCGATGTGCGCCGGTCCCTTCGTCTCCAAGGTGAGGTCGACGTCGGTCTCGGCGATGTCCGCCTTGGAGAAGGCGCGGTTGTGGTAGATCTCGAGGACGTTCGCCTGCAGCTCGGCGAGCAGCCCGGTGAGGGTCGCCAGCGTTCCGGGAACGTCCTGGATTCGTACCGTCAGGCGCACCATCCGCCCGTCCTTCACCAACCCCCGCTCGATGATGCGGGAGAGGACGTTCACGTCGATGTTCCCGCCGGACAGGACCAGCACCACCTTCTTCCCGGCCATCGGGAGCCGGTTGTTGACCATCGCCGCCAACGTCGAGGCGCCGGCCCCTTCGACCACCGTCTTCTCCTTCTCGATCAGGAGCAGGATCGACGAGGCGATCTCCTCCTCGTCGACGGTCACGATCCCGTCGACCAGGTCGCGGACGACCGGGAAGGTGAGCTGTCCCGGCGTGCGCACCGCGATCCCGTCGGCGAGCGTGCGGCTCCCGGGGAGGGTCACGATCTCGCCCTTCGTCAACGACGCGTCCATGCTGGCGATCCGCCGCGCCTGGACGCCGTAGACCTTGACGCCCTTGTTCTGCGCCTTCACCGCCACCGCGATCCCGGCGACGAGCCCCCCGCCGCCGATCGGCACGACGATCGAGTCGACGTCGGGGAGTTGGCGGAGGATCTCCAGCCCCACCGTCCCCTGCCCCGCCATCACCGCCGGGTCGTCGAACGGGTGGATGAAGGTGAGCTTCCGCTCCGCCTGGATCCGGATCGCCTCGGCGTAGGCGTCGTCGTAGTTGGCGCCGAAAAGCACCACCTCCGCCCCGTGGCTGCGCACCGCCGAGACCTTGATCAGCGGCGTGCGCGCCGGCATGACGATCGTGGCGGCGATCCCGAGGCGCTGCGCGTTGTAGGAGACCCCCTGCGCGTGGTTGCCGGCGCTGGCCGTGATCACGCCGGACTTGCGCTCGGCGTCGGTGAGCTGCAAGAGCTTGTTGAGCGCCCCCCGCTCCTTGAAGGAGCCGGTGATGTGGAGGTTCTCCATCTTGACGAAGATCCGGTTCCCGCAGAGCTGCGAGAGGGTCTCGGACGTGTCGAGCGGGGTGACGCCGATCGATCCGCCGATCCGCCCGGCCGCCGCGCGGACGTCGTCGAGGGTCAAGGCGTGCGAAGAGGCCATGGAGGGCGGCGAGGATAGCGCGATCGCGCCGGCAAGGAAGATGGAATCCGATCCGCCGCCGCCGCCCGAACACGTCGTTCCGCCCGAGGCGGACGGCGCGCGCCTGATCGACCACCTGCGAAATCGCCTGGTCTCGGTGCCGGTGGCGGAGCTGGGCGGCCTGGTGGTCGACGGGGCGCTGCGCCGCAACGGCGCGCGGGCGCGGACCGACGCGCGCCTCGCCGCCGGCGACCGTCTGACGCTCGACCCGGAACGCCTGCGCGCGCTCGCCGCCGCCGGACGCGCCATCCTCCCGCACCCGGTGCGGCTCGACCGGGACGGCGGCCGCTCGGGCGATGATTGCGCCGCGGGGGGCGGCGCCGTTCGCTACGAAGACGACGACCTCCTCGTCGTCTCCAAGCCGAGCGGCGTCGACGTGCATCCGCTGGGGGCGCATCGCCAGGGGACCCTCTTGAACGCCCTCGTCCATCGCGCCGGGGCGCGGCCCGACGACCCGTGGGGGGCCTACCGGCCGCACCCGGCGCACCGCCTGGATCGCGCCGCCGGCGGGCTGCTGGCGATCGCCAAGAACGCGGAGACGCGCGACGCCTTCCGGAGGCTCGTCGACGAGCGGCGCGTGCGCCGCCTCTACCGCGCGCGCGTGCTCGGGGCGCCGGCGTCCGACGCGGGGATCGTCGACCGTCCGATCGGCCGCGATCCGGCGTTCGACTACCGGCGCGGCGTCGTTCCGCCCGAGCACGGCGGCCGCCCGGCACGCACCCGCTGGCGCGTCGTCGAGCGCCGCGCCGGCGAGACGCTCGTCGAGTGCGAGCTCGACACCGGCCGCACCCACCAGATCCGCGTCCACCTCGCGTGCCTCGGGCACCCGATCGTCGGCGACACGCTGTATGCCGACCTCGGCGATCCGACCCGTCCCGCCCCTCGCGCGGAGGGAGGCTCCCCGGGCCGGATCGCCGCGCGGGTGATCGCGCTGCACGCGGTGCGGCTGGCGTTTCCGCATCCCCGAAGCGGCGCGCCGGTCGTCTGCCAAGAGGACCCTCCCGCGGAGTTCTGGGCGTTCGCCGCGAAGTAGACGTCCGGTCCACCGGCGTTCCCTTCCGGCCCCCAGCCGACTCCGACTCCGACTCCCGTCACCCTCCCTTCCCCTTGTTCCCCCGGGACCTGCCCCCTATCATCCGCCCCGCCGTGGGCCCGATCTCCATCGACGGCCGAACGCTTTCGCTCGAGCAGGTGCGCGACGTCGCCCTCGGCGGCGCCCCGGTGGCGATCTCGCCGGCGGCGGCGGAACGGATGGCGAGGTCCCGCGCCGTCGTCGAGGAGATGGCGCGGGGACGGACCGCGGTCTACGGCGTCAACACCGGCTTCGGTCTACTCGCCGACCGGCCGATCTCCGGCGCCGACCTGGAGCGGCTGCAGGTGAACCTCGTCCGCTCGCACGCGGCGGGGGTCGGCGAGCCGCTGCCCGACGAGGCGGTGCGGGCGGTCCTCCTCCTCCGCGCCAACGTGCTCGCGACCGGCCACACCGGTAGCCGCCCGCGCGTGCTCGAGCACCTGGTCGCGCTCCTGAACCACGGCGTCCACCCGGTGGTGCCGCGCCAAGGGTCGGTCGGCGCCTCCGGCGACCTCGCCCCCCTCTCCCACCTGGCGCTCGTCCTGATCGGGGAGGGATCCGCCCGCGTGCGCGGCCGCGTGCTACCCGGCCTGCTCGCGCTGCGCATGGCGGGTCTCGAGCCGCTCACGCTAGGACCCAAGGAGGGGCTTTCGCTCGTCAACGGAACGCAGGTGATGACCGGAATCGGCGTGCTTTCGCTGCTCCACGCCGAGCGCCTGGCCCGCGCCGCCGACGTCGTCGGGGCGATGTCGGTCGAAGCGCTGAAAGGGACGCCGCGCGTCTTCGATCCCCGCCTCGCCTCCACCCGCCCGCATCCCGGCGGGCTCGCTACCAGCGCCAACCTGCGCCGGCTTCTCGCCGACAGCGCCATCGCGGCCAGCCACGCGGTGGAGGACGACCGGGTGCAGGACCCGTATTCGCTCCGCTGCATGCCGGCGGTCCACGGCGCCGTGCGCGATGCCCTGTCCCACGTCCGCGCAGTGCTCGAGCGGGAGGTGAACGCCTGTACCGACAACCCGCTCGTCTTCGTCAACGGAGACGGACTGTCCGCCGTCTCCGAGCTCCTTTCCGGCGGCAACTTCCACGGACAGCCCGCCTCGATGGCGCTCGACTACCTCGGTCTCGCGACGGCCTCGCTCGCCGCCATCAGCGAGCGGCGCACCGAGCAGATGGTGAACCCCCGCGAGAGCCGCCTCCCCGCCTTCCTCACCCCCACGCCGGGGATCTGCTCCGGCTTCATGATGGCGCACGTCACCGCCGCCGCGCTCGTCGCCGAGAACAAGGTCCACGCCCACCCGGCGAGCGTCGACACCATCCCCACCTCCGGCGGCCAGGAGGACCACGTCTCGATGGGGGTGACGGCGGCGCTCAAGGCCGACACGGTGGTGAAGAACGTGGCGCGGGTGCTGGCGATCGAAGCCCTGGCGGCGGCGCGCGGCCTCGAGTTCCACGGCCCCTTAAAGCCGGGGCGCGGGGTCGCCGTCGCCCACGCCCGGCTGCGCGCCGACTTTCCGGCCAGCGACGAGGACCGGCCGCTGGGGGGGGAGATCGAACGACTGGCCGATCGACTTCTGGCCGGCTTTTGGGAGAATCCGCTCCGCGACGCGGGGCTCGAGCTCGAATGACACCACTGGCGAGGCGACGATGAAGATCTACAAGACGAAGGTGCCGAAGATCGCGATGGAGATCGTCTCCAGCCTGGGCTCGTCCGGGGCGATCGAGATCGACCCGGCGAAGGTCCCCGAGCTGGAGCTCGATCTGCGGGCGATCATCGACGGCTGGCTGCGCACCGACGAGCGGATCCACGAAGAGGCGAGGGAGCAGCTCGAGAACCGGCAACTCCCGTATTCCGAATTCCGCAGCGTGAAGCGCGCGCTCGCCAAACGGGAGAGCCACGCCACCGGCGAGGAGGGGCTCGACTGGATCATGGCCCAGATGGTCGACTGCCTCCTCAACGTCAGCCCCAACGTCGAGGAGGTCTACGTCGAGGACAACGTCCTCAAGCGGATGATCCACGACGTCTTCCAGCGCAACACCGTCGACGAGGAGCAGCTCGACGCCGAGGCCCGCGCCCGCATGAAGAACCTGCAGGAGGGGACCCCCGCCTGGGAGATCGAGTACCAGCGGGTGATGCGCGAGGTGAAGAAGAAGCACGGCCTGATCGAGGAGCGCTTCGAGCGGCGCTGACGCGTCCGGCGGGCCGGGTCACGGTGGCCAGACCGACGCGGGCTTCTTGACCGGCGGCGCCGTCTTCGCCTGGACCGGGAGAGCGAGAATGGAGATTGCGGCGACGAGCACGGGCATGACGCGTTCGATCACCTTTCTTCCTCCTGAAAAGGGGGTACAACCGCTGCGAATCCGTCTGCGGGAAGGCGTCGCCGCAGGACGCTGCCGAAACCGCCGACCGCCGCTACGAGCCGCCCTCCCACCACCGTGAACGTTCTCCGTGCACCGCTCGGAAGCCGTGGCGACGTCCTGCCGCTTCTGGCGCCGGAGCGAGGGACGTCGGGCCTCAGTCGCTGTAGTCGAAGTCGAGCTGGATCAGCATTCCATCCGCGCGCATCACGAAGAAGTCGTAGTAGTTGCAGTGCACCGGGTCGTCTTCGCTGTCGTGCGCCTGGACGGAGTGGAGCACCTGGAGGTTCGTAGTGTCCTCGCAGATCTCTAGCCTGCGGTCGCGCTGCGGGGGCACGTCCTCCTCGCTGCCCTCCATG
>CAYJRR010000048.1:13137-31949 GCA_964372275.1 uncultured bacterium
GGAACGAATCGTCCTTGGTGACGAACTTGCGATGGGCCCTCGCCGCCTTCGCGCCGACCGTGTAGGTCCGGCCCGGGCATCCCCGTTCCGCGTCGTAGGCGCGGGCGCGGGCGAGCAGCTGTTCGCGGGTGAGCGGACGCGGGAGCGAATCGAGACGGTGGTAGCTGTTTCCGGCGGTGCAGTCGAGCTCCTGCACCGCGCCGTAGCCGCGCAGCGTGATCGCGGCCGTGAAGATCTCACCCTTTCTCACGTAGCCGTTGTTGTCGCCCCGGTCGTCGACGCCGATCGCCTCCGTGAGGATCCGTTCCCGCGTGATCGCGGAGTCCGCCGCCCAGGTCTCGACCTCCGAGAGAATGGCGTGCGCGAATCGATGCCCCCGGAAGGTGCCGGTTCCCGAGCGGAGGGCGGCCGCCACCGCCCCTTCCACCGGGCGAAGCGGAGACTCCTCGCCGGCCGGACACTCGCGATCGGACGGAGCGGCGAACAGCGGGGCCGCGAGCAGGAGCGAAGGAAAAACGGCGAGGCGGGCGAGCGGACGCATGACGTGACCTCGTTCGGCGATGGGATGCAGGTTGCGACGCGCCGTGAGCAACGGCTGTGCCGGTCAAACCGCGCCCAAAAGCGCAATTGACACGCGCGTCAATCCTGTCACCGCGCCGACCTGGGGCGGCGCCGTCCGAGGACGGGATGTCCCACGCCTACCAGCGCCAGACCTGGTCGAAGTCGGCGAACAGCTTGGGGAGCGCCGCGCGCGCGATCGGGGTGGTACCGGGAACGAATTCGTTCGGCTCGAGTCCGCGCTCGGCGGCGTCGTCCTGGACGAGGAAGACCTTCGCCCCCTTCTCGATCAGCTTTGCCACGTCCCCCGCGAGGTCCGGCGGATGGGGGTGGCGCTTCCCGCCGATGGCGAGCCCTGAGGCGTCCTGCCCCTTGGCTGCGTAGTTCACGGCGTTGCCGGTGAGCAGGACGTGGAGGTCGGCGCCGGCCCCCTTCATCGCGTGCGTCACCCACACGATCGGGTCGTCCTGCTCCTCGATCGTGCAGCGGTAGGCGGATTCGACAATCTGCAAGACCTTCCGTCCCATCGACCCCTCCTACCTCGTCCCGATGACGAGCGTGTTGTGGGAGCTCTCCGCCGCCTTCCAGAAGTCGGCGGGGCTGCCGCGCTTGACCTCGGGGATCGTCTCGCCGACCCCTCGCTCGTCGACGCACAGTCCGCAGTTGGTCCAGGTGAGCGTGCCGCCGTGGTCGCGCGCCGTTTGGATCAGCGCCGCCACCCAGTCCTTCGGCAGCGGATGATCCTCCTGCGCCGCGTCCCGCCCGTGCACGCCGTTTGCGTGCGGCATCTGCTTGGCGAAGGTGTGGGCCACCGCCCCTTCGTAGGCGAAGACGTCGAGGTCGTATCCGCGGCGGGCGGCGATGTCGATCAACCGCAGCGCCGTCACCGTGCGGGCGTTCTCGAACGGCGCGTCCATCAGGAGGAAGGTCAGTCTCTTCTTGTCGGCCATCGAAAGTCCCCTTCCCCGTTAGTGCCAGATCGCCTTGCGTCCGTCGGCCAGCTGATCGACCACGACGTCGATCGGCGAGGCCTTCACCCCGTCGGCCAGGCGCCCGGCGTCGATGCCGCGCTCGCGCAGCGAGAAGTCGTCCGCCAGCACCTCCACTCCCGCCCGCGCCACCGCCTCCAACGCCGGCGACGCGGCGCTCCTCCGCGCCGGGAAGACGCCGTTCTGCACCAGGAAGAGGGTCACGCGGTTCCCCTCCTTCGCGAGGCCGGCGGCGAGGTCGTAGTGGTGCGCGACCTCCTTCCACTCGAGCGGATCGCGCGATTCGATGATCAGGTAGCTCGCCACGGAACACCCCCTGTTGTCGGACCGACGGAGAATAGCGGAAACGGCCGGAAAACGAAGAACCCCGCCTCGCGGCGGGGTTCCCCGGGTTCAAGAATCCTAGGATCAGATCTTGCGAACGTTGGCCGCCGCCGGGCCCTTCTTGCCCTCGACCACCTCCAGCTCCACGCGCTCGCCCTCGGCGAGGCTGCGGAAGCCCTCGGCCTGGATCGCCGTGTGATGGACGAAGACCTCGGTCCCGTCCTCACAGGTGATGAATCCATAGCCCTTCGCGTCGTTGAACCACTTCACTGTTCCCTGCGTCATAGTGCGACTACCTTTCGGCGGCGGATCTTCGTTACCGGGCACTGCCTGGTACGACCCTACGCTCAGTTATGGTCCGGAGCGGCTTTGCTCCGCTCCGAACCCGAATCTCCAGGCCCAACACGGATCTGGATGCGGGGACGCTATCCCCTTCCGGGCCAAAATGCAAACGGCCTTTCCGACCCCCGGCGAGGGGTCGGTCCGCCTAGGCCTTCCGCTGGTTCTTCTGGGCCAGTTCAGCGTTGGCGGTCCGCAGCCGGGAGGAGAGAACGAAGACGAACGACCACAGGAGCTTCAAGCCCAGCCGGGAGTCGTTCGACATCAACTGGAAGAAGTCGTCCTTCTGGATCGTGATCAGGTCGGTCGGGTCGATGGCGACGATCGAGGCCGACCGGGGGGCCGCGTCGATGAAGCTCATCTCGCCGATGTGGTCGTAGGTGCCGAGCTGGGCCAGCTCGACGCCGTCCTTGACCACCTTCACCCGCCCTTCGCGGATGACGTGCATCTCCTCCCCGACCGACCCCTCCTTGAAGATCACCTCGCCGGGCCGGGCCTGGCGCTGCGACGTGACGCGCAGGACTTTGATGATCTCCTCGTAGGTGAGGTGCTGGAACAGCGGCCCGGCCTTGAGCGCCTCGACCGTCTGCTGCAGAACCTTGGCCTGCTCCGTCCCTTCGCCGGACACCTCCACCACGATGGCGGTGATGTTGTCCCGCCCGCCGCGCTCGTTGGCGGCGTCGATCAGCTTCGCCACCGCCCCGGTCGGCTGCGGCCCCTGGACGAACTCCGCCAGCTCGTCCCCTTCGACGTAGGCGGTCAGTCCGTCGGAGCAGAGAAGGAAGAGGTCCTGGGGGAGGACCTCCAACGGCAAGGTGTCGGCCTGGACGTACTCCTGGATCCCGACCGCGCGCGTCAGCACGCTCTTGTACGGCGCGTCGCGCGCCTCGTCCGGCGTGATGAGGCCCCGCTTCAGCTGTTCGTTGACGACGGTGTGGTCCTCGGTGAGCTGGTAGACCTTGCCGCCGCGGATCAGGTAGATGCGGCTGTCGCCGACGTGGGCGATGTAGCCGTTGGTTCCGGCGACGACCAGGCAGACCAGCGTCGTCCCCATCCCGCGATGCTCGGACGAGGAGGAGGCGATCTGGAAGACGCGGCGGCAGCCCGCCTGCACCGCCTCGTCGACCAGCTCGCAGACGCGCTGCCGGTCGGCGGGGGTGTTCTTGCCGTCGAGCTCACGGATCTGTTCGATCACCTTCCGCAGCTCGGCGTGCACCACTTCGACCGCGGTGGCGCTGGCGATCTCGCCGGCGTTGTGCCCCCCCATCCCGTCGCAGACGACGTAGATCCCCTGCTCCGGATCGGCGATGAACGAGTCCTCGTTCTCCTTGCGAACCCGGCCAACGCTGGTACGGCTCCAGGCTACCGTCTCCATGGGGACCCTTTCTAACCGATCTCGTCCTTCAAGTCGCGATTCATCAGGTCGATCACCGCCGCCTTCGCATCCTTCCCTTCGTAGAGGATCGCGTGGACCTCGTGGCACAGCGGCATCTCGATCCCGAGGCGCCGCGAGAGATGCTCCACCGACACCGCCGTCTTGATCCCTTCCGCCACCTGGTCCATCTCTTCGCGGATCTGCGCCAGCGTCCTCCCTTTGCCGAGGAGCAGCCCCACTTTTCGATTGCGCGAGAGGTCGCCGGTGCAGGTCAGGATCAGATCGCCCAGGCCCCCCAGGCCGGCGAAGGTGAGCGGATTGGCGCCGAGCCGGATCCCGAGCCGCGCCATCTCGGCCAGCCCCCGGGTGATCAGCGCCGCGCGCGCGTTGTGGCCGAAGCCCAACCCTTCGGCGATCCCGGCCCCGATCGCCAGGACGTTCTTCAGCGCACCGCCCAGCTCGATCCCGACCACGTCGGAGGTGGTGTAGGCGCGCATGTAGGCGCAGGAGAAGGCTCCTTGAGCCCGTTTGGCGATCGCAGGGTCTTCGGCGGCGATCGAGACGGCGGTGGGCAGGCGGTTGGCGACCTCGCGCGCGAAGCTGGGGCCCCCGAGGAAGGCGAGGTTCGGCCACAGCGCGCGGGGAAGAACCTCCTTCAGCACGCCGTTCATGGTGAGCAGCGTCTCGTTCTCGATCCCCTTCGACGCCGAGACGATCAGCGTGTCGGGGCCAAGCGAGCCCGCCGCGCGCGCCATCACCTCGCGAACCGCGTGCGATGGAACGACCGAGACGACCATCTCCTTCCCCTCGACCGCTTCGTCGAGGAGCGCCGTCCCGCCGAGCCTTTCCGGCAGCGGCACGTCCTTCAGGTACTTGGGATTCCGGTGATCGCGCTCGATGGCGGCCGCGACCGTCGGATCGCGGTGCCAGAGCGTGACGTCGTTCCCCTTGGTCGCCAGCAGGTGCGCGAGCGCCGTCCCCCACGACCCTGCCCCGACCACCCCGACCTTCATCGATCCGCCGCCGTCACGCGAACGACCTCCTCGTAGGTGGTGGCCCCTTGCGCCAGCTTGCGCACTGCGGACTCGCGCAAGGTCATCATCCCTTCGGCGATCGCCTCGGCCTTGATCTCGCGCGCGGTCGCCTTGGCGGCGACGAGCTTCGCGAGACGCGGCGTGGTCGGCAACAGCACGAAGATCCCGGTCCGGCCACGGTAGCCGGTCCCGCGGCATCGCGGGCACCCTTCGCCAACGCGCGCGGTGATCGGGATCGCCGCCTTGAAGCCGAGCGCGGCGAGCTGCTCCGGGGCGACCGGAGCATCGCGCCCGCAATCGTCGCAGACGGTCCGCAACAGCCGTTGTGCCGCGACGCCGATCAGCGTCGACGAGATCAGGAAGGGGGGGATCTCGAGGTCGAGCAGACGCGTGACCGCGGAGGCGGCGTCGTTGGTGTGCAGCGTGGAGAGGACCAGGTGCCCGGTCAGTGCCGCCTGGATCGCGTTCTCCGCCGTCTCCCGGTCGCGGATCTCCCCGACCATGATCACGTCGGGATCCTGCCGAAGCACGTTGCGCAACACGTTGCCGAAGTTCAGGTCCGACTTCGACTGCACCCCGATCTGGTTGAAGTCGTCGCAGACCATCTCGATCGGGTCTTCGATGGTGGTGATGTTCACTTCCGGCGAGCTCAAGACCTTGAGCGCGCTGTAGAGCGTGGTCGTCTTCCCCGAGCCGGTGGGACCCGTCACCAGGATCAGCCCGTTCGGACGGGCGATCCACTCCTGGAACAACTGCAGCTCGCGCGGAAAGAATCCGATCTCCTCGAGGTCCTTGAGCAGCACCTCGGGATCGAAGACGCGCAGCACGACCTTCTCGCCGAACGCCACCGGCACCGACGAGACGCGCAGCTCGATCTCCTGCTCCTTGAAGGTGGTCTTGATCCGGCCGTCCTGGGGCTTCCGCTTCTCGGCGATGTCCATGCGCGCCAGCATCTTGATCCGCGAGACGACCGCCTGGTGCACGAGCTTCGGCAGGGTGTAGATGTCGTGCAGCACCCCGTCGATGCGCAGGCGAACCTGGCTCTGCTCGCGCTTGGGCTCGATGTGGATGTCGCTCGCGCGCTGGTCGAAGGCGTAGTTGAAGAGGTACCACACCGCCTGCACCACCGGCTTGTCGGTCGGGTCGATCTCGCCGACGCCGCGACCGCGGACGAACTGCTCCAGATTGCCGAGGTCGACGTTCGCGCCGAGGTCGGCCTGGGCCGCCGTGACCGACCGGCGGAAGCCCCAGAACTCGGTCGCGATCTTGCGGATGTCCTCGTAGGTGGCGACGACCGGTCGGACCGGAAAGCCGGTGATCCGCGGGAGCTGCTCCAGCACGGCGGTGTCGAACGGGTTGGCCACCGCCACCTTGAGCTTCCCGTCTTCCAGCGCGAGCGGGACGACGAAGTGCTTCTCTGCGAACGGCCCGGAGAGCGTCCGGGTCACGAAACCGAAGTCGAGCTTCAAGGGGTCGAGTCGTTCGAAGGGGATCCCCGCCTCGCGGGCCAGCGCCTCCGCGATCACCGACTGGTCGACCTCGCGCAGCGTCGTCGAGCGATCGCTTTTCGTCAGCAGCGGGAGGTGGAACGACGCCACCACCTCCGCGTCGGTGATCTCCGGCATCCGCCTCCGTCCCGTCGCCTTGACCGCGGCGCGTTGCTCGTTGAGCAGACGGGCGCGTTGGATCCCGGCGCGGCCGAGCACCTCCTTGCGCTGGTCGGGGGTGATCGCCTCCGCCTTGACGAGGAGGTCGAGCAGCCGATGGAGCGATGTCTCGGCCGGAACGGGTTGGGGGGTCGCCATCGGCAGAAATTCTCGCGCGTCGCGCGCGCCCGGGGGTCTCCCCAGGCCCTCCTAAGGATACACCCGACCGGTCCGGGCAACTGGATCGCAACGACTACAACGAGCTTTCGGTCGCGGCCGCGACGCCGCCGCCCGTCGCTCCACGGACATCGCCCGCGGCGGTTCCGGCGACCCCGGCCGAGAGCGCGGCCGGGACGGCGTCCCCGACCTTCGGCGCGTGCACCCGGCCGGCACCGCCGCCCCCTCCGGGTCCGTGATTGGATACGCACCCGCCGCCGTTCCCACCGTTCGCCCGGAACTGGCCGGAGAACGCCGAGGCGTCGTAGGTCCACACCGCGATCGTCCCGCCGGCGCCACCGCCCCCGGCGCCATCGTTGGCGGCGTCCGCGGCGCTCGCGCCGTTGGCGGAGAGGTAGCCGTTCCCGGCGAGCCGACCGGCGACGACGAAGACCACTCCGCCTCCGGCGGCGCCGGCGGTGCCGACCGAGTTGTTTTCGCTGCCGGCGCCGCCGCCGGCGCCGAAGAAGAGTCGATAGGCGGTCCCGGTCACCGCCACCGCCGCACCGGGTCCGCCCCGTGTCGAGGGATCGAGGACACTGAAGGCATAGCCGCCGAACCCACCCGAACCCCCGTTGCCGCCCCCACCGCCACCGCCGTTCGACGCGTTTCCGCCGCCGCCGGCGTTTCCGCGATTTCCGCGGCCGGCGGTGTCGTAGGAGTAGGGATCGAGACCCTCCCCTTTTCCTCCCCCGTTCCCGCTCGCAAACAGGTAGTCGAGCCCGGTGACGTTGGAAGCGTTTGTGCCACCGGTACGCTTTCCGCCGCGGAACCCCGCGCCGTCGGCCCGGATCGATCCGGCGACGAAGAGCTCCTCCTGGACCGACAAGACCAGGAGGCCGCCGAACTCCCCGTTCCAGGCGCTCGCGCGGAGGACGCCGTTGGAGCCGATGGTCAGGCGATGGTATTCGGGGATGGCGCAGATCTGCGCCCGTTTCATCCCGGCCGAGCCGTACGAGCTCGACAGAGCGCGATCGAACTGCACCTTCACCGTCGACCCGACGTCGAGCGCCGTCAGGCGCGCGATCTCCCACGCCCCTGCCAAGCCCACCTCTCCAAGGGCCGTCGCATCGCCCGAGACCGCGCGGTCGTCCTCGCGGACCTGGTGCAGCAGCACCCGATCACCGATCTGGAAAATACCGGCCGTCGCGGCGATCTCGCCGGAGGTCGTCGCCGCGGCGATCAGCTTCCGGCAGCCGTCCTGCGAAACGACGGAGGAGACCGTGAGGTCGCCGTCCCGCCCGTCCCCCGGATCGAGCCACGGCGTCGGCGTCGGATCCGGCAGCGGATCGCCGGCGCCGCCGAAGTCGACCGTCGCCTGGCAGGCAAGGGCCATGACGCCCAGACCCACCGACCCGAGCAGACCCGATCGCACCGGCCCCGCCATGTGCACCAGTATCGCACGCCCTCGCGACCGCGGTATCATCCGCCGTCCATGTCGACGCGTTCGCGCTCCCGGGGGGACTCCCACCAATCCTCGTCCGCGTTTTCGCGCTCCCGGGGGGAATCGCCCCAACCCCCTCCCGGTGCGGCCGCGGCGTGCGCGCGACGATTCCATCTCGCGTATCTGGCCGCGCTCCTCGCCACGGCGGCCTGTTCGAAGGGCGGGCCCAGAGCCCCGATCCCGGCTTCGGCGGGGGGGGCGGTCGGCGCCGACGCCGTCGCGTCCCTCTCACCTGGAACGTCCATGCCGAATCCGATCGCCGACCGCTTTGCCTCGATCCAGACGGCCGCCGACGTCGATCGTTTCTGCCAGGGGAAGATCGAAGCGGCCGACTCGATCTTGGCGCCGCTCGAGACGCCGGGGATTGCGCGCACCGTCGACGGAGCGCTGACCCGGTTCGATCGCCTGCGGGTGGAGCTGGACGCCGCCGGCAACATCGCCGCGCTGCTTCGGTCGGTGCATCCGGACGAGGCGGTGCGCAAGGCGGCGGAGGCGTGCGAACAGAAGGTGTCGGCCTTCGCCACCGACCTTTCGCTGAACAAGAACGTCTATTCGCTCCTCGCGTCGGTCGACGCCTCCGAGGCCGACGCCTCCACGCAGTACCTCCTCCATCGGACGCTGCGCGATTTCCGGCGCGCCGGCGTCGACAAGGACGACGAAACCAGGACCAAGATCCGCGCCCTGAACGAAGAGATCGTGCTCCTCGGCCAGAAGTTCGACGAGAACATCCGCAACGACGTCCGATCGGTCCAGGTGACGAAGAAGCAGCTCGCCGGCCTTCCCGCCGACTGGATCGAGGCCCACAAGCCGGGTCCCGACGGGAAGGTCCGCGTCACCACCGACTACCCCGACCTCCACCCGTTCCTCTCCTACGCGAAGGACGGCAAGGCGAGGAAGGAGCTCTACAAGGCCCAGAAGACGCGCGGCGTGCCGGCCAACCTGGCGGTGCTGAAGAAGCTCCTCGCGAAGCGACACGAGCTGGCGAAGCTTCTCGGTTACGAGAGCTGGGCGGCATACGTCACCGAAGACAAGATGATCAAGTCGGCGAAGAACGCCGCCGACTTCATCGAGAGGATCCGTCAAGCCGCCGAGCGCCGGATGAAGGCCGACCTGGTGACGCTGCTCGCCCGCAAGCGTCAGGACGACCCGAAGGCGACCGAAGTGTTCGACTGGGAGCGTCTCTACTACGAGGACCGTGTCTCGGCGGAGACGTTCCGGTTCGACGCCCAGTCGGTGCGCCCCTACTTCGAGTACGACCGGGTCAAGGAGGGACTGTTCGCGGTCACCTCGCGGATGTTCGGCGTCCGCTACGAACGAGCGAGCGGCGCCGCCGCCTGGAGCCCGGAGATCGAGGTGTTCGACCTGACCGACGAGGTGGGGAACCGGCTCGGCCGCTTCTACCTCGACATGTACCCGCGGCCCGGGAAGTACAAGCACGCGGCCATGTTCCCGGTCGTCACCGGCGTGGCCCAAGTCCAGCTCCCGGAAGCGGCGCTGGTCTGCAACTTCCCGGCGGCGACCGCGGACTCTCCGGCGCTGCTCGAGCACGACGACGTCAAGACCTTCTTCCACGAGTTCGGTCACCTGTTGCACCACCTGCTCGGCGGAAACCAGCGGTGGGTCGGCGTCTCCGGAATCCAGACCGAGTGGGACTTCGTCGAAGCCCCGTCCCAGATGCTGGAGGAGTGGATCTGGGATCCGGCGACCTTGCAGTCGTTCGCGAAACACGTCCAGACCGGCGAGCCGATCCCGGCGGCGACGGTCGAGGCGATGCGAGCGGCGAGCGACTTCGGGAAAGGGCTGCAGGTGCGACACCAGATGTACTACGCCGCCCTCTCGCTCCAGCTCTACGACCGCGACCCCACCGGTCTCGACACCACCGCCTTGTCGAAGGAGCTGCAGAACCGCTACAGCCCGTTCCGCTACGTGGAGCGGACGCACATGGAGGCGTCGTTCGGTCACCTCGACGGCTACAGCGCCATCTACTACACCTACATGTGGTCGCTGGTGATCGCGAAGGATCTGTTCAGCGTCTTCCAGGCCAACGGACTCCAGGACAGCGGCACGGCGGCGCGCTACCGGAAGCACGTCCTCGGTCCCGGAGGGTCGAAGGAGGCAAGCCAGCTGGTCGAGGAGTTCCTCGGACGTCCCGTCGCCTTCGGCGCCTTCGAGCGCTGGCTGAACGAGGGGCTGCCGCCGGATCCCGGCGCGACCTCCGTCTCGTCGATGCCGTTCGTCCTCGCGCCGGCTCCGACGCCGTCCCCCGCGCCGACCCCCTCCCCGGCGCCGTCGCCCTCCCCGGCGCCGACGGCGGCGGCCACGGTCCCCGCCACGGCCGCGGCCACCGACACCGACGCGACCGCGTCCGCGAGCGCGGCGGCGACCCCGACCGCGGCCCCGGTCGCAAGTTCGGACTCCGCCGCGTCCCCGGGCCCGGTCGCGACTCCGGTCGTCGCCGCGACGGCGTCCCCGGCCTCCACCGCGGCGCCGGCACCCGAGCCGAAGGCGATCCCCTCCTCGAAACCGGCCCCGACGAAGACGGCGAAAGCGGACAAGCCGGTCGCCGCGGACCCCGCCGCGTCCGGCGCGATCGTCACCAAGTACGCCAGCACGTCGGCCTTCGGTCCGGCGAAGGTCGCGGAGGCGACGAAGGCGGCCAACGGGAAGACGCTCTCGCCGAAGGGGCCTCCCCCCGCGCTCACCAAGGAAGGACAGGTGGTGGTGATGGTGGTCGACCTTCCCGGAAGCGGCGTTTCATCCTTCCTCTCCAAGCTGCGGAAGGGCGGGGAGGTCGAGATCGGGGAGGTGCCGGGAGGCGAGCGCGTGAAGCTCCGCGTCGAGGTCCGAAAAAAGTAGGGACGTATCCGCGACCCGGACCGACGCCGACGCCGGCGACGCTTGACTTGGGGGGAGCCCCTGTCTATAACGGCCCTCCCTTTTGCGCCGGTAAGTCCGCTCGAAACTTGAAGGTTTTGGAATGCGCTACCAGCTGGCCCACGTTCTCCTCTACTTCCTGCTCGGCAGCGGAATCGTCGGCGCGATCCTGACGGTCGGATGGTTTCTGCGCCCGCGCCGGCCCAGCCACGACAAGCTCTCCACCTACGAGTGCGGCGAAAGACCGGTCGGATCGGGCTGGTTTCGCCTCAATCTCCGCTTCTACGCGATGGCCCTCATCTTCATCGTCTTCGACGTGGAGCTGGTGGCGATCCTTCCGGTGGCGAAGGTCTACCGGAGCTGGGTCGGCGCCAACCTCGGGCTGACCGCCTTCGTCGAGATCTTCCTCTTCGTCGTCATCCTCCTCGTCGGCCTGGCCTACGTTTGGCGGAAGGGGGACCTCGAGTGGTTCAAGCGGATCGCGCGGGAGGAGGCGCCGTGACGCCGGCCGAGGTCCAGGCGCGGGTCAAGGGACGGTTTGGCGACGCGATCGGCGACCTGGTCGTCACGAACGACCCGGCGAAGGAGCCTCCCAAGGCCTACGAGCAGTGGTTCCCCGTCGCGCGCGACGCGTGGCGCGACGTCGCCGCCTTCCTCAAGAGCGATCGCGCGCTCCTGTTCGACGGTCTGATGTGCATCGGATCGCTCGACAACAAGGAGCGGCTGACCGCCGTCTACCTCCTCTACTCCTACACCCACCGCCACCGGATCGCGGTCAAGGTCGACGCCCCGCGCGAGGATCCGCGCATCCCGTCGGTGGAGCCGATCTGGAAACACGCCAACTGGATGGAGCGCGAGGAGTACGACCTGATGGGGATCGTCTTCGAAGGGCACCCCGATCTCCGGCGCGTGATGCTGCCGGAGGATTGGATCGGCCACCCGCTGCGGAAGGACTACGTGGAGCCGGAGGAGTACCGCGGGATCCTCACCTGGCGCGAAAACCTGCTGGGCAAGCTCCCCGGGGGAAGCTACGAGGGGGCGTCGTGAACCGGTCCGAGCATTCGCGCTCCGTGGGGGGCCCCCCCCAGATCCCCCCGGTCAACGACAACAACCTGCTCCTGAAGACCGAGGAGATCACCCTCAACATGGGTCCGCAGCATCCGTCGACCCACGGGGTGATCCGGTTCGTCCTCAAGACCGACGGCGAGATCATCCACTCCTGCGAGCCGGACGTCGGCTACCTCCACCGCGCGATCGAGAAGATCGGCGAGAAGGTGGAGTGGCAGTCGTTCATCCCCTACACCGACCGGGTCGACTACCTGGCGGCGATGAACTGCAACTGGTCCTACTCCCGCGCCGTCGAAGCGCTGGCGGGGATCGAGGTGCCGCGCCGCGCGGAGTACATCCGGGTGATCGTCGCCGAGTTGGGACGGATCATCAGTCACCTGATCGGGAACGGGGCGCTGGCGCTCGACATCGGTGCGGCGACGCCGTTCACCCATGCCATCCGCGACCGCGAGATGGTGAACGACCTGTTCGAGCGGCTGTGCGGCGCGCGCCTGACCTATTCGTACGTCTACCCGGGCGGGGTGGCCTACGACATCCCGCCGGGGTGGATCGAGGACGCGCTCGAATTCCTCGACTACTTCGAGCCGCGGCTCGACACCTTCGACAACCTGATCACCTACAACAAGATCTTCACCCAGCGGCTGTCGGGCGTGGCGGTGATCGATACCGACACGGCGATCGACTACGGCCTGGTCGGACCCAATCTCCGCGGCAGCGGCTTCCGCTTCGACCTGCGGCGCGACGAGCCGTACGGCGTCTATCCCGAGCTCGAGTTCGACGTGCCGGTGGGGCGCGGTGAGATCGGACGCTTGGGCGACTGTTGGGACCGCTTCTCGGTTCGAATGCACGAGATGCGGCAATCGATCCGGATCCTGCGGCAGGCGCTGAAGAAGATCCCAGACGGCCCCTACAAGGCGAAGGTGAAGCGGATCCTGAAGCCGCCGAAGGGGGAGGTCTACGTGCGGTCCGAGAACCCGCGCGGCGAGATGGGGTTCTACCTCGTCAGCGACGGGACGCAGAACTCGGTCCGCACTCGAATTCGGACCGGATCATTCTCCGCGATGGGGATCTTTCCGCGGGTGGCCAAGGGTCTGATGGTCGCCGACCTGATCGCGGTGATCGCATCGCTCGACATCGTCGCCCCGGAGATCGACCGCTGACATGAACGAGCTCGCCGCCTACCTGGTGGAGAAGGGGGTCCCGCCGTTCGCGACGTTGGGGACCGGCCTTTCGACCTTTCTCCTGGTCTTCGGCGTCGCCTTCTTCCTGCTGATGGGGTTCTTCATGCCGCTCGGCGGCCTGATGACCTACGTCGAACGGAAGATCGCCGCCTTCACCCAGAGCCGCATCGGGCCGAACCGCGTCGGGCCGATCGGCCTGCTCCAGTTCCTGGCCGACGGGGTGAAGCTGATCCTCAAGGAGGACATCCTCTCCAAGGACGTCGACACCATCCTGTTCAAGGCCGCCCCCTACGCGGTCGTCGGCGGCGCCTTCCTGGTGATGATCGTGCTGCCGCTCGGGCCGAACCTCGTGCCGGTCGACATGGACTTGGGGATCCTCGTCTATCTCGCCGCCAGCTCCTTCGTGACGATGGGGATCGTCATGAGTGGGTGGGCGTCGAACAACAAGTGGTCGACGATGGGGGCGGCGCGCTCGGTGGCGCAGATCGTCTCCTACGAGATCCCGGTGGGGCTGTCGCTCCTCCCGGTGGTGCTGCTCACCGGATCGCTCTCGTTCCAGACGATGACGACGATCCAGGGGTGGGCGCCGTGGCAGTGGAACATGTTCCACAACCCCGGGCTGTTCCTCTGCGCCTTCTGCTACTTCATCGCCGCCCTGGCGGAGATCAACCGCACCCCGTTCGACATCCCGGAGGCCGAGTCGGAGCTCGTCTCCGGCTACAACACCGAGTACTCGGGGATGCGCTTCGGGATGTTCTTCATGGCGGAGTTCGCCAATGTGGTGGTGATCTCGATCATCACCGTGATCGCGTTTGCCGGCGGGTGGCACTTCCCGGGGGAGACGGCATTCCTGGCGACCTACTTCGACGGAGCCCATCCGACCTTCGTGCAGGCGATCGACGCCGGGAAGGTCGTCCCGTTCGTCGCCTTCCAGGCGATCGGACACGCGACGCTGATGGCGAAAGCGTCGGTGCTGGTGGTGTTGGTCGTCCTGCTCCGCTGGACGCTCCCGCGGGTCCGGGTCGACCAGTTGATGAATCTCTGCTGGAAGTACCTGGTGCCGACGACGATCGCGGCGACGGTGCTCACCGGAGCGTGGATGATCCCGGGGTGGACCGAGGGTCTGAGCTGGAGTCCGACCGGCGGAGGCTGGCCGGAGCGCGGACCGGCCTGGCTGCAGGGGCACCGTTCGTTCGTGCCGTTGGCGGCGCTGATGCTCGTTTTCGCCGCCCGCGCCTGGCGCGACAGCCGCGAACCGTGGGCGCCGGCGCGCCGCCGCGCCGGCCGACCCGCGAACCTGGAGGCCGCGCATGGCCGCTAGCGCCGGATATCTCGCACCGGTCGTCGACGCCTTGCACTCGACGCTCAAAGGGCTGATCGTCACCGTCCGCACCTGGTGGCGCGATCCGAAGCAGACGGTGCAGTACCCCGACGTCGACATCCGAACCGGCGAGCTGCGCGCCAAGGCGCGAGGGCTCGCGGCGATGCTCTACGGCGACCTGCCGATGAACAAGGCGGCGGGGTACGACGGGCGGCTGTCGATGCGGATCGCCGACCGCTACCGCGGGATCCTGAACGTCGACATCGAGATCTGCACGGCGTGCCTGGCCTGCTCGCGCGCCTGCCCGATCGACTGCATCCAGATCGACACCCAGAAGATGGGGAAGGAGCTGAAGCTCCAGCGCTTCGACATCGACGTCGCGCTCTGCATGTACTGCGGGCTGTGCTCGGTCCCCTGCCCGACCGGCGCCATCCACCACACCAAGGAGTTCGAGGCGTCGACCACCGACTTCCCCGACCTGATCCGCCGATTCGTCGACCAGGACCGGATCGCCTACCGGGCGAAGAAGCTGAAGGCGCCGCTCGGGGTCGATCCGCCCCCGGAGGCGCCCAAGGCATGACGACCACCGACCTCCTCTTCACCTTCTTCGCCATGCTGGCGATGGTGCCGGCGATCCTCTGCGTGGGGTTCACCAAGAACATCGTTCGCGCCGCCTTCCTGCTGATGCTCAGCTTCTGGGGGGTGGCGGGGCTCTACGGGATGCTGGCCGCCGACTTCCTGATGGCGGTGCAGCTCATCGTCTACGTCGGCGGGATCCTGGTGCTGATCCTGTTCGGCGTGATGCTCTCGCGGCGGATGACGAATGCCGATCTTCCGGTGCACGTCGGTCCGTTCGGGAGCGCGCTTATCCTCGTGGTGGCGCTCGGATGGCTCTTGTGGGAGGTGATCTCCGGGACGCCCTGGGCGGCCAACGGCGCCCCGGCCGACGGCGCCACCCTCGACGCGATCGGCGACCTGTTCCTCGGCAAGTTCCTGCTGCCGTTCGAGGTGATCTCGCTCCTGCTCCTGGCGGCCCTGGTCGGCGCGGTGATCCTGACCCGCAAGGAGATCGGCGACCCGCAGGACGAGGGAGGAGCGCGGTCATGACGCACGTGAGCCTGCATCCTGGCGGGGGGACGTCGTGACGCACTTGAGCCTGCACTGTTTCCTCGCGGTCGGCGCGGTGCTGTTCCTGGCCGGGCTCTACGCGGTGATGACCCGCCGCAACGTCGTCTGGATCCTGATGGGGGTGGAGCTGATCCTGAACAGCGCCAGCCTCAACTTCACCGCCTTCAGCCGCTACCTCCGGCATCCGGCCGGAGTCGCCCCGGAGACGGGGATGATCGGATCGCTGTTCGTCATCATCCTGGCGGCGGCGGAGGCGGCGGTGGCGCTGGCGATCTTCCTCGGCATCTACCGGAACTTCCGCGGCACGATCCAGACCGACGACCTGGGGGAGCTCAAGGGATGACCGCTCGTCGACGGACCTCGAATCCATGAACCTGGACGTGCAACGACACCTGCTTTTCCTGATTCCGCTGCTACCGGGACTGTCGGCGGCCGTCCTGGGCTTGACCTGGGCGGCAGGTCGGAAGCTCGAGCGGCCGACGGTGAACGCGCTCGCGCTGGGGTCGGTCCTTTCGTCCTTCGGTCTTTCGGTGCTGGCCGCCATGGAGCTGGCCGGGCTGCCGGCGGCGGAGAGGCATCTCACCAACCATCTCTGGAACTGGTTCACGGTCGGAGGACTCGGAGGCGCGGCGCCGCACGAGACGTTCACCGTCCCGTTCGCCTTCGAGGTCGATCCGCTCTCGGCCGTGATGATCCTGGTGGTCACCGGGATCGGTTTCCTGATCCACCTTTTTGCCACCTCCTACATGGAGGCCGACGAGGGGTACCAGAAGTTCTTCTCCTACCTGAACCTGTTCATGTTCTCGATGCTGATCCTGGTTCTGGGGAACAGCTTCCTGACGATGTTCATCGGGTGGGAGGGGGTCGGGCTTTGCTCCTACCTCCTGATCGGCTTCTGGTACAAGGAGCTGCCCAACGCCCGCGCGGCGATGAAGGCGTTCGTCGTCAACCGCGTCGGAGACTTCCTCTTCATCACCGGTCTGCTCGCGCTCGTCTGGCTGGTCGGCCAGAGGACCGGCTTCTACTCGGTCGTCTTCCGCGACATGGCCGCGCACGCCCCGGTCTACGCGGAGGCGCAGCGCACGGTGACCTTCCTCGGACTTCCGATCGTCACCTTCGCCACCTTGTGTTTCTTCGGCGGCGCGACCGGCAAGTCGGCGCAGATCCCGCTGTTCGTCTGGCTGCCGGACGCGATGGCCGGACCCACGCCGGTCTCGGCACTGATCCACGCCGCGACGATGGTCACCTCCGGGATCTACATGATCACCCGGTTGAACTTCCTGTTCGACCTGGCGCCGGCGACGCTGTTGGTGGTCGGCACGGTCGGGGCGTTGACCGCGGTGATGGCGGCGGCGATCGGACTGTTCCAGTACGACATCAAGAAGGTTCTCGCCTACTCGACCGTCTCCCAGCTCGGCTACATGTTCCTGGGCTTGGGGACCGGCGCCTACGCGGCGGGGATGTTCCACGTCTTCACCCACGCCTTCTTCAAGGCGCTGATGTTCCTGGGCTCCGGCTCGGTGATCCATGCCATGCACCATGCCCTCCCGCACGGGGTCGATCCGCAGGACATGCGGAACATGGGCGGGCTGCGAAAGTTCATGCCGGTCACCTTTCTCACCTTCCTGGCGGGGTGGCTGGCGATCTGCGGGATCTTCCCGTTCTCCGGCTTCTGGTCGAAGGACGAGATCCTCTGGAAGGCGTTCGAGAAGGGGTGGTACGGGCACCAGAGTTGGTACTTCGTCCTCTACGCGCTGGGGCTCGCCGGCGCGGCGATGACCGCCTTCTACATGACCCGCCAGGTGGCGATGGTCTTCTTCGGCGACTACCGCGGGCGCAAGGTGGGCGAGGCGCATCGGAAGGCCCACGCCCACCACGACGCGGATGCGCACGGGCATCACGCGCTGCACGATCCGCACGAGTCCCCCTCGGCGATCACCGTTCCGCTCCGGGTGCTCGCGGTCGGATCGGTGCTCGTCGGTTTCCTCGGCGTCGGCGGCTGGTTCACGGCGTGGACCGGCGTGGCGAACCGATGGAACGCGTGGCTCGCGCCGGTCGTCGGCGGGGCCGCCCCTCACGCCGCGGTCGACGGCGACGAGGATCGCCGGACCGCGGAGGCGGCGGTCGAGACGCTGACGCTGCTCGCCGCCGGCGGCGAGCACGGGCACGCCCGGGATCACGCCACCGACGCCGCTCATGCGGCGCCGGCGCACGCCGCGGCCGGCCACGAGGGTTCCCCTGCCGCCACGATCCGGTCCGGCCACGCTTCGGCATCGCACGGCGGCTCGGCGAGCGGCGGGGCGCACCACGCGCCGCCGCTCTTCGAGTTCGCCATGGCGCTTCTGTCGGTCGCCGTCGCCGTCCTCTCGATGCGGTTTGCGTGGAAGAACTACGTCCGTGAGCCGTCACGGCCGGCCGAACGGCTGGCGCGCTTCGGTCCCGGCGGGCGCGATGCGGCCTCCCTCGCCGGAAGGTTCTACCTCTTCGCCTACGAGAAGTTCCGCGTCGACGAGCTCTATCATGCCCTCTTCGTCGCCGGGACCCTCCTGTTGTCGCGGGTCTCGGCCAGGATCGACGCCGTCGTCGACTTCTTCGTGAACGCCACCGCCTCGGTGACGCTCGTCGTGCGGTGGATCGCCGGCAGGATCGACGCCTGGATCGTCGACGGCCTGATCTTCGGCGGCGTGGCGCACCTCTCGGCCTGGGGGGGCCGCCACGTCCGCACCCTCCAGACCGGCGACCTGCAGAGCTATCTGCGGTGGGCCGGCTACGGCGCGTTGGCGTCGATCGGCACATACTTCTTCCTGGTCTTCTTCCAGTCTTAAGGTGGGGTACTACGCGATGTCGCTCGACCTGCAGTCCCACGTGCTGACCTTCCTGGTCTTCTTCCCGGCGATCGTGGCGCTGGGTCTCCTGTTCGTCCCCTCCACGGCCGACCGGGAGATCAAGGCGATCACCGCCGGCGCCACCGGGATCCTGCTCCTGGTCTCGACCTGGCTGCTCATCGCCTTCGAGCGCGACGCGGCCGGGTACCAGTTCGTCGAGAAGGTCGACTGGATCCCGATGTTCAACATCCAGTACTTCGTCGGAGTCGACGGGATCTCGATCTCGCTCGTCTTCCTGACAGCGTTGATCTCGTTCCTGGCCACCTTCGCCTCCTTCGGCATCGACAAGATGGTCAAGGGGTACTTCATCCTCTACCTGTTGCTGACGACAGGGATGATGGGGGTCTTCTGCGCCCTCGACTTTTTCCTCTTCTTCGTCTTCTGGGAGGTGATGCTCCTCCCGATGTACTTCCTGATCGGGATCTGGGGC
>CAYJRR010000049.1:0-816 GCA_964372275.1 uncultured bacterium
GTCGGTTTCCACCCCGCCCCGCGTCTGTTGTCGGGGGGGCTGGGGTTTCCCCGCGCGCGCGACCAGATGCCCTTCCTGCAGCGTGACCTTGTCACCGCGAACCGACTTGGCGCGGACCGTTCCGGCGATGATCACCTGCCCCTTCTTCGCCTCGACGGTGTCGATCGTCAGCTCGTTCGGGCTGCGCAGCTCGACCGTCCCCTTCTCGGAGTAGATCTTCTTGAGCCGGTGGCCGATGTTCCCCCGGATGACCACGTCATCGCGGAAGCCGATCACCATGCCGTCCTCTTCCAGCTCGAAGACGGCCCCTTCGGGGATCTCCAGGAGGGTTCGCGTAGGGGGGCGGGCCGACACGAAGAATTCCCTAATCAGGATAACCGTTTCCGGCGCGCGGGGTCAAACTCGCGCCGCCGGCGTCGCTGCGATGGCCGGCCGGCCGTCGGCCGGCGGGCCGCTACTCCTGGCTCGTCCGCGCCCCCGAGTAGACGCCGTAGACGTTGCAGCTCGGGGTGCCGTCGTCATCGACGTCGTAGCTCGCGACGATTCCGGTTTCGAGGTCGCTCTGCAGATTCGTGCCGACCACCGCCCCCCTCCCGGTGACGCGCAGCAGGCCGTCCGCGTCGGTCAGGTCCCCTTCAAACTCGAAGTTTCCCACGTCGTCGACGGCGCCGGCGACGACGTGGTCGGTGCCGAAGTCGAGCTCGAGCAGCGTTCCGCGTTGGTCCACGATCAGGATCCCCTGCACCCAGTCCGGGTTCTCGTCCCCTTCGCAGGAACCGCCGACCTTGGCGTAGGTCAGGACGTAGGCGCCGTGGA
>CAYJRR010000049.1:826-31898 GCA_964372275.1 uncultured bacterium
GGCGACGGCCGCCGGATGCGCGGCACGCAGCACGTCGAGAAACGAACGATCGGCCGCCGATCCCGACCAATCGTTGTCGCCGCCGCCGCTCGAGCACCCGGCGAGGAGGGCCCACCCGCCGATCGCCGCGCATGCCGCGATCCGCGTCCATGCGGCCGGAATCGTTCGATTCATGGGCGCACTTTACCGGCCTACCGGCGCGGGAGACAATCGGGAGGTCCGTGAGCAAGCTCGTCCAGGAGTTTCTCGAGGGGATCCGGTCCGGGGGCGAGACGCTCGCCGACTTCAAGCAGTCGATCCCGCGGTCGCGCGCCGTCTACGTCAACCGCAACTTGCGGATGCGCAACGAGAAGCTGATCGGCTTCGACATGGACTACACGCTCGCGGAGTACGAGCGCGAAGCGTTCGAGGAGCTGGCGTTCGACATCACGGTCGAGAAGCTGATCGCCAAGCGCGGCTACCCGGAGGCGATCCGTTCGATCCGCTACAAGCCGGGGACCTACATCCGGGGTCTGGTCGTCGACAAGTCCCGCGGAAACCTGCTCAAGGTCGACGCCTTCCAGTACGTCACCCGCGGCTATCACGGCAAGACGATGCTGACCAAGGAGGAGCGCAAGCGGCTCTACGCCTCCTCCAAGATGAACCTCTCCGACGCGAACTTCGTCAGCGTCGACACCATGTTCTCGTTGCCGGAGGTCTACCTCTACTCGGAGCTGGTCGCCTTCTTCGATCGGGCCGTCGATCCGTCCTCCAAATCGCTGCGCGCCGTGGTGCCGGGCGAGCCGCCGCCGATGGCGCCGGTCGACGTCAGCGTCGTGGCGGCGGCCGGAGGCACCGTCGATTACGGCAAGCTGTTCGACGACCTTCGCGCCATGCTGGACGAGGCGCACGCCGACAACTCGCTCAAGAGCGTCGTGGTCGAGAATCTGCCGCGCTACGTGAAACGCGACCCGAAGCTGGCGATCACGCTCTACACGCTGCGGGTGAACGGGAAGCGCCTGTTCCTGCTCACCAACAGCGAATGGCGCTACACCGACAGCGTGATGAGCTACCTCCTCGACGGGGAGCTACCCGAGCTTCCGCGCTGGCGCGACTACTTCGACATCGTCATCTGCTCCTCGAAGAAGCCGACCTGGTTCTCCTCTCGCACGACGCCGTTCCTGCGCATCGAGGACGAACGGGTCGAGACGACCGTGGAGGCGACGGAGTCGAGCTTCCTCCCCGGCCGGGTCTACGAGCGAGGCAACCTGGTCGATTTCGAGCGGATGGCGGGCAGCCGCGGCGACGAGATTTTCTACGTCGGCGATCACATCTACGGCGACATCCTCCGGTCGAAGAAGGATTCGCTGTGGCGCACCTGCATGATCGTCTCCGAGCTGGAGGAGGAGCTGGCAAAGACCGAGGCGCTGGCCCCCAAGATCGAGAAGCTGGAGAAGCTCAAGAAGGAGAAGCACACGCTCGACTTGAAAGAGGCCGCGTGCCTGGAGCGCATCAACAAGCTGCGCGAGTTCAAGCTCCACAACTTCGACCAGCTCAGCAAGCTCGACCTGAAGACCCTCGACGACGAGATCAACCGCGGCCTGGAGTACGTGGGGAAGATCGGTAACAACCTGACCGACATCCTGGTGAAGCTGAACAAGCTGGAGGCGGCGATCGACGCCGCCTACAACCCGATGTGGGGGGAGCTGTTCCGAGAGGGGACGGAAAACACCCGTTTCGCCGACCAGATCAAGGACTACGCCTGCCTCTACACCAGCCGGGTCTCGAACTTCCTGAGCTACAGCCCGACCAAGTACTTCCAGAGCCCCAAGGAGATGATGCCCCACGAACTGTAACGGGGGGTCCGTCGGTTCCCGCGCGTCGATGCCGCCGGGCGATCAGTTCACGGCGGCGGACTTGGTCTCGACGTTCGGCTTGGCGTCACTTCCCTTTCGCCAGTCGACCGTCTCGATCGGGATCGACATCTTCTCCAACTCGGGTTGGAGCGCCTTCTGCGGGCCGATGACCGTCACCACTTCGTGGCCGGCGCATGGCTCGAGCAGGTCGGCGAGGTCGGGCAGGGTGACCGCGGCGAGTCTCTTGGGATAGCCGTCCAGGTCGTTCAGGGGCCGGCCGTCCCGAACGAGCGACAGGAGCGTCATCGACATTTCGTCGATCGACTGGTTCTCGGTGCGGGACGCCGCGGCGACCGACCACTTGGCTTCGTTGAGTTTGGCGGCTTCGACCTTGCCGGCGCGCACCTCCCGGATGCGATCGAGGATCGTCCGCAGCGCCGGGGGTGTCTTGTCGTTCTGCACCTGCGAGCCGATCGTCAGCAGGGAGGTGCCGCCGCTGTAGTAGCTGGCTCCGACCCCCACGCCATAGCTCGCTCCGGCTCGTTCGCGGATCGCCGACCACAGGTCTTCACGCAACAGGCCGGTGAGGACGTCGCGGGCCGCGTCGTTGGTCGGGGTCGCGGGCCGAAGGTGACAGGCGACGACGACGCCGGACTGGGTTGCCTCGGGATCGTCGAGCAGGGCGATCTGGCGTGCGGGCCGGCTCGGTGGCGGCGGCAGGCCCGCCACCGGGCTTCCCGGATCGGTGGTGCGCCACGGGGAGAAGGTCTGCCGGACCAGGCGTTCGGCTTCACCGTAGTCCACGTCCCCGACCACGAGCAACGTGGCGTTCTTCGGCGCCAAGGTGCGAGCGAGCCACCGGTCGTAGTCGGCCGCGGTCAGCTTTCCGATCGCCTCGAAGTCGTGCTGCACGTGCGCGAGCGGGTGCCCGGGAAGCAGCAGGTTCATCCGCGCGCGGCGCGCCCAGATGTCGGGTCGCTTCTCCTCGACCTTGCGCCGACGTTTGAGCGCCTCCACCGCCTTGTCGAACCGGCGGCGCGACCAGTGGCTCTTCGTCGTCGTGACCTGGTCGGCGACGAGGTCGAGCGCGGCGTGCAGATTCCCCGAGGGCGCGTCGACTCCCGTCACCGACCCGTCGGAGTACGACCATCCGGTCCAGGCGGCGGCGATTTGCCCCGGGTCCTTGGCGTCGAAGTCCTCGAAGGCGAACCGCGGAAATCCCCACGGCTCGGCGGTCGCCTCGGCCCCACCGGTGTAGAGCGCGACCTGGACGAAGGGGGCCGATCCGTGGCGCTTCATCAACACCTTCAGGCCGTTTTCCAGCGTCAGTTCGCGGATCGCCCTGGAGTCGGGTGCGATCGCCAGCGCCTCGACCTGTGCCGGGGTCAGGCGTGTGAAGTCGGCCACCCCCTTGCCGGTGCCGAAGCTCGCACCGGCCCACCCGGAGCCCTGGTCGAACGCGATCGTCGCCGCAGGCTTCTCCTTCTGGTCGTAGGGTTCGACCACCAGGCGAACCGCACGCTCGCGGCGGAGATACTTGAAGGCCAGCTCGCGCGAATCGTAGGAGGTGATCGCCGAGACGTCGCGCATGTTGCTGGAGAACATGTCGGGACGTCCGGTGAAGTGCATGTAGTGCGCGATCTCGACGGCGCGCCAGAGCGAGGCCGACTGCCGGAACAGCTCGGCGAGCCATCCCGCCTTGGCGATGGCGAACTGCTTCCGCTGACCCGGCAACTTGACGGCATCCTCGCCGATCGAGAACTCCATCTCCTCGTTGTCGGAGTTCCACAGCTCCCAGAGGCCATCGAGCGCCTTGTCGGCGATCTTCTCCGGCTCTTGCCCCTCGACCAGCTCGATGAAGCAATAGACGGTCGAGGCCACTCGGCTGGTGTCGGCCCCGCACCCCAGGCCTTCGATCTTCCGATCGTCTTCATGCTCCGTCTCGGGATAGAGCATGCTGCCGATCGCACCCGACATGCTCGAGGCCGTGATCTGGATCAACGGCTCGTTCGAACGGTAACCCCCGGGCAGCGACCATGCGAGCACGACCACGGGATTGGTCACCGGCCCTTTCAGCTTCTTGAACGTCCGGTCGGCGGGCGGAGGCGGTTCCGGCGAGGGGCCCTGGATCCGGGGCGTCCGCTCCGGCTTGAGCGCAATCTTGCCGTCGGCCGGATCGGCGAGGAGCGACGCCGGGAAGGCCTTCGGGATGAGCTGCTTCGCCTGCGCGCGGTCGAAATCGCCCGCGACCACGATCGTCACGTTCTCCGGGCGGTACCACTTGTTCACGAAGGCCTGGATGTCGGCCATCGTGATGTTGGCCAGCGATTCGTGGCTGCCGATCACGCTACGGTGATAGACGTGTCCCTCCGGGTAGACCATCTCGCTGGCCAGCTCGTATGCCTTCCCGACGTCGTTCTCGATGCGGAGGCGCAGTTCGTTGCGCACCACCTCCCGCTCGATCTTGAGATCCTCTTCGGTCACCCCCGCCAGCGGATCGATCATCCGCTTGGCTTCGATCTCCAAGAGCGGGAGCAGAGCGTCCTTGGGGGCGAGCGTGAAGTAGTCGGTCCAATCCTGCGTCGTCGAGGCGTTGAAGACGCCACCGAGCTGTTTGACCTGGTCCATCACCTTCGGATTCGATCCGTGGACGGCGCGGAAGCAGAGATGCTCGATCAGGTGGGCCATCCCCTCCTTGCCGGGGGGCTCGGCGGACGATCCGACGTCGACGATCGATGCCACCAGCACCGACGGCTGGCTGTGGTCCTCCTGGAAGAGGATGCGCAGCCCGGAAGCGAAGGGAAAGTCGACCGCGTCGAGCTGGTAGGGCTTCAGCTTCAGGACGTAGGAGGGCCCTACGCAACCCGCCCCGATGGCGAGGAGCAGTGCGGCGAGGCGGCAGCGGCGCATGGGGCCTCCTACTACTCTTCCGGGTTGTCCAGGTCGAGCGTGTCCTCGTCGACGGTCGGGCAGCCGCCGTTCAGGACCTCGAGCGCGACGACGAGCTCGTCGTCGTCAACCGGCACGGAAAAGGTCTCGGCGAGAAGGATGTAGGGCGTGCCCGCCACCGTCTCGATGGCGCAGTTTTCCGGGCTGCCCGAGCCGGCGTGCGCCCCCGGAAGGCCGTTGATGTCGAACTGGAGGCAGAGGTTTTGGTCGAGGGTGTGCGGGACGCCGAGCGAATCGACGTAGTCCCCGCGGAACTCTCCGATCGAGATCCCCGGCTGACCCGTGTAGTCCGCCGCCCGTCCGACGAACAGATCGCTGTCGCCGTCGTCGGCGTAGCTGAGGGTGTCGAACTGGTTCTCGGGGTCGAGGATGACGCACATCGGACCGCCGGTCCCCAGGAAGGTCGCCGTGGCGCCGCCGCGCTCGCCGTCCCCCTTGTTGGGGCCGGAAAGCGTCACCGTCATCTGACCTGCCGTCCCGATGACGAACGTGCCGGTGTCGTCCAGGTCGACGATGCGCGGCGCGTCGCCACGGTTGGCCTGCCGGACGCCGTCGGGCATCGGATCGATGCAGCCCGCGGCCGCGGCGGCCGCGAGAAGGAACAGCAGGGAGGTCTTGCCGGACATCATTCCACCACCGTGTCGAGGGTGATCGTGACCGCGCCCAGGTCGTTCAGGATCGCTTCGGTCCCGACCACGATGTCGCCGGGACCGATGTAGGTCCCGGGAAAGTTGAGAACGTCGTTGAACTGAGTGCCGTAGTAGATCTCGGTGTCCCGGGTGATTCGCGCCGGGCGGGAGCCGTCGACCTCCGGCGCGCGGCCGTACCCGCCCAGGTCGAGCACCACCAGCGTGTCGGTCTCGTCGTCGAGCTCGTCCACGCTGTAGACGCGCTCCGCCTCGTCGATCAGCTCCCATTTTTCTCCGGCCGTCTCCGACGGGAAGTCGGAAAGGTCGGTCTCGGCCAGGGTGACGACGTACTGGTCCGGGCCGTCGTCCGTGACGTCGGCGAGGTCGACGTTCACCGAGTAGAAGTCGTAGAAGCCGTCCTCGGAATTGCAGCTGGTGAAGTCCTGGTCGGCGAAAGCCCAGACCGCCGCCCCCTCGTAGAAGGGGAACTGGAGGATGTCGAACTCGATCTCCCATGCGTCGTCGGTCTCGACGACCGTCCGGTCGCTCACCACTTCGCAGACCTCGCGCGCGTCGCGCGTGGTGAAGGTGCCGACGCTCGTGCCGCCGTAGGGAAAGGTGTCGGCGCCGGCGCTGGAAGACGAGGGGGCCGCTTCGGGGGACGGGTATCCCAGGTGGGAGTCGACTCCGGCGTAGACACCGACGTAGATCATTCCGATCCCCTCGGAGGAGCTGACGACCGCCTTGGGGATCCGCACCGTTCCGTGGACGTTTTCGGCGTTGACCCCCTCGTCGAACTCGCTGCATCCGGCGAGGAGGCCGAGCAGGATCAGACCGGCGAGGGGAAGCCTTCGATTCGAGTGCGCGTGTCGCATGAGGTCTTTCACGAGGTGAAGAGGGACCCTAGAACTCGTAACGGGCGCCGAGCCGGAACGCCATCGGGGAGAACCGTCCGGCCGGGTACTTCAGGTTTCGCTCGTCGAGCGGGAACTGCTGGTAGGCGAAGATCTGGCGGTTGTTGAGCACGTTGAGCACCGTGAACTCCCCGCGCACCTTGCCCCAGGCGCCCGGGAGCTTCGGCCCGTACATGAACTTCAGGTCCCACAGGGGCGCGCCGGCGATCTGGCGCCCGACCAGGCGGGAATCGGTGCGGTTCTGGTATCCGCCGTAGAAATCGTTCCAGACGTATCGCTCGTAGCGCACGCCGGAGAGGTAGTTGAGCGTGCTGCCGACCGTCAGACCGAAGTTGAAGTCGTAGGCGGCCGAGAGACGCACGACATGGGTGCGATCGTTGGCGAGGTACCCGTAGTCGTACTGGTTGAGCGGAGCGATGTCGAACGCGGCGGTGTACTGGTCCTCCGTCGTGCCGGTCGAACGGCTCCACGTGTAGGAGCCGAGGATCTCGAGCTGGTCGGCGAAGCGGCGACGGATCGTGAACTCGGTGTTTTGGTAGAAACGCCGGGCCCGCCGCGGCGTGCGGATGCGGAATCGGGTGTCGATCACCCCCATCCGGTTGCCGATCACCTGGCTGCCGTCGGCGTTCCAGATCAGGTTCGCGTCGTCGTCCTCGAACAGGTGGCGCGTCCAGCGGCCGTTCCAAGTCAAGCCCACGGCGATGCCGTACTTCACGTCGCGCTCGGCGCCGAGCCGGAGCGCGTCCAGACGGGGCGCGGTGACGCGGTCGGCGCGGACGGTGGGCGACTCCCCGTTGGTTCCGAAGTAGAGGTTCCCCGCGCCGTTCGAATTGCGGTCGAAGTAGTCTCCGAGGAACAGCTTCGTTCCGCGGCCGTGCCGATCGAGGAACCCGGATTGCGACAACTTCCCGGGGTCGATGAAGCGCCCGTAGCCGCCGCGGATGACCGTCTTCCCGTCGCCGGTGACGTCGTAGGCGGCGTAGAGGCGCGGACTGACGGTGAAGAACCCGATCACCTCCTTGCCGGTGTCGTTGGCCAGGCTGGTGCGGTCGAAGCGGAACCCGCCGCGCACGGTCAGCCGGTTCTGGAAAAAGTCCGGCTTCCAGGCGTCCTGCACGTAGAACGCCGCTTCGAGCCCCCTCCCGCGCGTCTCCAGGGGACCGGTGCTCTCGATGTAGTAGTACTCCTTGATCGGCGAGGTCGGATCCCCCTGATCCTCCGGGATGTCGATGAAGACGGTGTTCCCGGTGTACCCCGACAGAATGTGCTCGTTCAGGCGCGCGAGCTCGAGCCCGACGCCGATCTCGTGGCTTCCGAGCGCGTTGTCGAGGTAGTAGGTCGCCTTGGGGGTGAAGCTCAGGCGGCTGCGGCGGTTGAACGAATAGAAGAAGAAGTTGTCGCTCGAATCGGCGCCGCCGACCCCGATGCGTCCGGGGGTGACCAGGTCGCCGTAGATGTCGTCCCCGGAGAGCCACGGCCCGAACGACTCGAAGCCGTCCCGCCCCTCGCCGATCGGACTGACGTCGATCGACTGGGTCTTGAGGTTCAAACCGTTTCGGAGGACGAGGCGATCGGTCGCGAACCAGAGCCACTCGGTGGCGAGCAGCCATCCCCCTTGGTACTGCTGCCCCTCCGCCTCGTTCGGCACGTAGGGGCTCTGCTCGATCCGCGTGATCAGCGTCGGATCGGTCTGGAAGGAGAACTGCAGCTTGTGCCGCGGCACCGGCTGGTAGGTGATCTTCCCCTGGAAGTAGTTGCCGGTGAAGTTGCGTGGACCGGCCGCCTGGTAGGCCTTCGACAGCGATTGCGCGAATTGGTAGGAGCCGAAGAACCAGACCTTGTCGCGGACGATCGGACCGCCGAGCCAGGCGTTGTAGGCGTAGTCGATGTCCTTGGTGCCACGCTCCGAGAACTCGATCACGTCCTCGCAGTGCTCCTGGTCGGCGAGGTCGTCGCCCACCGGCGTGTAGTTGTCCTCGTACTTGGCGCAGCGGTGCTTCCGTCGCTTGATCCCCGGGAAGACGCCGCCGAGGATCGCCTCCGGCGTGACGTTGTCGCTGTAGTCGGTGGAGAGACCGCCGTGGAAGTCGTTGCCGCCCGACTTGGTGACGACGTTGATAATCCCGCCCAGCGCCTGGTGCTCCGGGTCGAAGCCGCCGGTCAATACTTCCACCTGCTCGATCGACTCGAAGTTGAAGTTCGCCGAGAAGGTGTTGGTGACCGGGTCGGTGATGTTGACGCCGTCGACCAGGAACTGGTTCTCGTTCGACGCCGCGCCGAGCACGTTCGAGTTCCCGGAGCCGATGACCCCGGGGACCATGCGCGCCACCGAAAGATAGTCCTGCGCCACCGGAAGCTTGGTGAGGAAGTCCTTGTTCACGACCTCGCCGCCCTGGGTCTGGGTGACGTCGATCGTCGGGCGCGTATCGGTGATCGTGATCTCCTGCCCGGCCGCCTCGGGGGGCTGGAGCGTCAGATCGAGCGGGGTGGTTCGGTCGAGATTGATGACGATCCCCTTCACCGGTCGGGCGACGAAGCCGGTCGCCTCGAAGGTGGCGGTGTAGGTGCCGGGCGGGACCTCGACGAAACGGAAGCGACCCTTGTCGTCGGTCTTCTCGACGCGCTTGCCGATCATCGTCGGACCTTCGAGGGTCACGACGACGCCCGGGATCGGGCCACCTTCAGGGCCGGTGACCTGCCCGGCAAGTCCGCCGGTCTGGACGGCGGCGGTGGCGGGGAGCGAGACGAGGCTGGACGCGAGGGCGCCCACCAAAAGCAGTCGGGGAAGGAGGCGTCTCTTCATGAGATCGTTTTCGTCTTTCGCGTGCGTAGTCGCGGACAGTGGACCGACGGCAAGGGCGGCGTTCTAGCGTGGAGAAAAGTGGAGCGTCAAGATCGAAACGCCGCCGGAAACCATGTGAAGTGACTTCGGGGCGCCTAGTAACTCCGCCGCGGCGCATGCCGCGCTCGCCACGGATTGACGGCCGCTGCACGTTGCTTGTAGGGTGCCGCCTCTCGAAAGCGTTTCCACAGGAGGCCGTCGATCGTGAACAGGTTGACCCGGGCGAAGCGCGCGTTGGCCGCGCTGGGATTTCTCGCGTTGCTGGGCTCCGAGGCCGGCGCCACCACCATGGTCGAGCTTTCGCTCGACGACTTGACCCATCTCGCCGACGCGATCGTCGTCGCCGAGGTGACGTCGGTCGGCAGTCGGTGGGAGGCGAAGCCGAACGGCGGCCGGATGGTGCGGACGCACAACCAGATGACGGTCGTCGAAAGCTGGAAGGGGGAGCTTTTCCCCGGACAGGCGATCGACGTCGTGGAGCAGGGGGGGCTGGTCGACGGTCGGGGGTTCGACCTGATCGGGAACGCCGGCTACCAGAAGTCGGAACGGGTGCTGCTCTTCTTGGAGCCGCGGCGCGCCGGCGGGTGGCGGACGATCGGGCTCCGGCAGGGGAAGTACACGCTCGTGCCGAACGGTGCGAACGGGTGGCACGTGGTGCGAAACGTCGTTCCGATCGAGCGACGCGGACGGCCCCTCGACGCCCGGACGCTTCGGCCGACGAAATCGCGCGGCGGTGACGACTTCGCGACGATGGCGTCCCGGGTGAAGGCGATCGTGGAGGCCGACGTCAAAGCCGGCATCCGCGGAAAGGACCTTCCGCGCTACAAGGGGATCGGACGATGAGACGGTTGGTCGTAGCAACGTCGCTGGCGTGGATCGCGCTGGCCGGAGAGGCCGCTGCCGGGGATCGCTACCTCCCGAACAACCCCCACTGGTTCGGGGAGGACATGCCGGTCACGCTGCGCTTCGACAGCACGCGCGAAAACTCGATGCCTCCGCTGCCGGCGCAGCACGACGCGGTGAAGGATGCGGCGCAGACGTGGGAGGACATCGACTGCACCAGCTTCGACTTCTCGTTCGGCTCGTCGGCGGATTACGACGGGTTCAACGGCGCCGACGGTTTCAACACGATCAGCTACGAAGACCCCGACGACGAGCTCGGGACCGGGACGCTGGCCGCGACGATCACGCCCTACGGCGATGGCTCCATCAACAAGGAGACGGTGAACGGGATCGAGTGGCGTCGCGTCCTCGAGTTCGACGTCGTCTTCAACGACGGGGTCGACTTCGGCACGCCGTCGGAGATCGATTCGCCGGGATGCTCGGGACTGACCGACATGCAGGCGGTCGCCTTCCACGAGATCGGCCACGGCATCGGCTACGGACACCCCTGCGAATCGGGCGAGTCGTGCCCCGACTCCGAGGAACGCAACTCGGTGATGTACTGGTCGATCGCGGCGTGCGACGGGAAGCGCAATCCGAACAACTACGACCTGACCAGCCATTCGACTTCGTACGGACTGGGCGGGGTGTCGGACTTCGCCGCGGTCGGGGACTCGAACGTCGGCGGCACGCCGCTCACCGTGCAGTTCCAGCCGTCGGTCCTGACCAGCGCGGCGGTGACGAGCGCCAGCTGGACCTTCGGCGACGGCGGAACGGACGAGACGACCGGCACGGAGGTCGCCGAGAACGTCTACGAGTCGGAAGGGCGCTACAACGTCAAGGTCCGGATCGAGGGGAACCACCCGGTCTGCGGCGACTTCGTTCACGAGGTGGAGAAGGCCAACTACGTCACCGCCTGCAACGACCTGGTGCCGAAGTTTCACCATTCGGCGGACGGCCGGAAGGTGCGCTTCTACAGCGACACCGAGGGGGCGGCGGCGGGTTGCCTCCAGGTCCTGGAGTGGGACTTCGGCGACGGCGAGACCTCCTACGTTCGCGATCCGATCCACACCTATGCCGACGGCGGCAGCTACCAGGTGGTGCTGACCGCCCGGGGGCCGGCCGGCGAAGTGGTCGGCGATCCGGTGACGGTCAAGACCGGGGCCGGGGAGAAGGGGGGATTCTTCTCCTGCTCGGTGCTCGGGGTCGAAGCGACCAACGCGGCGGCGGCGGCCGGGGCGCTGATCGCGGCGGTGGTGATGTCGCTGGCGACGCTGGCGCGACGACGGCGGTCGTAGGCGGCGCTCGATTCGCGTGACGAAGGGCCCCCGGGAAACGGGGGCCTTTTTCGTGGGCGGCCGCGGGAACCGCGTCCGGGGTTGCGGTCGCGGGTCGGATTTCCCGCTCCGTTCCATTCCGACTCCGGTCCGGTCGGGTTCCTGTCACGGCTCCGACTCCGACCCCCGTCTGGGGCTCATCCACAGGCGGTCTCCCGGAGAGTTAACAGAATACATCTTATCGGAAGTATCCAATCCCCAACGATCCCCACGATTCCCGCGGCCGTTCGCCGGAGTCGGCCTGTGGCGGGCGTGGAACGCCGTAGCCGCGGGGCCTCGGACGGCCTATTCTCGCCGACCCCCGAATGAATTCTTCCCCCCGTATCGACGGCGCCACCGGCGAGCCGGTCTGGTCGATCTGGACGGCGCTCGCGTTTCTGTTGCTTTGGGGGGCGCTCCTGGTCGTGATCCCGACCGCCTCGTTGATGATCGCCGGACTGCTCAAGGCGCCCGACCTCTCCGATCCGGAGGCACTTCGCCGGCACATGGAGGCGTTTGCCGAATCGGTCCAGGCATCGCCGCTGCTGCCGGTCGCGATTGCGAGTTGCATGCTGCTCTCGTGGATCGTCGTCTTCGGACTGATGGAGTCGCTGCTCCGGGTCTACCCGCGGTCGGTGCAACGCCAGGCGCTCGGGATCCGATGGCCGACGCCCTCCTGGAGTCTCGCCGTCGCCGTTCCGGTGGGCGTCGTCCTCTACGGGGTCGGCGAGCGGATCGCGGTCGGACTTCTCGACGAGCCGACGCCGACCGGCCTCGAGCAGTTGATGCAGACGGCGGTCGGACGCGCCGCGGTCGTCTTCCTGGCCCTGGTGCTAGCGCCGCCGGCGGAGGAGATCTTCTTTCGGGGGTTCCTCTACCCGCCGATCGCCCGCCTCCTGCCGCCGGTCCGCGCCGTCGCCGCCAACGCCGCGATCTTCACCATCGCCCACGTCGCCACCTACGGATTCGAGCCGGCCTATCTGCTGCCGGTCGGGCTGCTCGGCCTGGGGGTCGCGGCCTTGCGCGCCTGGTCGGGGTCGGTCTGGCCCGGGATCGTCGCGCACGGGGTCTTCAACGCCACCTCGATCATCCTGTTTCTTGTAGTAAAACCGTAGAGATCCTGGAGGATCCATGAAGCGTTTCTGGATGTCGTTGCTGCTCCTCGTCCCCGCCTCGGCGTACGCCAAGGAGGGGGACTGGAAGACGAAGCCGCCCGCGGAGTGGACGCTGGAGGAGGTGCGGGAGATCCTCTCGACCTCCCCCTGGGTGACGACCGTCGAAGTCTTCCCGGCGGCGCTGGCGACGCCGGGCTCGGGCCAGTCGAAGCCGGTCGCCCTGCCCCAGCGCGTTCCGCTGACCATCCGCTGGTACTCCGCCGGGATCGTGCGCGAGGCGACCGTTCGCGGGGCGGAGTTGGCGGGGAGCAAGATCCCGGCGGAACAGCGCGCCGAACTGACCCGTCCAAGCGATCGCTTCTACATCGTCTCGGTCACCGCGCCGGAGACGCTCGCCGTCCTCGATTCGAGCCCGTTGGAGACGCTCGTCGCGAACACGCACCTTTCGAGCGACAACGGGAAGCCGATACCCCTGACGTTGATCAAGCGTCCTGCGGAGAACGGCGGCCCCGAGGCGCTATTTCTGTTCGACAAGGGGGCCGGCATCCCCGCGGACGCCAAGAAGCTGACCTTCCGCACCGCCGCCGGCGAGCTGAAGGTCGAGGCCCGCTTTTCGGCCGACAAGATGGTCTGGAACGGGGCGCGCGATCTCGACGGCGATACCGGTCCGGTCTCCGCCGACGAGAAGCGGCGCCGCGAGATCCAGTCGGCGGTCCTGTCCGGCGAGGCCCCGGAGTTCGTTCGCGCCGTGACCGACGTCCGGATCGAGCAAGCCAAAGGGGAGAAGCGTCCCTGGAAGGTCTACGTTTTCTACGACCCCGCCCGCGAGCTCTCGCATCCCGCCGAAGCCCGACTTCCCGACATCGCTGGCCGCAAGCTCGGTGTCGCGCGCCGGGTCGGACGCTACTCGAGCGCGAACAAGGCGGCGGTGCAGGTGATCGTCTTCGTCGATCCTTCGAAGGGGAAGGCGGTCGACTACCTTCTCGGCGCCGACGCGGAGACGATCGCTTCGCTGGCCCCGGAGTCGGGGGAGAAGCTCTTCAAGGAGAAGCTGACCGCCGCCGACGCCCCCGCCGCGAAGCCCACGGACGGCACGTCAGCGAAGCCCGCGACCAAGGGCAAGAGCTGACCGGCTGCTAGGGAAAGATTCCCCGCTCGCGGTAGGCGCGCTGGATCCGCTGCAAGGCCGCGGCGTAGGCCGCCGTGCGGCTGTCGACCTTGAGCTGGCTCCCGAGCTCGTGACTCATCCGGTAGGAGCGGCGGATGTAGGTCTCGAGCTTGTGGTCGACCTCTTCGAGCTCCCAGCGCTCCGACTTCTTGTTCTGCACCCATTCGAAGTAGGAGACGATGACGCCGCCGGAGTTGCAGAGGATGTCGGGGAGGATGTCGGTCCCCTTGGCGCGAAGGATCTCCTCGGCCCCCGGGGTCGTCGGGCCGTTGGCGCCTTCGGCCAGGAGCCGCACGGTCAGGAGGGGCGCCGTCTCCTCGGTCACCTGGTTCTCCAGGGCCGCGGGGATGGCGATGTCGGCCCGGGTCGACCAGAACTCTCTCGGGCCGATCCGTTCCGCGGCGGGGAATCCGGCGATCCCCCCCTTCTCCTCGACGTACTTCTTCAGGGCGACGGTGTCGATGCCGCCGGGGTTGGCGATGCTACCTGTGTGGTCGGCGACGGCGACGAGCTTGACGCCTTTGGCACCGAGCAGCACAGCGGCGTTGGAGCCGACGTTGCCGTAGCCCTGCACGATCATCGTCGCCTTCGACAGGTCGAACTTCTTTCCCCGCGCCCACTCGTCGACGCAGAAGGCGACCCCCTGCCCCGTCGCCTTCTCCCGGCCGAGGCTGCCACCGCAGGTGAGTGTCTTGCCGGTGACGACGTGCTTGACGGCGAAGCGATCGTGCGCCGGCGCGGCGTTGAGGTAGGTGTCCATCATCCAGACCATCGTCTGGGCGTTGGTGCCGACGTCGGGCGCCGGGATGTCGTACTCCGGGCCGATGTTTCCGCCGAGCGCGTGCGTGAAGCGGCGCGTGATGCGCATCAGCTCCCCTTCGGAGTGGCCGCGCGGAGAGAACTGGATCCCCCCTTTCGCGCCGCCGAACGGCACGTCGGCGAGCGCGCACTTGAACGTCATCCAGGTGGCCAGCGCCTTCACCTCGTCGATGTGGACGTCGGGGTGGTAGCGCATCCCCCCCTTGTACGGTCCGAGAATGTTGTTGTGCTGAACCCGATAGCCCTTGAACAGCCGGTAGTCCCCGTTGTCCATGCGGACGGGGAAGTTGATCATCAGCTCGTTCTTCGGCTGCGAGAGGATGGTGAAGACCTCCGAGTCGAGCCGGACTGCCTCGGCCGCGCGCTGCCACTGCATCACCGCGACCTGGTACAGGGAGAGCGGCTTGGGCGTTTTCGCGCTGTCGGTGCTGCGGAGAGTGGTCTCGGTTGCGGACATGGCGTTCTCGGAAGGGGGGGGATGTCCTCGTCGGGGTCGCGGTTGCCGGCCGCTACGATAGCACCATTACTCGGGCGCGCCCTGCTCGGTCCGGCGCCCGGAGATCGAACCGGTCTGTTCCGCAGGCGCGACCTCGCCGGTGAACCCGCCTTTGAACGCGCAGCCGGCGAGGCACGCTGGCACGACGATTCGGCCGATTGCGTTCATCCGGTGTCACGGGAAGGCTCGGCGACGCAACCTCTAGCCGGGCACGCAGACGGCGCCCTGTTCGATCCAGCGGAGGATCATCCGGTAGTCCGGGTCCTCGGTGCTGACGAACTGGATGTTCGGATGCCCGGTTCCCAGCGGCTTGGTCAAGATCAAGCTGGCGGGAGGATCGATCTTGTCCACGCGTATCACCAACGAGCGCGGCGAGACCTCCACCGTCAGCTCCGTGCAGACCTTTCCGGCGTTCTCGTTGAGCTTGAGCTTGCCGACCTGATCGCCCGGCTGGCCCCCCTTGTGGCAACTGGCGCAGTTCCGGTCCATCGGTCCGAAGATGGGATAGACCTGGGTCACGAAGTCGACGACCGGCTCGGTGGATCCATCGTCGTCGTCGTCGTCGCCTCCCGGCGTTTCGGTCGGAGTCGGCGTCTCCTCGCCCGGCGGGGGGGGCGGCTCCGCGGCGAGGTCGACGAGGGTCCACGCCCCGGGGCGCACGATCGTGCCGACCGTGCTGAAGACGTCACCGGCGGGATCGGCGACCTGGACGACGAGATTGGAGGTCGTCACGTTGAGAAAGACGAACCCGCCGGCGGAGCTGGTGGCGGACGCGCTCGGAGCGGGTTGGCGGCTCTGCGACAGGTAGAAGGCGCTCGAATGGGACATCGTGTCCGGCAGGATGCGCAGGTCGGAGATGCCGGAGAGCGGGTTCTGGGCCGAGTCGAGGACCAGGCCGAGGATCGCGCCGCCGCTCGTCTGCTGGACGGCGAAGTTCTGGCCGAAGGTGAGCGCGTCGACGCTGCTCAAGACCGGAACGAACAGCGCTTCGATCGATTCGCTGCCGATCCAGATCGTGCTGGAGATCGTCGTCACGTGCCCGTCCCCGGGCGTCACGATCAGGATCAAGGCCCCCTGCGCCGGGACGGGATCGAGCGTGAAGTCCCCGTTGGCGTCCGAGAAGGTGAAGAGCGGCGGGGAGACGCCGTAGGCGTCGATCCGGGCTCCGGCGATCGCCGAGCTGCTGCGCCAGTCGATCAGGCGGCCACGGACGGCGACCGACGTCACGGTCGCGTCCTGGGGGTAGAGCACCTCGGCTCGACACGCGCCGAGCGCGATCCCGACGGCCAGGAGGAGTCCCAGCCGGAGCGGCGTTCGAGGTCGGACATCGGCCGAATTCAACAGTCGTTCTCCGCGCCGAGGACGATCCAGCTCCAGATGCGGTTGTAGTCGACGTCGTACGGGCCCTGCGGGAAGTTCGCGTTGGGGTGCGGCGGTTGCCCACCCGGAGAGGGCCGGGTCAGCAGCAGACTCCGATCCGGGTAGGTCAGGTCGACGCGCCGAGTGCCGGTGTTCGGGGAGACGTCGGTCACGAAGCGCTGGTGGAGCGTATTGCAAGGGGTGTTTCCGTCGATCTTGAGCCCCCCCTCGAGATGACCCGGCTGATTCTGCTTGTGACAGTCGACGCAGCCGCGACCGCCTTGCGCGATCGTCTTCTTGAAGATGTTCTGCAGGTCGTCCTTGAAGGAGATTGCCTCGTCCGGTGTCGGCGTCGGTCCGGGCACCAGGGTCGGCGTCGGCGTAGGGGTCGGAGAATCGCCCGGCTCCGGTTCCGTCGGCGGCGGCTCGGCCGAAAGGTCGACGAGCGACCAGGCGCCGGGGAGGACGGTGGTGGCGACGGAGCTGAAGACGGTCCCATCGGGATCGGCGACTTGCACGATCAGATTTCCGGTCGTCACGTTCAGGAAGACGAACTCCCCCGAGGAGGTGGTCGCCGAGGCGGTCGGGGCCGGATTGCGGGCGACCGACAGGAAGTAGGCGCTGGAGTGGACCATCGTGTCGGGCAGGACGCGCAGGTCTCGGATCCCCGCCAGCGGATCGCCGCTTTGGCCGAGCACCCGCCCAAGGATGGCGCCGCCGGTCGAGTGGACGACCGGAAAGGAGCCGCCGAAGCTGGCGGCGTCGGCATCCGGAATCGCGGTGAGGAAAAGGGCCTCGACCGATTCCGAGCCGACGAAGATCGGACTCGAGACGGTGTCGGCGTAGCCGTCGGCGACGACCCGGAGGGTCACCACCCCCTGCGCCGGTACGCCCTCCATCCGGAAATCGCCGGTCGCGTTCGCGGTCACCTGGATCGCCGGGAAGATCCCGACGGTGACCACCGTGGCGTTCGGCACGACGGTGGCCGAATTTCGCCAGCTCACCACGCGTCCCGAGAGGCCGACCTCGGTGACGGCCCCCTCGTCGTGGAAGAGGACCTCCGAGGTGCAAGCGACCACCGGGACGAGGAGAAGCGCGACCTGGGTCGCGCGGAAGCCCGCGCGTCCACCGGCCGGCGATCGTCCCGACGGGGGCATCAGTTGAACTCCGCCCCTTCGCTGATCCAGCGAAAGATCGTCTGGTAGCGCGGGTCGAGCTCGCTGCTGAAGATCCCGCCGCCGTAGTGGTCGGCGGAGGCGGAAAGCGGCTTGGTCAGAAGCAGGCTCGCCGCGGGGTTCTCCTTGTTGATCCGGACCTGTTGGGCGCAGCTGTAGTCCTCGTCGAGATCGACGAGGTCGTCGTAGACGTCGTCGATGGAATCGCTGGACCGACGCAGCTTGAGGCCGCAGGGTCCGTGGTCGTAGCAATCGCTGCCCCCCCAGTTCGACTGCGATCCACCGCCGACCGTTCCGCCGAGGAGCGAAAAACAGCCGCTCCACTCCTTCACGTGGCACGATCCGCAGCCGCCCCCTTCCGGCGCCGAGGTGACGAAGATCGGCAGCACGTCGTTTCGGAACGAAACCGGTTCCGACGTCTCGTCGGGGTCGTCCGTCTCCCCTGGAACCGCGAGGAGGTCGACGAACGACCATGCCCCGCTGCGAACGACGGTGCCGGCCGGCGCGTACTCGTACCCGCTCATCGATCCGTGCACCGCCACGTTCGCCGTCATCGACGTGGAGACGTTGAAGTAGACGAACCGACCGCTCGCCGAGGTCACGCTCGCCCCGGGACTCGGATCGCCGTTCGCGTCCAGGAAACGGGGCGCGTCGCTCGGAACGCCATCCGGGTAGAGGTCGAACCCCGACGCACCGGCGAGCGGGGACCCGGCGTCGGCGTCGATCACCCGCCCGAGGATCGTGCCGCGATTCGCGACCGTCGCGACGTTGAACGTGGCCCGGAAGGTGAGGTCGTCCTGGCTGCTCACCACCGGTACTTCGAGGTTTTCGATCGGAACGTTGGTGACCAGCAGCGGTACCGAGATCGTCTCGACGTGCCCCGCGGCGGTGACGTCCAGGATGACCAACCCCTGCACCGGAACCCGTTCCAGCCGGAACTCCCCCTCCCCGTCCGACTCGGTCACGATCGCAGGGAAGATGCCGAGGGTGCGGATCGTCGCGCCGACGACCGGAGTTCCGAGGCCGAAATCGACCAGCCGCCCGGAGACGGAGACCTCCGAGACCTGGCTTCCCGAATCGAACCGGACGTTCGCTTGGCAGCCGGCAAGCAGCGTGGACAGCAGCGCGCAAGAGCCGACCCGGAGGCGAGCGCGTAGCACGTCGAGGCCCCCCTTTGAGCCGCCGAGCCAAAGCGAGCCCAACACAAGGGATTGTCTCAACTATCGGTACTGCCGTCCAGACGTCGTCGAGGTCGAAGTGCCGCGTCAACCGCGCGGTTCGACTCGCGAAACGCCGCGTGCATCGCGCTGCCCACGTGGATCAGCGGCGGAAGACCTCCCGCCACGACGACGGGTCGTCCGCGTCGAACGGAACGACGTCGATCCGGCGAACCGCCGGAAGGTCGGAGAGCGGACCGATCAGTCCGTCGGCGGTGCAGACCAGCACGAGCGCCATCCCCTCCTCCGGAACGGCGCGGGCGGCGGCGGCGTTGGCGGCGTCGAGCGACGTCGATTCGATCGACGCGACGGTCCGTGCCGTCCAGTCGTCGGGGAGGCCGAGCAGGATCTCGTGCATCCGCCGGCCGACGAGCTGTTCGGGGGTCTCGGTCTCGAAGGCGAGCGAATGGAGGAGATGTCCACGGGCGAGTTCGAGCTCGTCCGGGCGGAGCCCCTCGCATCGGAAGGCGGCGATCAGATCGAGGAGGAGTCGAACGCAGGCGACGGTGTCGTCCCGGCCGGGGAAGGTCCAGACGCCGCCCAGCGCCGCTCCCCGGGTCGGTTCGAAGCGGCTGTGCGCCCCGTAGGACCAGCCGCGCTTCACCCGCACCTCCTGCATCAGCCGCGCGGTGAAGGTGCCGCCGAAGGCGTGGTTGGCGACGACGAACGGGAGGAAGTCGGGGTCGGCGGGGTGGAGCGACGGCCACCCGAGGAACAGTTGGGTCTGGCTTCGTTCGGGCTTGTCGACGAGGAGCAGTTCGACGCCGCGGAGCGGACGCGCGTCGGTGGGCGGCGCCGGATCGATCGTCCCCGCCGGGAGCGAGCCGAGGTACCGCTCGAGCAGGCGCTCGGCGCGGTCGATCGGGATGCCGCCGGCCACGCCGGCGATCGTCCGGAGCGAGGTCCGCGACTCGCGCCAACAGGCGACGACGTCGTCGCGGGTCAGGAGCGGCAGGTCGCGTCCCGTGCCGCCGACGAAGCGGCCGTAGGGGTTCGCGCCGTACACCGCGCGGTGGAGAAAGGCCCCTCCCAGCGCCTCGTCCTCCTCGCGGAACAGGGCCAACTCCGCCACCAGCTCCGACCGCGCCCGCTCCAGCTCGCGCTCGTCGAACGCCGGCTCGAGCAACATCTCGAAGAAGCGGTCGGCGAACGGCTCGAGGTTCCGCGCCAACACCTGGCCGCCGAGTCGGATCGCCTCACGGTCGGCGGAGGCCTGAAACAGACCGCCGAGCGTCTCCACTTCGTCGGCCAGACGGGCGCGCGTCCGGGTGCGGGTCCCCCGCTCCAACATCCGGGCGGTGAGCGCCGCGCGCCCCTCCTTGCCGGGCGGATCGGCGCCGGCGCCTCCGCGCAAGTCGATCCGTAGCGTGACGAGGGGGAATCCGTCGCGCGCCGCGTGCGCCATCGGGACTTGGGCGATCCGCCGCTGCTCCGCCGTCCGGACGCTGCGAGGGGCGGCCACGGACCTACTCCCCCTCCTCGGGCCGGGCGACGACGGTGGCTCGCCGGGCGCCGAGCCACCGCCGGGCGACGCGCCGGACGTCCTCCGCGCCCACGGCGCGGATGCGATCCACCTCCTCCAACAGGCGCCCGGCGTCGCCGGTCGTCACCGCCCAGCTCCCCAGGAGTTCCGCCTTCTCCGCGGCCGTCCGCATCGACGCGAACAGGCCCAGCTCTGCCTGGTTGCGTGCCTTCTCCAGCTCGTCGCCGGAGAGGTCGGCATCGCGCAGTCGGGCGAGCTCCTCTTCCAGCACCCGCTCCGCGTCCGCCGCCGCGTGGCCGGGCCGAATCTCGATCGTCACCTCGAACAGGCCGGGATGCCGGAACGGGGTGAGCGAGCTCTCCACCTCGGCGGCGATGGCGAGATCGTCGACCAGCCGGCGCCGGAGACGCGCCGAGTTCCCGCCGAACGCGGTGAGCTCCAGCACCAGCAGCGCCGCCCGGTCGGGCTCCCCCAGCGCCGGACCCGGGTAGCCGATCACGAGCTTCTCGTTCTCGATCGGGAGCCGCACCTCCCGCCGCCGCCCCGCCGGCGGACCCTCCACCGCAAATCGGCGCGGTGGGATCGGCTGCGCGGCGATCCCGCCGTAGTGACGGTCGATCGTCTCGCGGACCGCCGCCCCCTCGACGTTTCCGACGACGACGAGCGTCGCGTTGTTCGGGGCGTACCAGACGCGATAGAAGTCGAGACAGTCCTCGCGTCGGATGGCGCGGATGTCGCGCTCCCAGCCGATCGTCGGCCAGCCGTAGGGGTGACGCTCGAACGCGGCGGCGTAGAGCATCTCGGAGAGCGTTCCGTCGGGGAGGTCGTCGACGCGATAGCGCCGCTCGTTCAACACCACCTCGCGCTCCGATTCGACCTGCGAATCGTCGAGGCGGAGGTTCGCCATCCGATCGGCCTCGAGGAGCGCGACCAGCTCCAGGTTCCCCGCTTCGGCCGGCAGCCCGGAGGTGTAGTAGGTCCAATCGACCCACGTGGCGGCGTTCGTCGATCCGCCTCTCGCCTCCAGGATGCGGTCGAACTCCCCGTCGGAGAGGGTCTTCGTGGCACGGAACAGGAGATGCTCGAAGAGATGCGCCATGCCCGTCTTGCCCGGGGCCTCGTCGGCGCTCCCGACGTCGAACCAGGTCTGGTAGGCGAAGACCGGCGCCTGCCGGTCCTCGTGCAGGAGGAGCGTCAGACCGTTGTCGAAGCGCCACTGCTCGACCGGCGACGTCGAGCCGGCGAACGGGATCGACCGGACGAGCCGGGGCATCAGTTCTTGGGGCCGTGGAAGGTCGCGAGCAGCACGTCGAGCTCGGCGCGATCGATGCGATAGTGCTCGTTGCAGAAGCGGCACACGACCTCGGCCTGGCCGTCCTCGGCGCGCATCTTCTGGAGCTCCTCGGCGCCGATCATGCGCAGCGTGTCGACCACCTTCTCGCGCGAGCAGGCGCACTGGAAACGGAGGTCGGCGCGTTGCAGGATCCGGTACGGGGACTCGTGCGCGACGGCGTTCATCAGCGTCTCGATGGCGAGCTCCGGAGTCGAGCCGTCGTGGAGAATGGACGCGCGCCCCCCCTGCCCGTCGAGCACCGCCTTGTAGGCGTCGAACTTCTCGAGCGACGCTCCCGGTAGCGCCTGGATCAGGATTCCGCAGGCGTTGGCGATGGCGCGGTCGGGCAGGAATCCGGCATGGAGCGCCATCGCCGAGAAGACCTGTTCCGACTGGGTGAGGTAGGCGCCGACGTCGCTCCCCACTTCGCCGGCAAAGAGCGGAACGGTGCCGCGCGAGAGGACCTTGAGCGGGGTGCTTCGGATCACCAGGATCGTCCCCTCCCGTCCGAGCGGCGGCGGACCGCCGGGCGCATCGGGGAGGTCGGCATAGACCTGGGGATTGGAGATGAACCCGCGGAGGTTCCCGTTGGCGTCGGCGTCGGCCATCACCCCCCGCACCGGTCCGTTGGAGGTGATCTGGAGGGAGAGCTTCTCCTCGCCCGACAGGGGGGTCGACAGGAGCGACGCCGCCGTCATCGTCTCGGAGAGGAGCCGGCTCGCCCCGGACGCGGTGGCGTGCCGGCGCCGTGCCTCGTTCGAGGTCTCGGTGGTGCAGGCGGCGACGAACCGGAACTCGCCGTCCTCCGTCATCCCCCGCACCAGATAGTCCATGCAGTCAGTCTAACGGCGGCTCTAGCCCTTTCCCAGTGGGAGCGAGCGCTGCCGGGTCTCCCCCTCGGGGAGGCGGAAGCAGCGGCGGCATCGCGCTTCGTAGGCGTCGGTGCTCCCCACCAGCACCCTCGCCTCGCGGTTCACCAGGCGCTGGCTCCGGTTCGACGGGTTCCCGCAGACGACGCAGATGGCGAGGTTCTTGGTGATGAACTCGGCGACCGCCAGCAGCTGCGGGATCGGCTCGAACGGCACGCCGCGCGAGTCCTGGTCGAGGCCGGAGACGATGACGCGAACCCCGAGGTCGGCCATCCGCTCGCAGATCTCCACCAGGTCGAGTCCGAAGAACTGCGCCTCGTCGATGCCGACCACGTCGAACGCCGGCTTGGCCCTCGATCCGCCGACCGCGTTCCATACGTCGACCGCCTCTCCGACCGCGGTCGACGGGATGCGGCGCGCGTCGTGACTCACGATGGCATCGACGGCGTACCGGTCGTCGATCTTCGGCTTGAACACCGCCACGCGCTGTTTTGCGATCTGGGCCAACCGCAGCCGGCGCATCAGCTCCTCGGTCTTGCCCGAGAACATGCTGCCGCAGATCACCTCGATCCAGCCGATCTCCCGTGGAGCGATGTTCATCGACCGTCCTGTCAGATCCCCAGTTTCAGCCGCTCGGTGAGGAACGGGTGGATCTTCGCCGCCTCGTTCTTCCGCACCGCACCGTCGATGTCGTACACGACCCGCAGGAAGACGGCGGTCGACTCCGCGTCGTCGAAGATCACGAACGAGGAGAGCGGCCGCCCGTCCCGAGGCTGTCCGACGCTGCCCGGATTGACCAGGAAAAGGTGGCCGTCCTTGAGCCGGAAGGTGTCCCCTTCCCGCTCGACGCCGGCCGGTCCGTCGGCGCTGATCAACGCCGGATAGTGCGTGTGGCCGAAGAAGACCAGCCGGATCGCCGGATTCGACTCGCGCACGTGCCGCACGTTCACGTCGAGATCGAACGGCGTGAGGATGTACTCGTTCTGATCGCGCGGACTGCCGTGCACCAGGAGCGTGCGCTCGTCGAGCGGCGCGCTCTGCGGGAGCTTCTCCAGCCAGGCCCGGTTCTCCTCGGTCAGCACCCCGCGGGTCCAGCGGATCGCCGAATCGGCGGCGGCGTTGAAGTCGAGATCGGCCGGATCGGCCAGGCCCGCCGCCACGAAGTCGTGGTTCCCCTGGATCGTCAGCGCCGACGCCGCGCGGATGCGGGCGGCCGTCTCGTTGGGGCTCGCGTTGTAGCCGACGACGTCCCCGAGGCAGCAGATGCGGTCGACCTTCTGGCGCTCCGCCTCGCGGAGACACGCCTCGAGGGCCTCCTGGTTGGCGTGGATGTCGGAGAGGACGGCGGTGCGCATGGGATTTTGAAGAGGCGAAGGGCCGCTACGTTACCACGCGGGGGCGATCCGCCACGAAAACCGGCGGCGGCGGTGCGCGTCAAGGGTGGATAACCACGTGGAACCCGCTCCCGGCCGGGTTCCACGCATCTCCTCGTGTAAGAACCGGTTCGCGAAGAGGTTTTTCGATCGTCCCGCCGTCCCCGAAGGGGCGGGGCCTCGAAAAGGAAGGCGCTTCGACGAGGAATCCACAGTATTCACCCCGGTTGTCCACAGAGTCATCCCACCCTGGACAACAGGTCGGCGCGAAGGCGCTCGATCGCCGCCGGGTCGGTCACCTTCCCGCCGCCGACCCGGCGCACGTAGAAAGAGTCGGCGACCTGATCGACCTTGGTCGAGACGATGGCGACGCCGATGTCCAGTCCGAGGGTCGTCAGCCCCGAGGCGATGTCGAACAGGAGACCGAGGCGGTCGATCGCGTAGACGTCGACCACGGTGCTGTCGGCCGACGCGTCGTTGTGGATCTCGACGCGCGGCGGCTTCCCGGGGGGACGAGGGGCGCGGTAGCTCGGCGGACTCCGCTTCTGGATCAGCTCGGACGCCGTCTGCTTCCCGGTCAGCACCCACAGAAGGTCCCGCACCATGCGATCGACGGCGAGCAGGTCGACCGGACCGCCGTCGGGCCCGACCACGTCGAAGCGGTCGATGGCGATCCCGTCGGCCGCGGTGTGGATGCGCGCCGTCCGGATCGACATGCCGGCCGCCGCCAAGCTTCCCGCGAGGTCGGCGAACAGGCCGGCCCGGTCGGCCGCCTGGAACGTGATCTCGGTGGCGCGGCCCCCGCCGACCACCCGGGCTTGCACCCGCAATCCGGTCGCGGACGGAAGCTCGCCGAGGAGGAAGTCGTCGACGACGCTTTCGGGGTGGGTGGCGACGAAATAGCGCTCGGGCAGGTTCGCCAGGAACCGGTCGAAGCGCTCCGCGTCCACCGTGCGGCGGCGCTCGGCCAAGAGCCGGCGCGCCGCTTCGGAGGTCGCCGCGCGGCGTTGCTTCGCCTCGTCGCGGACGGCGGTCGCCCCCTGCTCCAGCAGCAGCGTCGTGCGTTGGTAGAGCTCGCGCAGCAGGGCCCCCTTCCAGTCGGTGTAGGTCGTGGGTCCCACGCTGGCGATGTCGCAAACGGTCAAGGCGTAGAGCAGCCGCAGTCGCTCGATCGTTCCTACCTTGGCCGCGAACCCGGCGATCGTTTCCGGGTCCGAGAGGTCGCGGCGCTGGGCCACGTGGCTCATCAGCAGGTGCTGCTCCATCAGAAAGTGGACGTCCTCCCGCTCGGATCCGGAGAGCCGGAGTTGCGCGGCGATGCGCGGGAGCATCCGCAGCCCGGCCTCGGTGTGTCCGCGTTCGCTCTTCCCGACGTCGTGCAGGAAGCTGCCGAGAACCAGTACGCGTGGCGGAAGGCCCTTGGCGATCTCGTCGAGCACCGGCTCCCGCGCCCGGAAGGCGCCGCCGCGCAGGCGGTGCGCGTTCGCCGCGGCGAGCACCAGGTGCGTGTCGCAGGTGTAGACGTGGTAGGTGTCGTGCTGCACCCGGCAGTAGAGCGCTTCGAACTCCGGGAGGACGGCGGCGAGCGCTCCGAGGTCGTTCATTTCGAGGAGCGCCCGTTCGAGGCCGTCGCCGTCCGGAACGAGCAGCAACGACCAGAAGGCATCGACCACCTCCGCCCGATCGCGGTTCTCGGCGAGAAGGCGCCTCGACGCGCGCACCGTCTCGCGGGCCTCGGGATGGAGAGGCAGGCGCATCGCCGCGGCGACCTCGAACAGACGGATCAGCGCCACCGCGGACGGTTCCGTGCTTCGCGCCCGTCGGGGGCCTCCCCCGGTTGACGGTTCCGCGCTTCGCGCTCGTCGGGGGCCTCCCCCGGTTGACGGTTCCGCGCTTCGCGCTCGTCGGGGGCCTCCCCCGGTTCCCCCTGCTGCGCGGTCGGCGAAGGTCAGGCGTCCGCGGCGGACGCGGAATCCGGCCGGCGCGCGCGCGCGCAGCGATGAATCGCGCGGGCGCGAGGGGCGTGGGCCCAGGTCACGGGCCGCGCGGTGGAATCGCTCAGGGGCCCGGTCGACGACCAGTTGAAGGAAGCGCTGGATCGCCGCCATCGCCTGCGCGAGCGACTGCATGAACGGCTCGACGTCCGGAAACCCCAGGGCGGCGGCGGTCGCCGCCTGGCGGTCGAAGGAGAGGCGGTCCTCCTTGCGGCCGGCGAGGCGGTGGAGCGCGGCGCGCGCGCGCAGCAGCCGCTCGAAGGCGGCGTCGTGCTCGGCCAGGTCGTCCGGTCGCACCCGATTGCGCGCGACCAACCCGGAAAGGTCGGTCCGCCACACGGCGCGGGCGATCCAGGCGGCGGTATGCGCATCGCGCAGTCCGCCTTCCCCCTCCTTGAGGTTCGGCTCGTTGCGGGACACGGCGGCTCCGAAGCGTTCCCGCCGCCGGCCGATCTCGGCCAGCTTCGCGGCGACGAACCCCGGCTCGTCGACCCGGAACAGCTTCCGCTCCAGCTCCGAGGCGAAACGGCGGTACAGGTCGGCATCGCCGGCGACGAAGCGGTGGTCGAGGAGCGACGAGCGGGCGGTGACCTCGGCCTTTCCGACCGCGATGCACTCCGGGATCGTCCGTGCGGCGTGGCCGATCTCGAGGCCCGAGTCCCACAGCGCGTAGAGGACCTGCTCGACGACCGCGCGTGGCGCCGTCGCCTTCGTGCCGTCGGAGCCGGGGAAGACGAACAGCAGGTCGACGTCGGATTTGGGGGAGAGCTCTGCGCGGCCATATCCGCCGACGGCCACCAGCGCCAGGCCCGCCTCACGCGACGGGCGTCCGCGTTCGGCGATCCCGGGAAGCGACGGCTGCGCCAGCGCCTCGGAAAGTACGGTGGCGATCAGCCGGTCGACCCCCATCGCTCGGGCGCGCGCCTGCTCCCTCGCCAAACGCGTCTCTTCGGCGGCGGCGAGGTCCCGCTCGAGCGCGGCGACACGCTCCTTCAGCCGCTCACCACGATCGTCCTCCGGCGCGCTCGAACGGTTCACGGTCCCTTGCTGGAGGCGGTCTTTCTCTTCGCGCCCGCCGTCGGTGGCTCGACGCTCCCGGCGCGCGAGTCGAGGTAGGCCGCCACGCCCTGCGCGACCGAGTCGGCGACCGCCAGCTGGTACTTCTCGTCGGAGAGCCGCTTCTCGTCGCGGGGGTTCGAGATGAACGAGGTCTCGACCAGGATCGCCGGCATCTGCGCCGTGAGCAGGACGTAGAACAGCGCGCTCTTCACGCCATGGTCCTTCACCGACGGGTTGAAGCGCTTGACCTCCCGGTGGAGCTTCCGCTGCACGCTGTCGGCCAGCTCCGCCGACATCCGGGTGTACTCACCGCGGATCAGTCCCGCAAGGATGCTCTCCAGGTTCGACATCTTCTGCGGGCTTGTCGCGTTCTCGATGGCGGAGAGGCGGGCCGAAGCGGCGTCGGAGGCGGCGTCGGCGTAGTAGGTCTCGATCGCCGAAGTGCTCGTCCGACCCTCGGTCGAATTGCAGTGGATCGAGACGAACAGGTCCCCCTTCCCTTCGTTCGCGATCGCGCTGCGCTCCTCGAGCGCGAGGAAGGTGTCGTCCGACCGGGTGAGCACCGCGTCGTAGCCGAGATCGATCAGCTTCTTCTTGAGCTTCTTGGCGATCGAGAGGGTGACCACCTTTTCGCGCAGCCCGTGCACGCCGATCGCACCGGGATCGTGCCCGCCGTGGCCGGCGTCGACGTAGATCCGGCCGAACTTGACGCCGAGCTGCTCGAAGAGACCGAAACCTCCGGGGTCGTCCGCCAGCCGCTCCGCCCGCTTCTCGAGCAGCTCGGCGGAGGCGGATCCGCTCTCTTCCGGTGTCGGGGCGGCGGTGGCATGGGCGGCGGGCGAGCGCGACGGCGCCGACTTGGCGTTGACGTCGACGATGATCCGGAACGGATCGTCGAGCTGTACGATTTCGTACCGGTCGACCGAACCGACGTCGAGCACCACTCGCACCACCTCGGGTCCGAACTGGGCGACGCGGGCGCGCTGCAGGAGCCCATCGCCGATCGGGATCTCCCAGGCGTTGTCGAGCTTCGGCGCCTGGCCCTTCAACCCCTCTCCGACGCGGGCGCGGGAGAGGTCGAGGTAGATCCGCGGCGGCTTGTCGCCGTCGGCCGGAAGCTCGTGCGCCGTCCAGCCGACGCTTCCGCCGGCGTAGATCGCGACGCGCGTGTAGCCCTCGTTCGACCAGTGTTTCACCGCCGTCAGCGATTGGACTTCGGACGAGACCTCCCCGCCGCTCCGCGGCCGGGGCTTGGCCGCCGCTTCCGGGGCCGCGACCTTCGGCGCCGCGCCGCCTCCCATGGAGTTCGTCGCGGTCGCCGGCGTCGTCGATCCGGACCCAGGGGGTTCGGGGGAGGCCCCCGAGGAGCGCGACGCGCGGGCCGCCTCGGGGGAGGCCCCCGAGGAGCGCGACGCGCGGGCCGTGCGGGGCTCGAGCGCGAGTTGCCGCCGCGCGTCGTTGACCATGTCCCCCTTCGGGTAGCGCTCGATCAGCGAGGTGAGCGCCGTGACCTCGGCCTCGTGCTTGTTCAGCAGGTGGAGCGCTTTCGCCTCCCAGAACAGGGCGTCGTCGGCGTAGTTCGAGGAGGCGTGCTCCGCGCTCAGGGTTCGGAAGGAGCCGACGGCGCTCTCCAGGTCGGTGCGAAGCCGGGAGACGTCGTAGAGCTCGCTGTAGAGCGTCCCGACGTTGTAGAGGGCGTCGTCCGCGAAGCCGCTCTTCGGGTACCGCTCCGCGACCGCCTTGAACTGGTCGATCGTGTCCTGCCACGTGTGGCGAAACCGGCGCTTCTCTTCGGAGGCGGACTTGAGCTGGCGGTAGGACGACTGCGCGGCGGCGTAGGCCTCGGCGGGACCCTCCGCGGCCGCGGTCTTCGGGGACAGCCCCAGGAGGATCGCAATCGACGCGAACGCCCACGCGGGACCGGACGGTCGGGGTGGGGAGATCGTTCGCACGCGTCGCACGGATGGTACACCGTGCGGCGGCCGGTCGTCACGAACCGAGGGCCGACCAGACCGCGTCGTGGAATCGCGGGCGAAGCCGCCGGATCGACTCGTTCGAACGGTCGGGCCAGACGCGATTGGTCAGGAGGACGACGACCGTTTCCGACGGCGGATCGATCCAGACCGACGTACCGGTGAAACCGGTGTGCCCGACGGCCGCCGCCGGCGGGCGGCTTCCCGCGGTCGAACCGCGCGCCGAAGGGGTGTCCCATCCGAGAGCCCACGTCGTTCCGGAAGGCTCCGCCTGCCGGGCGAAGAAGGTGCGCACCGTCTCCTCCCCGATCCACGACGCCCGCCCGTGCCAGGCGTCGAGGAGCGTGGAGACGAATCGACGGATCGATTCGGCATCGCCGAACAGTCCGGCGTGCCCCGAAACGCCGTCCATCGCATAGGCGTTCTCGTCGTCGACACGTCCGGTGAGCGTTCCTCGCGTCGGGTCGCGCTCGGTCGGCACGAACCGCGCCGTACGACGGTCGGCCGTCGCGGTGGAGAGCGGACGGAAGAAGAGACCCTCCGACGGACAGTCCCGGGCGAACAGCCGGTCGATCCGGTCGCGCCCAAGCCGCTCGATCGCCTCGGTGAGGAGGATGAAGTCGAGGTCGCCGTAGAGCGCCGCCGTGCCGGGGGGCGCCTCCGCCGCGGTGTCCCGCGCTCGCCGGAAGATCTCCGCCCGTCGGTCCGGACTCGACGCCGGGACCTCCAGATAAAACGGCCGCCAGGCGGGAAGACCGGCCGCGTGCGACAACAGCCGGCGAGGCGTGACGCCGGGGCCGGCCGCGACCGGTCCCGGCAGCAGCTCGGAGACCGGGCCGTCGAGCGGAAGCCGGCCGTCCTCGACGAAGAGCATCGCCAGCGACGCGGTCACCAGGGGCTTGGTCAGCGACGCAAGATCGAACACCGAGCGATCGTCGATCCCGGATCCGGCCGAGGCGCCCCCGTGCGCGCGGAGGAGGATCTCGTCGCCGCGCGAGACGACCGCCTGGTAGCAGGGAAAGACCGGACCGACGGCGCGATCCAGGATCGCCTTCGCGGCGGCCAGCGGCGCCGATCGCCTCCTCGCGTCGCGGCGGCGGCGGGCACCGGGCGAGCGGCGCCGCGCGCCGGCGCTCACGGTCCGCCCGCTCCGGTCGCGCCGGCGTCCGCGCGGAGCGTCACGGCGGACTCCATCGCCACCAACCGTCCGGCATCGGCGTCGAGTCGGGCCCGGATCCCGACCGGCAGCGTGCGATTCTCGCCGTCGTGGCCGAACGGGAGGCCGGCCAGGACCGGCTTTCCGCAGGAACGGAAGCGCGACGCCAACACCGATTCGACGGGAACCGATGGATCGGCCGGATTGTCGCATCGCGAGAAGCGGCCGAGCGCCACCCCGGCCACGGCGGAGAAGACCCCCGCGAGATCGAGCTGCGTCAGCATCCGGTCGACGCGAAACGGCTTCTCCCCCACCTCCTCCAGGAAGAGGATCGCCCCGTCGAGCTCGGGGAACCACGGCGTGCCGAGCAGCGAGACGATCAGCGACAACGTCCCGCCGACGAGCGGCCCGTCGGCGACGCCGCCCACGAGAGCCCGCCCCTCCCCCAGCACGCCCGTCGCCGACGGCCCCATCACGGCGCGCCGGAACGCGTCCCGCTCCGCCGGCTCGAGACCCACCTCCGCCATTCGTCCGGTGACCACCGGTCCGTGAAACGTCACCAGTCCCTCGCGAAGGAATGCGAGCAGAAGTGCCGTCACGTCGCTGAAGCCGAGCAGCACCTTCGGGCTTGCGGCAAGACGCGGCAGATCGAGGCGAGGAAGGAGCCGCATCGACCCGTAGCCGCCCCTTGCGCAAACGATCCCCGAGATCTGCGGGTCGAGGAACGCCTCGGTCAGCTCGTCGGCGCGTCGGGCGTCCGACCCGGCGAGGAACCCGTCCCGGTCGAACAGGTCGGGACGCCAGTCGACGTGGAATCCGAGCCGTTCGAACTCGGCGACGCCGCGCGCGAGGCGGTCGCGGTCGAACGGCGACGCCGGCGCGACGACGCGCAGCCGATCGCCGGCGCGAATCGCCGGCGGTTTGATCAGAGGCCGTCGAGAGAGTCGTGACACTTGAGGCAGGCGCTCGCGTTCTTGGCTTTCAAACCCTCTCCGGTGAACCCCGGAGGATGCGGATTGATTCGCATCGTCTGCGGCGAGTGGCAGGCGATGCACTCCTTCTCGTCGTGACAGGAGGCGCAGGCTTCGACGCTGGTCGGGGCGACCTGGGAGTGGT
>CAYJRR010000050.1:0-31244 GCA_964372275.1 uncultured bacterium
CGACGAGCCTCACCGAGGCCGGCTACGTGGGCGAGGACGTCGAGAACATCATCCTCTCGCTGCTGCAGAACGCCGAATACGACATCGAGAAGGCGCAGAAGGGGATCGTCTACATCGACGAGATCGACAAGATCTCCCGCAAGGGGGAGAACCCGTCGATCACCCGTGACGTCTCGGGAGAAGGGGTGCAGCAGGCGCTGCTCAAGATCATCGAAGGGACGATGGCCAACGTCCCGCCCAAGGGGGGGCGCAAGCACCCGCAGCAGGAGTTCCTGCAGGTCGACACCACCAACATCCTCTTCATCTGCGGCGGGGCCTTCACCGGGCTCGAGGACATCATCGAGCAGCGCACCGGCGTGAAGACGATGGGGTTCGGCGCCGACGTGCGCGGCAAGGCGGAGAAGAAGCTGGGCCAGATCCTGGCCGAGGTGCAGCCGCAGGACCTGCTCAAGTTCGGCCTGATTCCGGAGTTCGTGGGGCGGCTGCCGATCATCACCACGCTGAACGAGCTCGACGAGTCGGCGTTGATCGACATCCTCACCAAGCCGAAGAACGCGCTCACCAAGCAGTACGAGAAGCTGTTCGAGATGGAGAACGTGAAGCTCAAGTTCCAGGAGGCGGCGCTGGGGGCGGTCGCCAAGGAGGCGCTGCGCCGCAAGAGCGGGGCGCGGGGCCTGCGCGCCATCCTGGAGAACCTGATGCTCGACGTGATGTTCGAGCTGCCGGGCCAGGACAACGTCCGCGAGTGCATCATCAGCGAGGACGTGGTCGCCAAGGGCGAGCGCCCGATCCTGGTCTACGAGAACGAAGCCGAGAGCGCCTGACGGAATTCACCTTGCGGACGCACCGCGCGTGCGCTTCGTAACGGGTCGAATGTCCGACAAGGAGCGAAAGGCCGGCCCGCCGGTCGAGGAGGAGGCGCCGCCGTCGGAGGCGGCGCTCGGACCGGTCCTCGCCCCCGACATCGAGGCGGCGCTGCGCGGCCAGGCCTTCCCCGCCACGCCCCACGACCTGGTGCGCCGCGCCCGCGCCAACGGCGCCGACGAGCGGGTCGTCGACCTCCTCGCCGGCCTGGCCGCACGCCGCTACACCAGCCTCGGCGATGCGTTGCGCGCCCTCGACCTGCTGAGCTGATCACTCGCGGGAGGAGTGGATCTCGTGGCGGACGTCGCGAGGGTGGTCCCAGCCGCTCGGGTCGGGCTGGACGAGCGACAACAGGTCGACGTCGGCGATCACCAGGTTGGCGTGGCCGCTCACATCCTTGAGCGGACCGTCCGGTCCGCAGACGAAACTCTCGCCCGCGAACGGCTCGTTCCACGGGGCTTCGATCCCCTTCCGGTTGGCCGCGGCGACGAAAACGTGGTGGCGCGCGGCGTCGACGGGGAATTCGGCGGGCCACAGGCGCCGCGCCTTCTCCCCGTGCACCGCGCCGGGGGCGAAGATCAGCTCCGCCCCCTCCTTGCGCAGGCTCCAGACCACCCCCTCGAAGTGGCGGTCGTAGCCGAGCAGGATCCCGATCCGCCCGACGCTGGTGTGGAAGACCGGGAAGAAGGGATTCGACGACATGTTGGCCATCGCGGCGGCGGCGGCCGCCGCGACCGAGGTCGACACCGATCCCCTGGTGCGGCCGACGTCGTTCCGCCCGTCGCTGCGCCCGTAGTAGAACCCTTCGTTCAGCCGTCCCTCCAGGTCGGCGCCGTGCGGCACGTGCGTCTGGCGATACTTGCCGAGCACCTGCCCCTCCTCGTCGATCAGCACCGCGGTATGGAAGCGGTTGCCCGTGATCCGATCGAGCTCGTAGATCGGCGCCACGACGATCATGCGGTGGAGCATCGCCGCCGCCTTGACCCGCCGCACGGTGTACCCTTCGAGCGCGTCCTCGGCCACCGTCCGCCAGAGCGGCTCGGTCCCGAGCGGGAAGTAGGGCCAGGAGAACAACGCCCCGAAGCAGATCGCCTGCGCCCCTTGCGCCCGGGCCAGGCGCATCAGCTCCAGGTGGTGTTCGACGTTCGCCATCCGCACTTCGTCGAGGCGGTCGGCGAGCTCCGGCAGGTCGGCGTACCGGGCCGGCATCGACGGATAGACGTTCGCGGTCTGCGCGACCGCGATCCGCACCACCCGCCGCTCCGGGGTGTTCTCGATCATGATTCCCGGAGCATCCACGCCAGCAGCGAGCGCGCCACGTGCATGCGGTAGTCGGCGGTGGATCGCAGGTCGTCGATCGGACGCAGGTCCTCGGCGAGCGCCGCCTGCGCGGCGGCGATTCGGGCCGGAGTGACCTTCTCCCCGAGCAGGATCGCCTCGGCGGCGCGCGCCCGCACCGTGGTGGCCGCCACGCTGCCGTAGGCGATCCGCACCCCGTCGAGCCGTCCGCCGCGACCGGCCCGGAACGCACCGGCCACCACCACCTTGGAGATCGCCTGCGCGCGGCGCGTGCCGACCTTGCGATACCCGAACCGCCAGCCGTCGATCGAGGCGCGCGGGACGACCACGGCCGAGATCAGCTCGTCGGGGCGGGCCGCGGTCCGGCGGTAGCCGAGGAAGAACTCCGAAAGCGGGACGGCGCGCGTGCCGGCCGCGGAGACGAGCTCGACCTGGGCGTCGAGCGCGAGGAGCACCGGCGCCGGATCGGCCGCGGGGGAGGCGTTCCCCAGGCTTCCGCCGAGCGTCCCGCGATTCTGGATCGCGATCGCCCCGACGTCGCGCGCCATCGCCGCCAGCACCGGCGCGACCCGCGCCACCTCGCGGGAGCGGCGGAGGTCGGTGTAGGTGGTGAGGCTCCCGAGCCGGAGCGCCGCGCGGTCGAGCGCGATCCCGCGCAGGTCGGCGCGGAGCGGTTGCAGGTCGAGGTACCACGCGGCGGGGGCCCTGCCGTCGTTGAGCGCCACGTAGAGATCGGTCCCCCCCGCCACCGGCCGCGGGCGGTCGGGGGCGGCGAGGAGCGTCAGCGCCTCGTCGAGGGATCGCGGGCGCGTCAGGCGAAATTCGCGGAGATCGCCTCTCATCGCCGCCCCCGCACCCTTCCGGCTCCCACTCCGCTCGGTTCCCTATCGTTCCGTTCCGTTCCCTTCCTTCTCCTTCTCCCTCTCCCACTCCGGCCCCCTTCTCCCGCGCGAGTCGGGAAGGGAGCCGGAGAGGGAGAAGGAAGGGAATGGAACGGAAGGGACCGGAAGCTCGGCGCGGCGGCGGCGACCGACTCGACGATCTTCACGTAGCCGGTGCAGCGGCAGAGGTTTCCCGCGAGGCCTTCGCGGATCTCCGCCTCGCTCGGCCGGCGATTCCTGGAAAGCAGATCCGCCGCCGCGATCAGCATCCCCGGCGTGCAGATGCCGCATTGGGCGCCTCCATGGTCCCAGAAGGCCTCTTGCAACGGGTGGAGCGTCGTTCCGCGAGCGAGGCCTTCGACGGTGACGACCGCGGCTCCGTCGGCCTGTGCCACCGGCACCAGGCAACTGTTCACGAGCTCCCCGTCGAGGAGCACCGAACAGGCGCCGCACTCCCCTTCGCCGCAGCCCTCCTTCGTCCCGGTGAGCGCGACCTCCTCGCGCAGGACGTCGAGCAACCGCTTCATCGGCGGAGCATCGATCTCCCGGCGTGCGCCGTTGACCGTGAGCGCGATCTTCACGTCCGCTCGCTCCGAACGGCGGCGAGGATGCGCTCCGGCGTCGCCGGGATCCGGGTCAGCTCCACCCCGAGCGCGCGAGAGATCGCGTTCACGATCGCCGGCGCGCCGCCGTCCATCGGAAGCTCGCCGATCCCTTTGGCCCCGAATGGGCCGTGCGCGTAGGGTCGCGAAAGCAGCACCACCCCGATCGGCGGCGTCTCGATCGCGGTGGGGATGACGTAGTTGGTGAGCTGGCCGTTCGCCATCCGGCCCTCGCGCATCACCACCTCCTCCATCAGCGCCCACCCCAGCGCCTGCGTCGTCCCCCCTTCGATCTGCCCCTCGGCGAGGCGCGGGTGGATCGCCTGGCCGATCTCCTGCGAGGAGACGAGCCGGCGCACCTGCACCTCGTAGGTGTCGAGGTCGACTTCGACCTCGGCCACGACGCAGGCCCAGGCGTACGCGCCGTAGGCATCGCCGCGGTAGTGCTTCTCGTCCCAGACCTGTTTCGCCGGATTGGAGAAGGTCGCGATGAACCGCGCCGGCTTTCCCGCGTCGATCCAGCGCGCCGCCGCCCGGCGGAACGACGACGGCGTCCACCTCCGGCGTCGGGCGCCACCGTCGGCGGCCTTCTCCGAGGTCGCCGGCACGTCCCCGGCGAGCGCCGCCGACAGCTCTCGGGCGGCGTCGGCGAGGATGCGGCCGACGACGGCCACCGTGCGCGAGGCGACGGTCGGTCCGCTGTCGGGAACCTCCGAGGTGTCCGGATCGGCGACGTCGACCGCGTCGTAGGGGATCCCGATCGTGTCGGCGACGATCTGCGCGAAGGCGGTGCGCGTCCCCTGGCCGATCTCGGTCGACGCGGCGAGCACCCGCACGCGTCCCTCACGGGTCAGCTCGACGCCGGCCTTCGACTGGAGCATCAGCTCTCCGCCCCCGGTGAAGCCGGTTCCGTGGAAGAAGGTGGCGAGCCCGAGGCCGCGGCGCTTGGTCGCGCTCGTCCGGTTGAAGGCGGCGATCTCCCGGGCGCGCGCCCGCCATCGGCTCTTCGTGAGCGCCCGCTCCAGCGCCACCCGGGACTGTCCGGCATCGCCGACGACCTGGCCGGTGGCGGTCGTGCCGCCGTCGCGGAGCAGGTTCCGGCGGCGAAACGCGACCGGGTCGATCCCCACCCGCCGGGCGACGACGTCGAGATGCCGCTCCACCGCGAAACAGGCCTGCGGCACGCCGAAGCCCCGGAAGGCGCCGTTGGGCGGCGTGTGGGTCTTCATCACCCGCGAGCGGATCGTCACGTCGTCGCAGGCGTAGGGCCCGGCGGCGTGGATCGTGGCGCGCGAGAGGACGACCGACGAGAGCGTCGCGTAGGCGCCGCCGTCGAGGACGACCTCGATCTCCATCCCGAGGAGACGGCCGTCGCGCGCGACGCCCGTGCGGTGGCGGACGAACCCCGGATGCCGTTTGGTCGTCGCCACCATGTCCTCGGCGCGGTCGTAGAACAGTCGCACCGGCCGGCCCGACGCCTTGGCGAGCAGCGCCGCGTGGCCGGCGATCACGTTGGGGAACTCCTCCTTCCCGCCGAAGCCGCCGCCGGTCACCGTCTGGGCGATCCGCACCCGGTCGGCCGGCAGGTCGAACAGGCGCTTCATCGCCTTGTGCACGTAGTAGGGGCACTGCATCGACCCGCGGACGGTCACCTCCCCGTCGGGCCCGACCCAGGCGATCACCCCGTTGTTCTCGATGTAGGCCTGCTCCTGGGCTCCGAAGGAATACGTACCTTCGACCACGACCGCGGCGCCGGCGATCGCCCGCGCGGCGTCCCCCTTCTCCACGAGGTAGCTCTTGAACGCCTCGGTGGCGTTCCCGAGCTCGAGGACGGCGGGCAGCGGCTCGTACTCGACGCGGACCGCACGCGCCGCCGCTTCGGCCCGTTCCCGCGTCGGCGCGGCGACGAGCGCCACCGCCTCCTCGCGGTGCTCGGCGACTCCGTCGGCGAGGAACGGCTGGTCGTCGACGATCAGCTGCACCACGTTCCCGGCGCCGAGGGCGGGCAGGTCGGCGGCGGTGACGACGGTGACGTCGCGCCAGTCGAACGCCGGATCGCGCGCGATCGACCGGATCTTCGCCCGCGGGTGCGGCGATCGCACCGTCGTCCCCCACCACGCGCCCGGCACCTCCAGGTCCTGCACGTAGAGGGCGCGGCCGGTCAGCTTCTCCAGCCCCTCCTTGCGGCGCACGTTGGCCCCGACCGATCGCGCGGACATCGGCCGGCGATCTTATCACCGGGTCGTCACGGGGGGCCGAGCGCGGCCAGGCGCCGTCGCGCGCGGAGGTAGAGGAGGCCGTCGGCGGCGACGGCGCGCAGGCCGTCGGAAAAGGGCGCGGGCAGCGGCAGGCGCCAGGCGATCGCCCCCGGGTCGGAGACCGGTTCGCAGACCAACTCCCCGGACGCGACGCGCACCAGGAACTGCGCGTCGAACGCGACGAGCGGCGGCTCGAAGGGGCGCCCGTCGAGGAGTCCTCCCGGCGTGACGAGATGGAGCCGCGCCGCCCCGTCGACGTCGGTCGCGATCAGCGCCCGCGCCGCGCCCCTCCCCGGCTGCAGGAATCCGGCGATCGGTCGCTCCCACCGCACCGCGCCGTCCGCGAGCGCGTAGGCGCGGACCAGGCTCCACGGCTGCTCGAGATGCCCGCGGTCGTCGACGGGATGATAGAGGACCACCGTCTCGCCGTCGGAGATCGGATCCCAGTCGCCCGACGCGTCCGGGTAGGTCCAGCGCGCCTCTCCGCTCACCGCGTGCAGCCCCACCAGCGCGTCCTGCCGCGGGAACCGCGGATCGAGGCGCGCCTGCACCACCACCACGTCCGCGCTCGCCGCGGCCAGGCGCCCGGGACGCTCCCACCGCGGCGCCGCCTCCCCCCACGCGAAGCAGGAGGTGGCGGCGCCGGTCGACCGCTGCTCCTCCAGTACGAACCCGGCAGGCAGTGGGTGGAGCGACTGGAGCGCCACGTAGCTGTTGGCGGCGCGTTCGATCTCCTGCTCCCGGAGCTCCCGGCCGTCGAGGGCGAGGCGACGTACCCGCAACCGCTTCCCGGTCGCCCGGCCGGGCGCCTTGGTGACGGCGAGCAGCCCGTCGCCGTCCCGCACCGGCCCGAACGCTTCCAACACCCCCTCCGGCGCCTCGACCCGGAAGCGCGTGCCGCCGTCCTGTGGATCGAACGCATGCAGCACCGCGTGGTGTGTCGGATCGCTGGCCCGCACCGGCATCGTCACGCCTCGAAGGACCGGGATCCCGTCGACGACGACGGGGGGCTCGGGGGCGAGGTCGACCGGGACCTCGACGTCGAAGCGCCATTCGGGTCGGCCGGCCGGAACGGAGCGGGTCGGGAGCGTCGTCACGTCGGTTCGATGATAGTCGGGGTCGGTTCCCCCCCGGGATCGGGCAGCGCCATGCACCGCCCCCCACCCCCGGGATCCGGCCGCGGCCGTCCGCGAACCGATCCCATCCGACAAGGCCTCTCGACGACGGAAGAATTCCGCCTGCAGCGGCCCGACGGAGGGCCTGGCCCCCGTCTTGCGAAAGGAGCCCCTCGTCGCATCCGTTGTGATTCCGAACACGATCGAAGGCGTGGGGAGGTCTCCGATGAACCGGATTCCGCAGGGGGTCGTCTTGGCCGTTGCAATCAGCTTCGCCGCCGCGTGCGGGCAGGACTACCTGCCGACGGCCGCCGACGCCGCCGTTCCGCTTCCCGAGGCGCCGGAGCACCTGTTCGACGCCGGCACCGACGAGGTCGCCTACAAGTTCGCGAGCTACGATTTCCTTCGTTCGGCGGTAACCGACGTGTTGGGGGTCGCCCCCGCCATGCCCGCCAATCCGGGCTCGCCCCTCGCCGATCCGGTGGGCTACCTGGACGCGAACCGCACAGCGCTGGGCGCGCCGTTCTACGACGCGGAGACCGATCTGACCAACGTCGGCGGGGCGCCGGTCGCCGGAGGCCTCAAGGCGTGGTTCCTCGCCTCGTCGTCGGCGTGCGGGAAGGCGATGGAGACCGATATGACGCGGCTGTTTCCCGACGGGACGAACGACTACCGACACGTCTACGGGCTCCTGCTCGGACGGGAGCCGTCTCCCGAGGAGGCGCAGCGCCTCGACGAGCTCCAGTCCGTGACCGCGGCGAACGGGATGGATGTCTTCGCGACCCCGGCCCGCAAGGCGGCGATCGCCTGCTTCGCGATCCTCGGATCGCTCGAGTTCCTGGCCGAGATCTAGCCGAACGTACACGAGGGGGGAAATGCCATGGTTCGCACGCAGAACGAGCTGTCGAGAAGGACCTTCCTGCGCCGGGTGAGCGCGCTCCTGTCCACCGCCGGCGTCACCGCGGCCGCCCACTCGAGCCTGATGGATCGCATCGCACGCAAGGCCGCCCGCAAGTGGGGGAGCGACGCGCTCGCCGCCGACGGCATCGGCAGCGTCCACTTCTGCGTCGAAATCCTGATCCGCGCCGGCTTCCAGACCAACTGCCTCTTCCCCTCCGAAGGGCACTTGACCCCGTTCGGCTCCGCCTTGCGCAGCAGGGCGCTGAACCAGTACTCGAGCCCCGACAAGATCATCACGGTGCCGATCGCCGGGAGCCCGCGACCGCTCTACATCGCCCCCTACACCCGCACCCCCGGCACCGTCGAAGGGGCGCAGAAGCTGGCCGAATACGCCCCGCGGATCGCGATGACCGAGTCGGTGAAGCTCACCAACGGCCACACCGACGACTGGCGGGCGCGCTCGCCGAACAACCTGGCGATGTGCCCCACGGCGCTGCACGCGATGCACGCCCCGGGGTCGGCGGTGAAGGCGGTGGAGTTCAACCGGTTCGGCAACGGGATGACGATCAATCGCACCGGCGAGGAGGCGAACTTCTTCTCCAAGGTCGCGAACCGGAGCGAGTTCCTCGGACTCTACGAGGACCTCCCCAACTACTTCACCAAGGAGGAGCTCAAGCTCGCGATCGGCGAGATCGAGGACGGACTCGTCGTCGACGGCCGCGTCGGGGCGATCGGGGATCTCGACCGCCTGTTCCAGGCGAGCCAGATCAAGGGCTACGACGACGCCGTCGCGCTCTCGCTCTCGGCGCGGGCGCAGGCGCAGCTCTCGATGAAACCCCGGGTGGCGATCGAAGGGATCGACGCGGCGGGACTGAGCCTCGATCCGGCCTACGACGCGCAGCTGATCGCCGACTTCGGCGGGGCCGCCGAGATCAGTCGGTCGGTCGACGGCAACGTCCCGATCGGCCAGACGCTGGCCGGGATCGCCAAGGGCTTCCGGGCGAAGGCGCTCACAACTGCGACGATCACCCTAAACGCCGGAGACTGGCACTCCTTCGACAAGCCCTCGACGATCGACATGGCCAGCAGCCAGCAGGGGGAGTGGAACATCTGGCTGGGGAACGCGCTCTACGGGTTCCTGAAGACCCTCGACCGCACCCCCGACCCCCACGATCCGACGAAGAAGATGAGCGACAGCTTCTTCCTCTCCATCTCCTCCGAATTCACGCGCACCGCGATCCGGACCGACGACACCGACGATGGAGTGAACACCAACAACAACGACGGCGGCTCGCAGGCGTTCATCTTCATCGGATCGAACGTCCGGGGCGGAAGCTACGGGAACGTCACCGGTCAGGGGGGCCTGGTCGGCTTCGATCCGGTGACCGGGCTGACCGGCGGGATGGCGCCGACCGAGTCCCAGGTCTGGAAGTCGGCGGGGGACCTGATCGGAATCCCGCGGCCGATCCTCGACGGCCAGATCTCCGGCGGCGCGCCGATCCCAGTGCTCAACCGGCGCAACGCGGTCTGACCCTCACGCCACGGCCGCCGGTGATAGGCTGGCGGCCGTGGCGGACGCGATCCGGATCGCCGGGATCGTCCTCGCCGCGGGCAAGGGCTCGCGGATGGGAGGCCCCAAGGCGCTGATTCGGATCGGCGGGACGACGCTCCTCGAAGGGGCACTCGAGGGGATGGCCGCCGCGAGGTTGGAGGACGTGGCGGTGGTCCTCGATCCGCGCGCCGAGATCTTCGGCGAGGCGAGCCGGATCGCCGCCGCCACCGGCGCGCGCGTCGTCGAGAACCCGGCTCCGGAGCACGGCATGCTCTCCTCCGTCCGCTGCGCCCTCGACGCGCTCGGCGAGCCGGCGGCCGGCCGTCCGGCCTCCGAATCGGACCGCGTCACCGCCGCCACCCACGTGGCGCTTCTTCCGGTCGACCATCCCCCGATTCGTGCCGAGACCTTTGCGCGACTCGCCGCGCAAGCGGCGAACCGGCCGGAGGCGATCGTCGTCCCGCGCTTCGGCGGACGGCGTGGCCACCCGGCGCTGTTTCCCCGGTCGCTCTTCCCCGCACTCGTGTCCGCCCCGAACGAGATCGGCGCCCGCGCCGTCCTCCGCGCTCACCCGGACCGTGTCCTCGAAATCGACGTCGACGACCCGGCGGTGGTGCGGGACCTCAACACCCCCGACGACCTCCTCCGCGCGTAGGCCTCGACAGGCCGGCCGGCCTCGGCCATCCTCCCGACGAACCGACCCCGATCCCGGGGCGACGCGTGCGTGCCGGTGAACGACGCCGACGAAATCTTCGCCCCCCTGGCGGCGGAACGCGCCGCCGGGCGGGGGTGCGTGCTGGCGACGGTGGTGGCGACCGCCGGCTCGGCCCCGCGCGAGCCGGGGGCGAAGATGCTCGTCCGCGAGGACGGATCGATCGACGGCACCGTCGGCGGCGGCCCCCTCGAAGCGGAGGCGATCGCCGTCGCGCGCGAGCTCCTCGCCCGCGGCGACGCCTCCCAAAAGCGGGAGTTCGAGCTCGCCCACCGCGGACCCGCCTCGCTCAAGATGCGCTGCGGCGGGCGGGTGGAGATCTTCTTCGACGTGCAGCGCCCGCCGCCGGCGATCGTGGTGATCGGCGGCGGACACGTCGGGCGCGCCACGGCGGCGGTCGCCGTCGCCGCCGGGATCCCCACCGTCGTCGCCGACGACCGCCCCGAGTTCGCCGATCCGGGCCGGTTTCCCGGGGCGCGCGTCCTGCACGCCGACCTGCGCTCCTCCCGGCCGCTCGACGGCGTCCCGGTCCGCCCCGGGGATGCGCTGGTGATCGTCACCCGCTGCCACGACGTCGACGAGGGGGTCCTGCGCGCCGCGCTCGGCTCCGAGGCCGACTACGTGGGGATGATCGGCAGCAGACGAAAGGTGTCGGAGATCTTCGGCCGGCTCGCCGCCGACGGGATCGACCCCGCCGCCGACCCGCGCGTCCACGCGCCGATCGGACTGGCACTCGGAAGCGACGCTCCCGGCGAGATCGCCGTCTCGATCGTGGCCGAGATTCTCCGGCTCCGGTCCGGCCGCGATGCCTCGCACCTCCGGGATTCGCTGCCCCTCCGCCGTCCGCGCGCGCGACGAAACGCCTGAGCCGGTCCGCGGCGGCCCAGGCATTGCGTCGGCGCGCCTTCGTGCCGACACTTTTGGCCATGCCCTCCCCCGAGCTCGCCGACCTGACGACGTTGCGCTGCGTCCCCTGCGAAGGGGGCGTTCCCCCGCTCGATGCCGGCCGGGTCGACGCGTTGCTGCCGCAGGTGCCCGGCTGGACGGCCGCCACCGCTTCCGGGGGCGAACGGCGCCTGCGCAAGCGCTTCACGTTCCGCGATTTCGCCGCGGCGATGGCATTCCTGAACCGGGTCGCCGCGCTCGCCGAGTCCGAAGGGCACCACCCCGACTTTCACGTGAGCTGGAACAAGGTCGACTTCGAGATCTGGACCCACGCCATCGGCGGACTCTCGGAGAACGACTTCATCCTCGCCGCGAAGATCGAGCGGCTGGTCGCGCCCGTGACCCCTTGACCAAAGTCCCTGAATCGGGGCAGGGTCGCCTTCATGTCCGAGAGCGCCGGCAAGATTCCGCTCTACCCTGGACTTGGGGGCGTCCCCGCCGCCGAGAGCAAGATCTGCTTCATCGACGGACAGAAGGGGCTGCTCCTCTACCGCGGCTACGAGATCGGCGAGCTGGCGGCGCACTCCAGCTTCGAAGAGACGGCGTGGCTGCTCCTCAAGGGGGAGCTGCCGTCGAAGTCGGAGTTGGAGGCGTTCAAAGGGGAGCTGTGGCAGCGGCGCCGGCTGAAGTACCGGATCATCGACCTGCTCAAGTGCCTCCCCGAGACGGGCCACCCGATGGAGGGGCTGATGGCCGGGGTCTCGGCGCTGGGGATGTTCTATCCCGGCGGCAAGAACGAAGCGGCGACCCTGCAAGGGCCGGTCTCGGTCTACGACCTCCAGGAGCGCTGGAACGCCGTCATCCGGCTGCTGGGGAAGGTCCCGACGATCGTCGCCGCCTTCCACCGCATCCGCCACGGCGACATCAACATCATGCCGCGGGACGACCTCTCGATGGCGGCCAACTTCCTCTACATGCTCTCCGGGAAGGAGCCGTCGGCGGTCGCGACCCGGGTTTTCGACGCTTGTCTGGTGCTCCACGCCGAGCACAGCATGAACGCGTCGACCTTCTCGGCGCGGGTGACCGCCTCGACCCTGTCCGATCCGTTCTCGGTCATCTCGGCCGCGATCGGCACGCTGCGCGGACCGCTCCACGGCGGCGCCAACGAGGCCGGGATCGAGATGCTCAAGGAGATCGGCACGCCGGCGAACGTCCCCGCCTACCTCGACAAGCTCCTGCTGGCGAAAAAGAAGATCGTCGGCTTCGGCCACCGGGAATACCGGGTGAAGGACCCGCGCGCGACGGTGCTGCAGAAGCTCGCCGAGGAGCTGTTCAAGTACCACGGCGGCACCCCCCTCTACGACGTGGCCCGGGCGGTCGAGGAGTACCTGGCGCCGCGCATCGGCACCAAGGGGATCTACCCCAACGTCGACTTCTACAGCGGCATCGTCTACGACCGGCTGGGGATCCCGCGCGATCTGTTCATCCCGATCTTCGCGTTGGCGCGCACCGCCGGCTGGCTGGCCCACTTCTGGGAGCAGCTCGAGAACAACCGCATCTTCCGGCCGAGCCAGATCTACGTCGGCAAGGACCGCCGGCCGTACGTCCCGCTCGCCGAGCGGTAGCCGGACCGACCCGACCGGTCCGGCGATGGACGCCTTTTTGCGCCGCGCGAATTGCCTGGGGCCTGCGGGGCCTGTGCTATAGATAGAAGCGAGAAGGCGGCCGGTGCGCGCGCATTCGGCGGCGGGAGGGGAGCTTCGTGACAAAGCCCGCCCGCCGAGCGTCCGGCGGCCAAAACCCGAGGATTCTGAATGTTCTTCAAGGACGACGACGAGAAGAAGGCCGCCGCGGCGCCCCCCAAGACCCTCCCGCTCCTCCCGCTGCGCGACATCATCGTCTTCCCCTACATGGTCGTCCCCCTCTTCGTCGGCCGCGAGAAGTCGATCCGCGCGCTGGAAGAGGCGATGTCCAAGGACAAGGAGCTGTTCCTGGCGGCGCAGAAGCGCGCCAAGGTGAACGACCCGACCGAGGACGACATCTACCCGGTCGGCACCGTCGGCCAGATCATCCACATGCTCCGGCTCCCCGACCAGACGGTGAAGGTGCTGGTCGAAGGGAAGCGGCGCGCGCGCGTGCAGCGCTACCTCGGAAAGCCGGAGTTCTTCCAGGTCGACGTCACCGAGCTGCCGGAGGACCGGACCGTCACCCCCGAGATCGAAGGGCTGATGCGCACGGTCAAGGGGACGTTCGAGACCTACGTCAAGATCCACAAGCGGCTGCCGCCGGAGCTGCTGGTCTCGATCCAGGGGCTCGAGGATCCGGTGCGCCTGGCCGACACCATCGTCGCCCACCTGAACCTGAAGCTCCCCGACAAGCAGCTGGTGCTCGAGCTGGAATCGACCCAGAAGCGGCTGGAGAAGCTGTTCGAGCTGATGCAGGCCGAGATCGAGATCCTGCAGGTCGAGAAGAAGATCCGCACCCGCGTGAAGAAGCAGATGGAGAAGTCCCAGAAGGAGTACTACCTGAATGAGCAGATGCAGGCCATTCAGAAGGAGCTGGGCGAGCGGGACGAGTTCAAGAACGAGATCCAGGAGCTCGAGGAGCGGATCAAGAACAAGAAGATGAGCCCCGAGGCGGAGCAGAAGGTCCGCAAGGAGTTCAAGAAGCTGAAGATGATGTCGCCGATGTCGGCCGAGGCGACCGTCGTGCGCAACTACATCGACTGGATGCTGTCGCTGCCGTGGTTCGACATGACCCCGGACAAGCTCAACATCCAGGAGGCCGAGAAGATCCTGGACGAGGATCACTACGGCCTGCGGAAGGTGAAGGACCGGATCCTGGAGTACCTCGCGGTCCAGAAGCTGACCGACAAGATCCGCGGGCCGATCCTGTGCCTGGTCGGCCCTCCCGGCGTCGGCAAGACCTCGCTCGCCAAGAGCGTGGCGCGGGCGACGGGGCGCAAGTTCGTGCGGCTGTCGCTGGGCGGGGTGCGCGACGAGGCCGAGATCCGCGGCCACCGCCGCACCTACATCGGGGCGCTGCCGGGGAAGATCATCCAGAGCCTGAAGAAGGCGACGTCGAACAATCCCGTCTTCCTCCTCGACGAGGTCGACAAGATGTCGATGGACTTCCGCGGCGATCCGTCCGCGGCCCTGCTCGAGGTGCTGGACCCGGAGCAGAACACGACCTTCAACGACCACTACCTCGACGTCGACTACGACCTGTCGAACATCCTGTTCATCACCACCGCCAACACCCTGCACGGGATCCCGATCCCCTTGCAGGACCGGATGGAGATCATCCGCCTCGCCGGCTACACCGAAGCGGAGAAGCTGTCGATCGGGCGGCGCTACCTGGTGCCCCGCCAGATCGAGGCCAACGGCCTCAAGGCCACGAACCTCGAGGTGACCGACGGCGCGCTCAAGAAGATCGTCCGCCGCTACACGCGCGAGGCCGGGGTGCGCAACCTGGAGCGCGAGATCTCGACGATCGCGCGCAAGGTGGCGAAGAAGGTGGTGAAGGACGGGCCGGAGATCACGGTCAAGGTCGGGCCGCAGAACGTCGGCAAGTTCCTCGGCGTCACCCGCTTCCGCCACTCGCGCGCGGAGCAGGAGGACGGCATCGGGATGACGACGGGGCTCGCCTGGACCGAGCACGGCGGCGACCTGCTCGTCACCGAGGTGACGGTGATGCCCGGGAAGGGGAAGCTGATCATCACCGGGAAGCTCGGCGACGTGATGCAGGAGTCGGCGCAGGCGGCGATGAGCTACGTCCGGTCGCGCGCGGCGGCGCTGGGGCTGCCGAAGCACTTCTACAGCAACGTCGACCTGCACATCCACGTACCGGAGGGGGCGATCCCCAAGGACGGCCCGTCGGCCGGGATCACGCTGGCGACGGCGATCACCAGCGCGCTGACCAAGGCGCCGGTGCGCAAGGACCTGGCGATGACCGGCGAGATCACGCTCCGCGGACGGGTGCTGCCGATCGGCGGCCTCAAGGAGAAGACGCTCGCCGCGCACCGGGGCGGGGTGAAGACGATCCTCTACCCGATGGAGAACAAGAAGGACCTGCGCGAGATCCCGGCGAACATCCTCAAGCGCCTGACGATGATCCCGGTCTCGCACATGGACGAGGTCCTGGTCGAAGCGCTGGTGATGCCGAACCGCGACGAGTTCCTGGCGAAGCTCAAGGCCCGCGTCGAGGACCCGCACCCGGTGTGGCACGACCCGCGCGAGGAGGCGAAGCACCCCGCCCCCGCCGCGCCCGCGTCGGAGTCGGCGGAGCCGGCCGGACCGCATTGATCGCATCGGGGGCTCGGCGCCCCCGCCCCGCCTGTCCGCGGGTCCCCTCCCCCGCTCGCCGTCACGAGACGTTCTTCGGGCCTAGGCCCGAGTGGGATCTGGGCGGGCCATTGGGACACCGAGGGGACGCGCGGGCGGTTCCCCGACCTTCCACGTCGCAGATCCCGAAACGCTGTTCCGACGGTGACTTCGGCGGCGCGAGCGCCGTGGCATGCGCGCTGCTCCCTCGTCTGGCCGAGGGAGGTTCCGATGGCCAAGGGGAGAGCCGTTCTCGCGCTGTCGACGCTGCTGTTCGCCGCCACCGCGCAGGCGCAGACCGAGCAGTCGTGCACCCAGTCGCCCGATCCGCTCGGCGCGCTCGTCGACGCCTTTCCGTCGCAAGGGGCGACGTCGACCTGCGGGGGCGCGCCGTTCGTGCGCCGCGATGCGCCGCTGGCGGCGCCGGTGGAGGGGCTCTCCGAGCTGCCGGGGATTCCGCTCCCGAGCCGCGGCCCCGATGCCGACGGCTACTTCCATCCCGATCCCGGCTACGTCGAAGGAGGCACCTTCGCCACGCCGCTCGACCGCGCCGAATGGCGGGTCGACCCGTCGAAGGTGGCGCCGCGCGCCGCCCCCGGCTTCGTGCGGATGGTCGAATGGAACGTCGCACGCGGCGCGAAGCTCGACGGAGCGGTCAAGCAGCTCAAGAAGATCAACGCCGACGTGATCGTGCTCAACGAGACCGACCTCTACGGCGGGAGCAGCGGCGGGAAAGTGGTCGCGCGGGAGATCGCGGCGGCGCTGGGTTACAGCTACGTCACCGCCGTCGAGTTCAACGAGCGCCGCGACGACCGGCGCGGCTCGAGCGGAAACGCCGTCCTGTCGCGCTGGCCGCTCACCGATCCGAGGTTCTTCTCCATCCCGATGTTCACCGAGAACGGCGGCTACGACTGGGCGCACAGCCGTACCGAGCCGCGGTGCGGGCAGCGCAGCGCGATCGCCACCCGGATCGACGTCCCCGACGCGCTCGGCGGCACGCGGACCTTGAACGTCGTTTCGCTCCACACCGAGAACAAGACCACGCCGCGCGTGCGGCGGAGGCAGTTCGACGCCGTCCGCGAGGCCCTCACCCGGCCCGGCGAGCCGACGGTGATGGCCGGGGACCTGAACACCTTTCTCGCCACCGAGCGGCTCGCCTTCCGCGACCACCTGCGGCGGAACGCGGGACTCGTCGACTGCGCCAACGGCGACCTGACGCCGACCTTCTCCGCCGGCCCGGTTCCGGTCCCGATCCGGCTCGACTGGGTGATCGTCCAGGCCGGCTCCGAGAACTCGCTCGCCTGCCTTCCCGGCAGCTACCGCGTCCTCGACCACGGCGGCGCCAGCGACCACATGCCGGTCCGGGTCGAGCTGCGCGTCCGGAACTAGCGACGGCTCGCGATTCGGGACCCGACGCTCCGCAAAAGACGCCGCGGGTGCGCGTGAAAGCCACGCGCACCCGCGGCGAGCGGACGTGCCCGCTTTACGTACCGTCGTAGGTGACGGTCCAGTCGTCGCACGCGTTCCAGGTGACGGTGATCGAGCCGTCGCCCGAGACGGCGAGAAGCGTTCCCGAGACGATCGCCGATTCGCACGAGGGATCGATCACCAGCGGATCGGGGGTCGAGACTTCCGTCGAGACCGTCTCGCCGTCGAACGTCTCGCTCCACGTCCCCTCGATCGTGTAGGTGCCGGCGACCAGCTCGTCGACGAACGGCTCGTCGGGGGTGTAGAGGTAGACCAGGTTCTCGGTCACGCCGCCGGCGACCTGTTCCCCGTCGCCGTTCGCGGCGTAGTCGATCACCAGATCGGTCTCGTATCGGAACGCCCCTTCCGGCCGGGTCGAGGAGATCGTCCCGTCGATCGACTGGCTTGCGGAGTAGCCCTCGCCGCTCACCGCGTAGTCGAGGTCGAACGCTTCGTCGAAGGCGTAGTCGGCGGCGTCGGGGGAGGTGTCCTCGAGGTCGACCGTCCCGGAGTAGGTCTCGCTCCACCCGTCGTCCGATTCGGCGCAGTCGAAGGTGTAGGTGGCGTCGAGCGGGATCTCGTCGCCGTCGGCGTCGGTCGTGTCCCCCGAGACCGTCCAGCACTCCTCGTACTCTTCGTCGTCCTCCCACTCCTCGTCGTCCTCGCCGGCGAAAGCGGGGCCGTCACCGCCTCCCCCCGCCGTCCCCATTCCGTAGAGCGCGTCGGTCGCCTTGTCGTGGAGCCTCGCCCCGACCGCCTGGCTGTTTTCGGCGTCGAGCCCGCCGGTGGGCGAGGAGAGGCTCGAGTCGTTGAGGCAACCGCCGACGAGTGCGGCGGAGAGAGGGACCCACAGTGTCTTCTTCACCAGTTCCATCGTTCGACCCTCCGAGTGAATGCTCGGTTCGTTGCCCGTGCCCTGGGTAGACGCGCGACCCTCCCTCGCGCCGGCCGCTGATCGTGCAAGTCATCGGCCACGCGGTTCACGGCGGGATCCACCCGCAATCCGGCCATCGAGATCATGAACCGGCGTTTTCGCGTTGGCGCCGTTCGTTCCAATTGGACGAATTGCGACTACGCGACACGCTGTCGCGTGCGAGCCAATCGGTCGCGAACCGGTTCGATCCGCGCCGGCCTCGCCACGCACGGACGGAGGCGCATCCGATCGCGTGCGCACGGCCGCGCTCCGGAGGTCGCATGCCCCTCGTCCTGAAGTCGTCGGCGTTCTCGAACGGCGGGGAGATCCCGTCCAGGTTCACCTGCGAAGGATCGGACGTCTCGCCGCCGCTCGCCTGGACCGGCGTCCCCGCGGGCGCGAAGAGCCTCGCCCTGATCGTCGACGACCCCGACGCCCCCGATCCGAAGGCGCCGCAGCGAACGTTCGTGCATTGGGTGCTCTACAACATCCCCTCCGGCGCGAAAACGCTCCCCGAGGACGCCCGCGACGAGAACAGCGGCCTGCCGCACGGCACGCGGCGCGGGACGAACGACTGGCGAAAGATGGGCTACGGCGGTCCCTGCCCCCCGATCGGCCGCCACCGCTACTTCTTCAAGCTCTACGCCCTCGACACCGTCTTCGTGGCACTGGTCGCCGCGACCAAGGCCGAGCTCGAGCAGGCGATGGAAGGCCACGTTCTCGAGTTCGCGGAGCTGGTGGGAACCTACGAGAAGCACCCCGGCGCCGAAGCGCGGCCATAGCGATCGCGGAATCCGATCGGTTCCGAGCCCCGTCACGGCGGGACGAGCTTCACCTCGACCCGCCGATTCGCGGCGCGTCCCGCGGAATTCCGGTTCTCCTCCGCCGGCCGCGCCTCCCCGTAGGCCTTCCGCACCAACCGGCGCGGATCGATCCCCGCCCCGACCAACCACGTCGCCACCGCGTCGGCTCGCCGCTTGGCGAGCGCGGCGTTCACCGCCTCGTCGCCGACGTCGTCGGTGTGTCCGTCGACCTGGATCGGCTCCGGCCGCGCCTTGGCCGCCTCCACGAACGCCCGCAGATCCGCCTCCGCATCGCCCGGCACCCGATCGGTGCCCGACGCGAAGCGGACGATCACCTTCGGCGGCGGCGCCCCCGCGTCCGCCGCCTCCGCCGGCGCCGGCGTCGGGGTCTCCTCCTCGGAGAGGAAGACCGGCTCCCGCCCGAACGCCACGCCCACCACGCAGAAAACGACCATCGCCACGATCCACCCGACGCGTCCCATGCGTCCCGATTCTACCCGGCCCCGCGCACGCCCCCCCTCCCAACGGCGCGAGTTTCCTTGACTGCAACCGGTGCTCGGCTATCCTTCGCGGCGCTCTTCGGGCGGCTAGCTCAGCGGTTAGAGCACCTGCCTTACACGCAGGGGGTCCCAGGTTCAAATCCTGGGCTGCCCACCATCCGCTCGAAGCGCGCGGCGCCGCAGCACGGGGTGGTAGTTAAGTTGGTTATAACGCCGGCCTGTCACGCCGGAGGGCGCGGGTTCGAGTCCCGTCCACCCCGCCACGAAGCAAACGCCTCAAGTCCTCGCGACTTGGGGCGTTTTGCTTTTCCAGCCACCTCGTCGGAGGCCACTGCACCAAGGACTGCACCAAGCGCTGGCCGGCCTCCCTCGGCGGTGTGCTCCGGGCCCGTCCACCTCTCCCGGCCCGCCACCTTCCGCAGGGGCACGACCTCGCAGGAGAGCCGCTCGAGCTTGAGCTTCGCGACCTCCTCGCAGAGCGTCTGCCAGGGAAGCGTCGTGTAGACGTCCATGATGTCCGTGCTCTTCCCGTGGGTGATCCACTTGAGCACGTCGATCCGGCCCCTGTCCGCGCGTGCGAGCGTGATGAAGGTCCGCCGGAGTTCGTGCATCCGCCGCCGGCGGAACCCGAACCACCCGAGGTCCTTCTCGAACTTCCTCATTCTGTGGTTCACGGCCCATCACGAAGGTGTCGACGAGGATCTCCGACCGGGCCTCGAGCCCCGGCTCACCCGAGATGTCTCGACGGTCTCGGTCGACGACCTCGACGTTGATGTGCACCCGGGGCGCGCGGTAGGGTCGGCGGCATGTCCGATCGCATCCTGCTCGCCACGAAGAAGGGGACGCTCATCCTCGACCGCAAGAACGGGCGGTGGACGCCGCGTCCGATCGCGCAGGCCGGCCAGTCCGTCAGCTACGCGGCCCGCGATCCGCGCGACGGGATGATCTGGGCGTGCATGGACAACGCGCACTGGGGCCCCGCGCTGATGCGCTCGAAGGACGAAGGGAAGACCTGGGAGGATGCCAGCCGCATCGCCTACCCGCAGGGGGCCCGCTACATCGAGCAGCTGATCCCCGACCCCAAGGCGATGGACCCGTCGAACAGGCCGATCACCTACAAGGCCGCCGCCCTCATGAAGGTGTGGGTGCTCGGCTTCGCCGGGAAGGACCAGCCGGGCGTGATCCACGCCGGCACCCTGCCCGGCGGACTGTTCACGACCCGTGACGGCGGCGAGACCTGGGAGCTCAACCGCCCGCTGTGGAATCACCCGAGCCGCGGCGGCGACCTCTTCGGCCGCGAGGCGACGAGCAAGAACGAGTGGGGCGGCACGCCGGCGGCGATGGCCTACGGCGAGTTCGTGCCCGGGATCCATTCGGTCGCCGTCGATCCACGCGACTCGAACCACGTCTACGTGGCGGTCAGCTGCGCCGGCGTCCTCGAGACGCGGGACGGCGGCAAGACCTGGGCGGGCCGCAACAAGGGCCTGCTGAACGACTACCTGCCCAACGCGGAGGCGGAGTGGGGCCACGACCCGCACTTCGTGACGCTCTGCCCGGCGCAGCCGGACCGGCTGTGGCAGCAGAACCACTGCGGCATCTTCACCAGCGAAGACGGCGCGGAGCGCTGGAAGCGCGTCAGCCAGAAGGACGTCTCGGCGCACTTCGGCTTCCCGATCGCCGCGGACGAGAAGGACGGAAAGACCGCCTGGGTCGTGCCGCTGGCGAGCGACCAGGAGCGCATGACGGTCGGCGGCGGCCTCTTCGTGGCCCGCACCCGCGACGGCGGCGCGAGCTGGCAGACCTTCCGCGAGGGCCTGCCACAGGAGCATTGCTACGACGTCACCTACCGCCACGCGTTGGACGTCCGCGGCGACCGCGTCTGCTTCGGCAGCACCACCGGCAACGTCTACGTCTCCGAGGACCGCGGCGAAAGCTGGCGCTGCGTCGGCAACAGCCTGCCCCCCGTGCACTCCGTCCGTTTCGCCTGACCGCCGCCATGCCGCACGTCAGCTTCACGCGGCACCTGACCCGCTTCTTCCCGACACTCGTGGACGGCGAGGTCCCGGGCGCGACGGTCCGCGAGGTCGTCGACGAGCTCGATCGCCGCTACCCCGGCCTGGCGGCCTACATCGTCGACGAAACCGGCCGCCTACGCCGCCACGTCAACGTCTTCATCGGCGACGACCCGATCGCCGACCGCGAGCACCTCTCCGACAGGATCCCTCCCGAGGCTCGCCTGTTCGTGATGCAAGCCCTCTCCGGCGGCTGACGCCCGGCGCCTACGACGAGGAACCGATCGCCGAATTCGCGTTCGAGTGGCGGCGCCCGGACCGATCCGGCACGAGCCGGGCAGCTTCGGTCTCGGGCCCTACCGGCCGGCGCACGTGTCCGCGCCGCCGGCAGGGGGCGTCCCAGACCGTGAGCACGAGCTTCGACCGGATCGCGCAATCGCTCGTCGAGCCGCGAAAGGTGAGCGCCTCGCTTCCGACCGTCCGTTCGGCGGGCGGATGAACGCCGCGGCGGAGGCCCGCGCCCCGGGGCCGCACGCGCCGGCCCCGTCAGAACTCGATCACCAGGCTCACGCGCTCGGGGAGCGCCTCGTGCGGAGGCGCGTTCAGCCGATAGGCCGGGTTGGAGAGGACGCGCGTGACGCACTCGCGTTGGTCGCGGGTGAGGTCGGCGCTCTGGGCGACCGGCTCCAGCTCGTGGTCGCCGACCCGGCCGCTGGCGGCGTCGATCGAAACGGTCCAGCGGAGGCTGCCGGTCGACGTGGCGCCGACGAAGCACCGCGAGAGGCGCGGACTGCGCGCGGAGACCTGGAGACGGAAGTCGTCGGTCCAGTCCGGCGCGCCGCGGCCCGCGAGGTCGTAGCCGGGGCGGCGCTGCCGTTCGAGCGTGCCGTCGAGCGGTCCGGGTCTCGGGCGCCGGGTCGGCGGGGGGGACGGCTTCGCGGCGATCGTCGGCACGCGCGGGGAGGCGATGGCGGGGGGCCCCTTGGCCTCGTCGCATCGGAGGAGGAGCAACAACAGGAGCAGGGCGGCGAGCGCCGCGAGGCGCCGTTCGCGGCGGTGGTCGCGTGGCGGGCGGCGTCCGAGCACCCGCCGCACCCGCTCCGCGGCCTGCGCGCGAAGACGCGGAAGCAGCCGCCGGGCCTCCTCCCTCCGGCGCCGCGCCTCCTGGCGCAGGTCGTCCGGTGACCGCGCCGGCGCGGCGTCGCGCGGATCAGTCGTGCCCGGCATCGGAGATCCTCCATCCGAAGACGGGCGCGCCGTCCGGCGTGCGCCACTCGACCGGGTCGAGGGCGAGCGGGGCGAAGGGCGACGGCGCCTCGGGCTCGGGGGCCACGAACGGCCACGGAAGCGGGTCGGCGGGGGCGAGGCGCACGGCGCCGGCGAACGTCTCGCGTGCCGGCGACAGCGACCGGGCTTTGGCCCCCACCGACTCGTCGAGGTGACGCAACCCCTCGAGGATCGCCTGCGCGCGGTCGGCGAGAAGCTCGGCGTTGCGCCGCTGCGCCCGCTTCCGGGGATCCCCGTCGAGCAGCGGATCGAGCACGCGCACGACCGACCGGAGCGTCGCGGCGTGCGCGGCGCGGACCGACGCCTCCTCGGCCTCGATCTTCTCGATCAGCTCCCGGAGGAACCGCAGCGTGAGAGAAGGCTCGCCGGCGATCCCGTCGCGAAGCTCCGTCGCGAGGCTGCCCACCTTGCCGCGCGCCAGCCACCGCAGACGCGCGGCCTTCAGGTCGAACGAACCTCCGCGGCGCGCCCCCGCGACGACACGCTCGAACGACCGTTCGTCGGCGCGCAGCGCGGCGCGCCAGGCCAGCTCCTCGACCACCGCGTTGTACTCCTGGCGTGGCACCAGCGCCTGCAGCGTGGCGATCACCCCGTCGTCGGTCTCGTACCGCGACAGCACGTAGGAGAGCCACCGCCGTCCGAGCCCCAGGATCGCCGACGACTCCTGCGACTCCTCGGCCTTTCCCATGGCGAAGGCGAAGGAGCGGATCGCCTCCTGCGTCCGGCCGGCCTCGAGGAAGGCGATGCCGCGGTGGAGCGCGATCGCGGCGCGATCCCGGAATCCGGACGAGGGATCGAGATCGAGCAGGCGCTGCCCGCGCTCTCCGCCGAACACGGCGAGCCGGCGCTCCGGCGTGTCGGCGCCCAAGAAACCGATCCAGAGCGCGAGCTCCTCCCCGGACCGCCGCGCGGCGAGCTCGTCGATCATCGCGAGGACGAGCCGATCCAGTCGTCCTTCGTGGGTCGAGTGTCCCCTTGCCTGGGTGAACAGGAACAGCCTCCGCGAACGATGGAGGCTCATCCATTCCTCGACCGTCCACGACAGGCATCGCCGGAGGAACGACGCCGACGGGCTGTCCGAGGGGAAGAGCTCGGCCGCCGCGCGCACCTCCTTCGCCCCCGCCGCCGAGACCCCCAACGCCTTCGCCTGCCGCTCCGCCGCGAGCGCGTCGCGGCGGATCTGCCGCGCCTGCAGTTCGGCGAGCGCGAGGTCGAGGTCGAAGATCCGCGCTTCGACGGCGGCGACGCTCTCCACCTTCGATCGATCCAGCGTCGAGAGCGACTCCTCGAGAAGGTCGCGGAGCGTCGCCCCGAGCACCCGCCGATCGCGGAGATGCTCGGTGGAGCCCGATCCGGGCAGCGCTCCGTAGATCGCGTAGCAGGGGGTGCGCGCGTAGGCGACGGTGCGCAGCTCCGACGGCGCGAGCACGTCCTTCAGCGAGACGAAGCGCTGCTGCCGGCCGACGTCGAACGCCCCCCACGGAGGCGGCCGCTTCGGCGCCGGACCCCGGCGCGCGGCGTCGACGAGCACGTTGTGCAGCGCCAGCGGCCACAGCCCGGCGCCGCCGCGCTCGTCACGCGCGAAGCCGTCCGGACACAGGCCCATCTCTCCCAGCGCCGTCCAGACCGCCGAGCGGAAGTCGCCGTCCCGGGAGGCGCGCTCCCCCCGATCGAGGAGGCCGTTCCGCAGCAACCACAGCGTGAGCGTGTCCTTCGGTCGATCGTCCTTGAGCGCGAGCCGCGCGTTGTAGAAGACGAGATCCTGCGACGACGGCGACGGCCCGGCGGCGAGGAGGAAGGCCGACAGGACCGGCGGCGCGAGGGCGAGGCGGCGCATCAGAAGAACCATCCGGTGCCGAGGGAGACCTCCCACCACCAGCCGAGCTCGGTGCCGAGCGTCGGCAGCGCGACCATGGCGCGCGGCGACAGGAATCCGCTGGGATGGAAGTAGACGTCCATCGACAGCCCGCCGAGCAACGCGTATCGCGCGGTGTCGATCTGCATCCCGCCGGGTCGGCGCCCCTCCAGGTTGTCGAGCTCGCGGGAGGTCAGCTGCGGCAGGAGGATCGAGCGGGCGATCCGCTCCCAACCGACGCCGGAGAACGCCCCCGGGTAGTAGAGGTAGCGCAGACCGGCATTCGCGGTCAGCACCAGCTCGGTCGCGGGGAACGCCCCCGGTCGGGCCGTCGCCACCCCTTCGGCGATCGGGTAGCCGACATTGAAATCGAGCTCCCAGCGGCTGGGGCGGCCGACCTGTCGGTAGGGGGTGAGCTCGATCTTGTCGGCGCTCGCGCTGCCGTGGGTCCGGACGCGCGTCATCGCGAACTCGGTCATCAGGCTGTTCGACGGGCGGCGCAGGACGACGCCGCGGCGCTCGGTGGTGAAGTTGTTGAGCTCGAGCAGCACGCTCCCGGTGATCCCCACCCCGACGCTCTTGCGCCGCCAGTCGACCCGCACCGCGCGCGACGCCGTGCCGATCGACCGCTCGACCAGCTCGTCGACGGGAAGGCGGAACTGCTCGATCCAATCGGTGGCCGGCGGCGGGTCGGCGAACGCTTCGGCGGCGGAGACCGCAGGGGCGGGCGGGAGAGGGGGATCGGCGGCGGGGGACGGAGACGGGGACGGGGTCGGCGTCGGGTCCGCCAGGAGCGCGAGCGCGAGGAGGGCCGGCTCAAGGATCACGAGGGAAGCCTCCGTCCCCCGGCTCCGGGAAGTCCGGCTCGTAGCACTGGTTCCGGTAGTCGTCGCGGAACTCGGCGCGCACGTTGTAGACGCCGGCCGAGTCGAAGGTCGGGTGGTCGCAGAACCGGGAGCAGCGCAGGAGCGTCCGGTCGAGCGGGAACTCGCCGGTTCGCCACAGATCGGTCCCCCAGTAGGAGCGGTCGGAGCGGGAGATCCCGAACGGCACCGTCGCCGAGAAGGCGGTCGCGCTTCCCGCGACCACGATCTCGTAGTCGAGCCGCAGCAGGAACGGGAACTCCCAGTAGAGACCCAGCTCGTACGACGACTCCGGATCCTGGTCGTGCACGTCCGGGAGCATCGACAGCGGCTGCGGATCGGGAAAGTCGTCGCTCCGGAAGACGACGATCCCGGCGACCGGGTCGGCGGCGCAGAACGAGAACGATTCGTCGGGGAGCGCCGACACGCTCTCGTCGTTGAAGAAGGTGGCGAGTCCGAACTCCCCGAGCCGGACGTTCTCCGACAAGGGCGTCCGCTCCGGGGCCAGGAACTTGAGACCGGTCACCCGGCCCGCCTGGTCGGCAGAGTACTTGTCGATGAACGTCAGGTACTGCTTGCGCGTCGGCAGCACCGGCACGTTGGCGATGGTGAACGGCCCCAGCGACAGCTCCGGGATGTCGGGGAGCAGCGGGCAGTTGCGCGCGGAGGTGGTGAGGATGTCGTCGAGGTCGTCGCCGCCGCCGAGCGCCGGGCACCACAGCGCGAGCGAGCTCAGGGCGTCGATCTCGATCGAGTGCGCGTAGCTGTCGAAGAGGAAGGCGCCGCTGACCCGCGGCGAGCTCTGGCCGGCTTCGAACGACAGGACCTGCTCCAGCGCCTCCTCCACCACGAATGCCACCCCGCCGCTCGGATCGTCGTGGTGCAGGGCGAGGGTGAGGACCATGTCGTTCCCCTCGGGGCGAACGTCGTCGACCGCCGCCTGCAGGTCGGCGGCGAGCTGGTCGGCGAACCCCTGGGTCTGCCAGTCGTCGATGCAGAGCACCTCCGAGGCGTCGAGGCGGAGGCGCTGCCGCTGCATCGCGCGGTGCTCCTCGGAGATGGTGCGCTCGCAGGGCCGGAGCAGGAAACCGACGGCGGTGTTCGAGCGGATCGGACTGCGCAGCTCGGGGAAGGCGGCGGCGACCTCCGGGTTCTTGCGCGCGACCGCCGGCGCCCGGAAGGTGCCGACCGCGTCGGTCACCGTCGACTCGGCGCAGACCAGCGGCTCGGGCCAGGCCTCGAACGGCAGCGCGTCCGGCTCGAAGATCGCGCGCTCGGAGGTCTCCAGCGCCTCCCACGGGAGCGCCGTCATCGTCTCCGGGCAGGCCGGGTCGAAGGCGTAGGCGTACGGATTGCCGGCATCCTGCACGTCGGCCTCGCCGTAGCGCGCATCCGAGATGCGAAACGTCCGCCGCAGACCGAGGTCCTCGACCTCCTCGTTGCGGAGATTCGGGAAGTGATGGCGCGCGCGCCATTGGACGCGCTCGTTCGTCTCGTCGAAAACGCCGTAGACGATCAGGCTCCGCTTCCGCGCCGGCGCCCCGGGGCCGACGAGGTAGAGCTCCGTCGTGGCGTTCAGCACCAGCTCCCCGTCCCGGTGGTAGCGGAGGCGCAGATCGACCGAACCGGGCCGGTCGGGGAGGTGGAGGCTCATCGATCCGCAACGTGCCGTCCGCCCGCAGTCGACCGGCAGGTGGGTGTGAACCGGCTCGAGCGTGGACAGGTCGGTCCAGGGGAGCTCGAACGGATCGGTGCGGTAGGTCAGCTCGACCACGCTCTCCGGCCCCAGCCCCTGGCTGGCCTCGATGCGATAGAAGAGGAAGAGCGTCTCCTCCTCCTCGAACCACACGGCGTCGGACAGGGCGAAGCCGGCCCCGATGTCGGTGAGCGGCAGCTTCTCGCAGCCGGCCGCCAGCAGGACCGCGACCAGGAGGAGCGCCCGCACTAGGCGACCAGCTCCGCGAACGAGACGCGGCCGAGCGCCATCACCCGCTTCATCGCGTCGACCAGCTCCGCGCGCCCGCGCCGCGCCATGCGCAGCTGCTCGGCCCGCGTGGGAAAGGCCATGTTCGCCCGCGCCGCGCGTTGCAACGCCGGGGTCAGGATCCCGAGAAGCGTCTCCTGCCAGCGCGGGTCGTGCACCGACAGCCACCCGGCGAGCGCCTTGACGTCGACCTCGAGCATCAGGTCTGCCTGCGCCTCGCGCGGCAGCTTCAGCAGCATGTCGGGGTAGAGGATGTTGTAGTACCAGAAGGGGTAGGACCCGTTCCAGCGCTTGAGCGCCCCGTCCAGCAGCGCCTGCCGCTCGGCGTCGGTGAGGTGCGTGAACAGCACCGAGAGCGCCCCCGGCGCGTCGAACTCGCGACCCAGGTCGACGATGCCGCTCGCCTCCTGCTTCGGCGGCGCCGGCAGCGGGCGCCCCATCCGCGCCGCATCCAGCGCGGCGAACAGGTGGGCCCGCTCGTCGTTGGAGACGCGGTTCGACAGCAGCAGCTGCGTGCCGAGCAGCGATCGGAACGTGGGCTGCAGGCTGCGGGTCACCTCGTGCTGGATGTCGACCGGCACCATCGCGAACAGGAGCGCCGCGTGGCGAGGCGAGAGCGCCTCGATCAGGTTCGCCACCCCGGCGCTGCCGAAGTCCTCGCGGATGGAACGGTAGAGGTCGGCGTCGTGCTGCGACAGGAGCGACGACGAGATCGCGTGGTGGTTGAGAGTGCGGAAGAACTCGGCGTCCGAGGGGAGCGGCTGGTTGTCGAGGTTCCGCAGGTACTCGGCGAACTCCACTTTGCGCGCCGCGAGGTCGCCGTCGGAGGAGAAGGTCAACGCCAGGCGGTCCTTGAAGACGTGGATCGCTTTCGCGAGCAGCGCGAACTCCCCCGCCTTGAGCCACTGGTGCAGCAGCGCCACCACCACGCTCTCGTCGCGCTCCATCTCCGCCTTCGAGATCCGTTCGTTCCACAGCGCCCGAGCCTCGTCGACGAACGCCTGGTCCTGCTCGTCGGGGGTCTTCTGTTCGGCCGCGGCCCTCTCCGCCGCGCTTTGGATCGGCGCGGCCTCGGTCGACGCCGGGAGGCCGCCATCGGCTGCGGGCCCGAGCGCCCCGGCGGCGAGCTGCGCCGCCATCATCTTCTCTTCGATCGACTCCTTCCCGAGGCGGCGAAGTGCCCAGATGACGGAGAGCGTCGCCAGGGTCACCAGGAGCAGCGCGATCATCCAGGAGAAGTGCGGCAGCAGCGCGACCCACAGCTCCCGCACGGCCACCGCGCCGTCCCAGGTCGTCGGCGGCGTCGGCGCGGGGGCCGGCGTCGCCGCCGGACGCGGCGTCGGCTCGGGGGTCGGCTGCGAAACCCCAAGGCTCGGCGAGATCGGGTCGAGGAGCTGGCGACCGACCGTGACCTTCAGCCATCCCTTCGAGAGGCGCTGCTCCAGCCGGCGCACCAGCGCCTGCACGTCGCGCGCGGGGACCGATTTCTCGTGCGCGAAGTCGCACTGCGCCTGGGTGAGGTACTCCTGCGCCGGGACGGCCCCCGGCCCCTCCTGCTGGGGGATCCCCGGCAGCGAGGAGCTGCGCGGCAGGTCGACCACCGCGTGGTCCCGGTAGACGCAGCCCTTGGAGACGCACCGCTCCGGCGCGCAGTCCTGGAGCAGGCCCGAGTCGAACCGGCTCTCCAGCTCGCGCAGCTCCACCAGCACCGGCGGCGGGATGTGCCGCTGCGGAATGGCGGCGGCCCCCGTCTGGGCGGCCGCGGAGTGCGGCAGCACGGCCGCGAGAAGGGGGAGCAGCGCCGCGCCGAGGCGGCCCGAGATCGGCCGACCACTCGCGCCGGGCGACGGAAGAGGTCTTGAAATCGGCTCGCGGGCACTCATCAGTGGATCCTCACGATCACGCGGCGGTGGCGGGCGAGCCGGTGCTCCTCGCCGAGCCCGGCCAGCTCCGTCTCCGGCAGCGGCTTGGTGTCGGCGTACCCCTCGACGCGCACGCGGTCCCGCGGAATCCCGACGTCCTCCAGCCGCTGGCGCACCACGATCGCCCGCGCGCTGGAGAGCTCCCAGTTGGTCGCGAAGGGACTCCCCTTGGAGACCGGCATCACGTCGGTGTGACCCTCGACGGCGAAGGAGTAGCGGTTCGAATAGGGGGTCAGCAGTTGCAGCATCGAGGCGACCGTCGCCTCCAGGTCCGGTCGGATGTTCGCCCGCCCGGAGTCGAAGACCAGCCCCGAGTTCAGCGACAGCTCCAGACCGTCGGGCGTCTCGTCGGTGCGGACCAGCTCCTGAAGCTGGCGCTTCGCGATCTCGGCGTCGATCTCCTTGCGGATCGACGCGAGGCTCTGGGGGCTCTCCGCCCCCGACAGGCTCTTCACGATCTGCTGCATCCGACCCTTGCTCAGGTTCGCCGCGGTCAACAGCACGACGAAGAAGAGGAGCAGGTTGGTGATGAGGTCGGCGTAGCTCAGGAGCCAGCTCTCCTCGTGTCCTTTGGCTCTCCGTTCCATCTATCCGACCCGCGTCTCCGGTCGGAACTGGCTGGCGCTGCGCGCGACCAGCTCGTTCGCCGTCTTCTCGCACCGTTCCAGGAATCCGAGCCGCTCGTCGAGCAGCCCGTTCAGGAAGTGCCCGACCGGCCCGGCGACGCCTGCGCCGAACGAGACGCCGTAGAGCGTCGCCAGCAGCGCCAGCGACATCGCCGCGCCGATGTTCAGGTCGTCGGTGTTCATCTTGCTGAACAGCTGCACCATGCCGGTGATCGTCCCCACCATCCCGAACGCCGGACCCAGCTTGGAGAGCATCTCCCAGTTGTTGATCGCCGGCTGCCAGTAGGCGATCTCGGCGTGCCGGAGCTCCAGGAAGACCTTCGCGCTCGCCACCTCCGGCGCGCGGTTCACCGCCAGGTCGAGGATCTGCTTGATCGCGGCGAAGCGGCTTTTCTCCGCCAGCGCCAGCGCCTGGCTGCGCTTCCCTTCGTGCCAGAGCTGGCTCAGCTGATCCCGCTCCGCCTCCATCGTCCGGCTCTCGGTCCCGAAGGTGCGAAGGCCGGGGATGATCTCCTTGAGGCAGAGCACCGTGCGCCAGGCGGTGGTGTGGCTGGAGCTGGCGAGCACCGCGGCGGTCGAGCCGACCAGCACCATCACCAGGGCGTGCAGGTCGAACGCCGAGACGGTGTGGGTGCTGCCCCGGTCGGTGAAACCGAGCCAGACGACGAAGGCGAGCAAGACGAATCCGATGAGTTGCAAGCGATCCTCCTCGTGCTCTACGGCTGGGTCTTCTGCAGCTCCTCGAGCTTCTTCCGCACCGCCGGGTCGCTCTCGATCGACTCCACCTCTTCGTAGATCTCGATCGCCTTCTCCCGCTCCCCCATCATCAGCAGCAGCGACGCCTTGGCCCGCAGGAACTCCGGATGCGACGGGTAGCGTTGCAGCACCGTCTCGCACCACTCCAGCCCCAGCGGGTAGTTCCCCCCCTTGATCGACTCCTGCATCAGCGCGCGCGCCCGGGTGATGCTCACCTCCGGCGCATCCTGGTCGATGCGTAAGCCCCGGGCGCGGTAGGCCTCGACCAGCGCGCCGTCGGCGCGGGTCGGCGGCGGCGGCACCACCCGCGTCGCCGGGATCGTCTTCACGTTCTTGCTGCCGGCGCCGTGCTCGATGACGATCCGCTGTCCGCTGGCCAGCACCGGCAGGTCGACCTCGGTGATGAGGCTTCCGTCGTTCCAGCGGACCTTCATCACCGTCGTCGACCCGAAACCGAACGGCCGCGCCAGCGTCCCCTCCTCCTTGAGCGCGGGGTTCTTCTGCGCCGGCGGCTCGACCAGGTAGTAGGTGTAGTTGCGCGCCGCGCAGGAGACGAGCGGAACGGAGAGGAGCAGGAGGATCGTTTTCTTCATGGGAGGAAGGGGAGGAACGAGCTGTTGAGGAGCGAAACGCCGACGCCGTAGCGGCCGTTGGTCGAGGCCGAGAGCGTGAGGCCGTAGTTCGACTGGGCGATCGGAATCCGGGCGATGAAGACGGCGGTGAGCAGCGGGTCGAGGATCTCGGTGTTGTCTTCGGTGATGCTGCGCACCAGCGCGGTCGGGAAGCTCATCAGCACCTTCCCCCCCACCAGCACGTTCCGTGCGCTCGGCACCGCGCGGTAGTAGCCGCCGCCGATCCACATCACC
>CAYJRR010000051.1:0-6722 GCA_964372275.1 uncultured bacterium
GAGTCCGCCGCTGGTGGCGGTGATCTACGCCTCTGGCGAGATCGCCGAATGGGAGATCGGGCGCACGCCGTTCTCGGGCGAAGGGGTGGTCGGTTCGAAGACGGTGGTGCGAGCGCTCGAGCAGGCGGCGTCGGACCCGCGGGTGAAGGCGATCGTGCTGCGCGTCGACAGCCCCGGCGGCTCCGGATTCGCGTCCGACCAAGTCTGGCGACAGGTGGAGAAGACCCGGAAGAAGAAGCCGGTCGTCGCCTCGATGGCAGACAGCGCGGCGTCGGGCGGCTACTACGTCTCGATGGGGGCGAACGAGATCTTCGTCCTTCCGGGGACGATCACCGGATCGATCGGCGTCTTCGCGATCAAGCCGAACGTCGCCGGCCTCTACGAGAAGATCGATCTCAAGAGCTACAACGTGAGCCGGGGCGCGCTGGCCGAGATCCGGACCGCCGACCGTCCGTTCACCCCCGCGGAGCGGGAGGCCCTCGAACGGATCCTCCGCGCCTTCTACGGGGAGTTCATCGCCAAGGCGGCGAAGGGGCGCGAGACGACCCCGGAGAAGATCGACGAGGTGGGACGGGGCCGCGTCTGGCTGGGGGCCGAGGCGGTGGAGCTCGACCTCGCCGACCGCGTGGGGGGCCTGTCGGCGGCGGTCGCCCGCGCCGCGGAGCTGGCGAAGGTCCGCCGCACGGACCTGGCCTGGCGCGAGCTTCCGGAGGAGCCGGGCTTCCTCGAGCAGCTCGAGCGCCGCGAGGTGCCCCCCGAGCTCCGCGAGGCGCTGGCGTCGAGCCCCTTCGGCGCGATGATGCGCACCGCCGAGCTCGCCCGCGCGGTGGGCGTCGGCCCGCTGCCGTGGAGTCCGATCGCCCGGCTCGAGGGACCGGCCACGGTGCCGCAGCCGGCGGAGCGCGAGAATCGCTGGTGGCCGCTGCCGGTTTCAGCGACCGACGGAACGTAACGAGCGCAGGGGGAGGCGCGACAGCAGCGTCCCCTCGGACGTCCAGAGCGCGTCGCCGGTCGGGTCGAGGGCGAACGCATCGAACGGGCCTTTCGTCTCGTAGAGGACGTTTCCCGCCGCGTCGAACAGAACCAGGTGCGGCGCCGAGAGGTCCGCGCCGCGGGCCCCCTCCTCGTCGGCGTCGAAGGCGGCGGCGGCGAACGCCCCCTTCGCGGCGAGGTGGAGCTGGCTCCAGACGCGGGACGGGACGTCGCGCGGCCGCGCCGCCGTCCACCGCACCGATCCGTCGGCGCCGAAACAGGTGAGGCGGACCTCGGGCGAGGCGTCGTAGTGCGTCTCGTCCTCCGTGCGCACGGGGGCGCCGGCGACGAGGAACGACGAGCCGTCGGGGGCGACGGCGATCTCGAGGAGGTGCGCGTCGTCGAACGCCGTCTCCGCCACCCGTGCGCCTTCGCCGTCGAATACGACGATCCGCCTCCGCCCCGGCTCGGACCCGGAATCGGCGGCGACGATCCGCGAGCCGTCGGCCGCGACGGCGACCGTGCCGGCGAACGGAACGTCGACCGACCATTGCTTGGCGAGCGTCGCGTCGAGTCGCACCAGCGATCCCCCTCCGAGCGATACGAACCCCCCGCCGCCGGCGATCGCCGCCACCGCGCCCGACAGCTTCGCCTGCGATCCGATCCGATCGCCGTTCCACCGGAGGAAGGTCGCGGTCGGGGCGCCGGTACCGTCCTCGGCCGGCACGACCAACGCCAGGTGATCGCGGCCGGCGACGAGCGCGGCCTCGTCCGGGATCGTCCGCGGGATCGGCGCGGCCTCGGGGCCGGAGGTGGCGAACAGCAGGACCGTCGCCGGTGCGTCCGGATCGTCGAGGCGTTCGACCCGGACCGCCGCGTGTCTTCCGTCGGTCGCGAGAAGCCACTCGACCGGCGCCCGTCCCTGGAGGTCGAGGCGGCGTCGCGCGCGCCCGCGCGTGTCGACGAGATGGACCGTGCTGCGTTTCAGCGCCGTCGCCTTCTCGTTCCAGACGCCGACCGGGATCAACGCCGTGGTCATCGCCGCGTCGAACGCCGGTTCGCCGACCTGCGCGTTCTGCGGCTCGTCGGTCCACTCGAGGTACCAGCCGCCGGCGGCATTGCGCTTCTTGAACGGATCGCGCTCGGTGCCGCCTTTCGAGGCGGCGAACAGGATCGGCAGCGCGGCCGCGAGCGCGACGAGGCCGGCCCTAGGGACGGAGATAGCCGCCCCCGTGGCCGTGGCCGTGGCCATGGTCGTGATCGCGGTCGCCGTCCCCGCCGACCCCGACGCGCGCGCCGCACGGAGGGACGGAGACGTACCGCTCGGGGTCGACCGAGTAGGCGCGCTCGTAGAACGCATCGAGATTGGGGTTACGGTACGCGTTCGGCGCGCTCCGGGGAACCTCTCGGATCGTCAGGTGCAGGTGCGGTCCCGTCGAGCGCCCGGTCGTGCCGACCTGCGCGATCATCTGGCCTGCCGCGACCTCGTCCCCCGGTTGGACGCGGATCGACGACCGCCCGTAACGGAACTTCCGTCCGCAGCAGAGATGTCCGTAGAGGGCGAAGGTGGCCGAGCCGTCGGGGTGATCGTGGCGGATCACGACGGCGTACCCGTATCCGCGCGTCCGGCCGGCGCGCACCACCGTGCCCGAGAAGGCCGCGACCAACGGTGTCCCGCCGTCGGCGGCGAAGTCGGTGCCGTCGTGGAAGACCCACCGCCGGTGGAACGGATCGCGGCGGTTCCCATACTTGCTGCTCCGACACCCTCCGACGATCGGGACGACGACCGGTCCCAGCGGACTTCCTTCACGCGCCGCCTCCGGCACGAACGGCTGCTCCTCGTCGGTGGCGGTCCGCTCGAGCTCGCCCACCTCGCAGACGTAGTCGCTCGAGATCCAGCCGACCTGCTCGTCGACGCGTGCCCGAACCCATCTCCCGTTCGGCGAGGTCTCGATCACGTCGATCTCGATCCCCTCCGCGATGGCGCCGACCCGCGTTCCGTGGATCGACGGAATCGACCGGAGGTTCGCCCCCGAATCACCCGTGCGGCAGATCTCGCGCGGCTCCGCCTGGGCCACCCCCGTGACCGTCGTCAGCAGCAGCCCCCCCAGCAGCCGGCGTCCCCGCATGAGGCGCTACCAGGGGCAACGTTCGTGCCGCCGACGGACCTCCCATGAAGGTCGAAGGACGTCGCGATTCCAGGGGGTTGGGAGTTTTCGCCACGAGCCCGGGACGGGCCTTTCCGGGTCGAACACCCCCCAGTGCGACCCATCGAGGCGCAGGTCGTGCGGGGCCCGCGCCGCGGGGAGCGCCCTAGGAAACGGGCCAGTGGTAGAGCATCCCGTAGACCACCACGCCGGTCACCGAGACGTACGACCAGATCGGCAGCGCGTACCGCGTCAGTCGGCGATGCTCCGCGTAGCGACCCCGGGTCGCGAGGAAGATCGCCCGGAAGACGAGCGGCGGCACGGTGGCGGCGAGCGCCATGTGGCTGAACAGGAGCGCGAGGTAGATCGCCTTCCACGCGCCGTCGTCGGCGAAGTAGCGGGTGCCGACCAGCGCGTGCCGCGTGAGGTAGCCGGCGAGGAAGAGCCCCGAGGCGACGCAGGCGGCGATCATGCAGTTCCGGTGCAGCCGGCGGTCGCCGCCGCGAATCGCGCGCCAGGCGACGAAGATCAGCAGGGCGCTGGTGGCGTTGAGCGCCGCGTTGGAGTGCGGAAGGATCTCGGCCAGCGTCATGCGCGCCTCCGGCACGCCCACACCGCCGCTGCGAGCGACGCCGTGGCGAAGGCGCCCACGACCGCCAGCTCGAGCGCGGCGCCGCTGCCCCCGACCCCCACGCCGGCCGGTATCTCCCCCCCCGACAGCGCGCGCCGGATCCCCTGCACGCCGTAGGTGAGGGGGTTGACCGTCATCGTCCACGAAAGCAACCGGCTCTCTGACGCGACGGGAAACATCGCTCCGGACAACACCCACATCGGGATCAAGGCGATGCTCATCACCGCGTGGTAGCCCTGCGTCGAGTCGAGGAACCACGCCAGGAAGAAGCCGAGCGCGGTCAGTCCCGCCGACAGCAGCACCAGGTGCGTGAACAGCATCCCCCACCACACCTCCGCCGGCGGGAAACCGGCGAGCGGCGCCATCAACAGGAACAGCCCCGCCTGCACCAACGCCACCGTCGCGCCGCCGAGCACCTTGCCGGCGACCAGCGAGGCGCGCGAGGCCGGCGCGACCAGCACCGCCTGCAGGAACCCGGCGTGCCGGTCGTCGATCACCGACATGGTGCTGAAGATCGAGGTGAACAGCACCACCATCGCGATCACGCCGGGGAAGAAGTACTCCATGTAGCCGAGGCCTTCGACCCCCGGAACGCGGAACGTCCCGGCCAGCCCGGCCCCGATCACCAGCCAGAAGATCACCGGCTGACCCAACGCGCCGATCACCCGGCTCCGCTGCCGGAAGAAGCGCGTCAGGTCGCGCCGCCACAGGACCCCGACCGCCGCCGCGCTCATGCCAGCCCCCGGCCGGTGATCTTGAGGAAGACGTCGGCGAGCGTCGGACGGCGGAGCGAGACGCTCCGCAGGCGCCCGGCCGGGAGCGACTCCACGATCCGCGGGATCAGCTCGTGGCCCTGCCGCCGCTCGAGCGTGACCGTTCCGCCGACGACGGTCGCCGGCCGATCGAAGCGCGCGGAGAGCTGGGCCGCGAGCCCCTCCGGGTCGTCGGCCTCGATCGTCAGCACATCGCCGCCGACGTGCTTCTTGAGCTCCGCCGGTGTGTCGCAGGCGACGATCCGCCCCCGGTCGAGCACCGCGATCCGATCGCAGCGCTCCGCCTCCTCCGGCCGGTGGGTCGTCACCAGAGCCGTCATTCCGCGCGCCCGCTCGGCGGCGATCCGCTCCCAGACCTTCAGGAAGGTCGTCTGGTCGAGCCCCTGCGTCGGTTCGTCGAGCACCAGGATCTGCGGGGCGTGGAGCAGGGCCCGCGCCACTTCCAGCCGCCGCCGCATCCCCCCGCTCAACCGTTCCACCGGCTCGTCCGCGCGGCCGGCGAGATCCATCCACCGGAGCGCCTCGTCGACGCGCCCGAGCGCCTCGCGTCGCGGAACGGCATGGAGCGCCGCGCCGAGGACCAGGTTCTCGCGGGCGGTCAGCTTGTCGTCGAGGCTCTTGCTCTGGAACACGACGCCGTAGCACGCGCGCACCGCCGGATCGGTCGGCCGGGCGACCCGCCCGTCGACCCGCATCTCCCCCGCGTCCGGCGCGAGCAGTCCGGTCAGGAGGTGGAAGAGGGTCGACTTTCCGGCGCCGTTCGGCCCCAGGAAACCGAGCACCTCGCCGGGCGCCGCGTCGAAGTCGACGCCGTCGACGGCGACGCGTTCCCCGAACCGCCGCGTGAGCCCGCGCGCCGTCAGCCGCGGCACCACCGCCGCCCAGATCGGCGCGGGCGGCGAAACCGGGAGCGATCGTTCGGGGACCGTGGCCCCGTCTCTGCTCGTCGGACCTCGTCGGGAAGTGGCCGCTTCGCTGCCCATCGGACCTCGGTTCGGTGAAAAAGAGACGGGCGGCCGAGAGCCGCCCGTCGTCCTCGCTCGCCTCACGAGCACGCCGTCGTCCTACATCGTTTCGGCGCCGCTGTAGTCGAAGCCGATCGTGGCGGGCTTGCCCTCCTCGATCGTGACGTCGGCGGTCTTGACGCCGTACTTCTCGTGCCACGCCTCGATCGTGTATTTGCCGGCGGGCAGCTCGATCTTGGCCGTCCCGTCCTCGGCGGTGACGCCGAAGTAGGGGTTGGCGTTGACCACCGCGAAGCCGGTCATCCACGGATGGATGTCGCACTTGAAGGTGATCAGTCCGTTGTCGACGCCGAACTCCTTCGTGCTCTTGTCGAAGGAGCCGGGGGCGTTCATGGCGCGGTTGAAGATCGTCTCGTCCCCCTTGAAGGTATGGACGTTGTGGCCGGTGGCGTCGGAGCTCTTCACCGTGATCGTCTGCCCCGCGACCGCCGCGATGACCCGCGGACGGTACATGCAGTCCTGCTGGTCGATGACGACCGGCGTCGCCGGGACCTCGACCGCGTGCGACTCCGCCCCCTTGATCACGCGCACCACGACGTTCTGCAGCTTGCCGTTGGTGACGATCACCTCTTCGGAGAGCATGTTCTTCGAGCAGAAGGCGTCCGCCTCGCGCTTCAGCTTCGCGCGCGCCGGCGCGGTGCCGGTGAAGTTCACCGTCGCGGTGAGGGTCGTCTTCGGACCCGCCGGCGCCGCCGCCGGAGCCGCCGCCGTCTCGGTCGCCGGCTTCGCGGCCGGCGCGCTCTGGGTGGACTCACCACCCTTGCTGCAAGCGGAGACCGCGAAGGTCGCGACCGCCAGTGCTGCGAGGATTCTCGAGTTCATCGTCGTGATGCTCCTTGCTTGGGGATCGCCCCGTCTCGTCGGAAATTCCGAGCGTTCGACGCGGCTTCTAGCACCCACCCCCGGACCGGTCAAGCAACCCGCCAGCGCGCCCCGGCGGGCGGTCATCGATCGGATCCGGCCGCCACGGCGGCTTGACCCGCCGTCGCGACCCCGCTACCTTCCCCGGGCTTCACGCCCAGGTAGCTCAGTCGGTAGAGCGAGGGACTGAAAATCCCTGCGTCGGCGGTTCAATTCCGTCCCTCGGCACCAATCTTCGCCTGGCCCGTGAATGGCGGGCGGCGCGTGGCGGGGCGGCCCCCCCCCGCTCGGGAGAGCCCACCGCGGGACACCA
>CAYJRR010000051.1:6732-30541 GCA_964372275.1 uncultured bacterium
ATGTGTCGGCGGTTCAATTCCGTCCCTGGGCACCCGGCGCGAGCCCACCACCCCACGATCACCGCAGGAAGTTCGACAAGGGAACCGGCTTCGATTCGGCGGGAGCGAGGATCGGCCGGACCGAGGCGGACCGGTCGAACGACTGGATCGAACGGTATCCGTCCGAGGACGGGTCCCGGGGAACGTGAACGCGCTGCTCGACGAGGTCGACCATCCAGTACTCGGGAATGGCGGCGCGAGCGTAGAGCCGCGACGTGCGCCCGAGGTCGAAGTCGCGGCTCGACGATGACACCTCCACCACCAACGCGGCCGTCGCGGGATGCTCGTTCGCGTCGAAGCAGTCCATCGGTTGGCCCTTCACGACGGCCAGATCGGGCTCCGGTTCGGACCGACCGTCGAGCGCCATCGGATTCGATTGCCGCGTGTGGTAGCCGGATCCAAAGGCCCTGTCGATTTCGAGTCGGACGGCGTTCATCACGGGGGCGTGCGGGACCCCTTCCGGGCTCATCAGGAGAATCTCTCCCTCGATGAGCTCGACGGGATCTTCCGGGCCGAGAAGGTCCAGTTCGACCATCCGGTCGTACTCCTTTCGAGTCCACCGCCTGGACGGACGCTCGGTGCGATCCTCCATCTCCGTCTGCATGTCAGCATAGCCCTCCTCGCGTTGCCGGGCCATGCGCGATGCAGCCCCGGTGCCCTCTCGCAGATTTCGCCGAGGAATCGTCGAACTGCGCGAGAGTTGGCTCAGCGCACGCGCCAGGGCTCGACGCGGGCGAGGGGTCGTGCGGTGAAGCGGCGTCCGGTCTCCCAGACGAGGCACTCGGCGTCGGGGTCGACCTGGTGGGCGGCGACGGTGAAGCCGGGGGTCACCGTTTTCGGCGCGACGGGCGCGCCGTCGACGCCGAAGTCGAAGCGCACGTCGACGCTCTGCGTCCCGCCCGCATCGCGCAGCCGCACGTCGAAGGCGCAGCCGCGCGGCACGCCGTCCTCGGTGGAGAGCGACACCTCGACCGTCACCGATCCGCCGCCGAGGTCGGTCACTTGGACCGCCGCCTCCGGCCACGCCGGCTCCCCCTCTCCGTAGACCCACGCGTCGAAGTACCCGGCGAGATCGAGACCCGTCGCCGTCTCCAGTGCCTCCCGCACGTCGCCGACCGATATCGCGCGCTCGCCACCGAGGAGGGTCGCCACCGCCGCGAGGACGTCGGCTCGCGAGGAGAGCCCCTCGATCTGGCGGAACAGCACCATCGGACCCGGACCGTAGGCGTCGCCGTAGTAGTCGAGCAGCGGAGGCGCTTCGGCGGGGACGGGGAAGTGGTCGGCGAACTCCGACCACTCCTTCCAGGCGGCGGCGGTCGCGGCCGCCACCGACGGGGAGATCCGCTCCTCCTCGGTCACGAAGGTGAGGTACTCGGCCATCGCCTCCTTCCAGACGAAGTCGTGCACGGAGCGCAGGGTCGTCTGGTCGCCGGCCCACTGGTGGGTGATCTCGTGGAGGACGACGTGCGTCAGCGGATCGGCGTAGGGGCTGTTCGAGCCGGCCAGATCCTCGGAGAGCGCGATCGTCCCGGGGTGCTCGAATCCGGCCCAGTAGGTCGGCGCCACCACGAAGCGCAGCTCGCCGCCGTAGGGAAAGGCGCCGAAGGTGTCGGCCATCCACTCCAGATGCGCCCGCGCGTCGGTCGTCGAGAAGGCGGCGGCGATCCCGGTCGACGGCGTGTCGAAGAGGGTCGCCTCGACGCCGCCGGCCCAGGTCCCGAGCGGCGTCTCGACCCACGACCGGCTCGCCAGGACGGCGAAGGTGCTGTAGGTGGGCCCGCCGTCGAAGTCGAAGGTGCAGACGGTACGCGTCGCCTGCGCGACGATCTCGCCCGGACAGAGGACGCGCACCCCCGCCGGATGGTCGACGGTGAATCGGTAGGTCGCGAAGCGGTCGGGGCGCGCATCGCAGGCGCCGTTCCGGTCGCACTCCCCGACCCAACTAAGGAGATAGGTGAAGTCGTTCCCTTCGGCGTCCTCGGTGACCGAGAATCCGACCTGGCTCTGGCCCCACGTCTCCTCCGGGACCTCGGCGGTGACCGAGACGGTCACCGCCTCGCCGGCGCTCCACCCCGGGCCGCACGCGAAAAGGCGTCCCCCGTCGAGCTCCAGGTCGTCCGCCGGCTCGCCGTCGAGCCGGACCTCCTCCACCGAGGCCGGGCCGAAATCGATCTCCAGGCACTCCCCCCCGTCCTCGGGCGTGATCGTCAGCTCGACCGTCGCCTCGCGCGATTCGAGATCGAGCGCCACCTCGTAGTGCGTCACGGCGTAGTCGCGGATCTCGGCCGGGCCGCCCTTCTCGCCGCCGCATCCGAGCGCAATCGCGACGCCCGCCGCCGATAGGAGCCGCCTTCCGGCCATCGTCCGGCGCAGGATGCCACAGACGGGACCGGCGTGGTGCGGCGGGGCGCCGCGAAACCAGGCGGCGATCGTCCCGGCGTCGTCGCGACACGGAGTTGCACGCGGCATGTCGCTTGCTTTCACGGTCCCCACCGATGAATACTCGTTCAATCTTCGCCCTCTCCCTCACGACCTTGACCCTTGCCGCGCTCGCCCCGGCGGCGCGCGCCAGCGCCGGGTGCTCGACCGACGGCGGCCCCTTCGCGGGGTTCGCCGGCCTCCTCGCCGCCGATCCCGGCGCGGCGCTGGCCCGGGCGCTGGTCAACGACCGCCGCCGCGTGGTGAGCCAGGCCGACGCGCGCCGCGTCGTCGCCGCCGCGATCGCGGCGATCGGGAGGTCCAACGATCCGCGCCGGACCGACGAGGAGAACCGCCGTTTCCTGGCGGCGGCGCGCGAGCTCGGCACCGGCCGCGGCCCGATCTCCACGATCCTCGACGGCTACGAGGACAAGGCGAAAAAGGCGGTGACCGACCGGCTGGCGGCGCTCGAAGGAAGCGACGCCGCCTCGTTGAAGACGATCCTCCGCGCCGCGATCGAACGGACGCTGCACGACAAGGGGATGCGCGACGCGAACGACCGGGTGCAGATCGTCTCGGTCGAGGGTCGGGCCGACGACGGGTACCGGATCTCCTACCGCCTGGCCGGAACGACCTCCGAGCTGTTCGCGATCCGCGCCGGCGGCGAATGGCTTCTCACCCGGACTCGGCTGAACCGGGCGGGGCTCGACACGGCGATGGCGGCGCTGCGCGACTACTACCGGGAGGCGGAGACCGACGTGGAAGGGGCGGAGCTTGCGCGGCTCCTCGACGCGCTCGCCTTCGACGGCACCTCGTGGGCCGACGAGCCGGGCGGCGGCGATCCAGAAGGGCTGGTGAACGACTTCCCGATCGTCCTCGAGGCCTCCGATCCGACCGGCTCCGACGTGAGGCTCTACGTCGGCATCAATCCGGAGAGCGGCGAGACCTACGCCACCTCGTTCAACTGAGCGACAATCGCAGGGGTGACGGGGCGGTTCCCGAGGGAGCCCGAACGGCGGAGCGAGATGCGCGCGCCGGCGTGGCGGGTCCTGGCGATGGCGGCGGTGGCCGCGGGCTGTGGCGTCGACTACGCGGCGCCGGAGGAGCACGGCCTCCCGGCGTTGCCCCTCTCCACCGAATCGCGCTGGATCGTCGACGCCGACGGGCGCCGCTTCAAGCTCGCCGCGGTGAACTGGTACGGCGCCGAGGAGAAGGACTTCGTCGTCTCGGGTCTGGACCGGGTCTCCCTCGACTCGATCGCCACCGCCATCCGCAAGATGGGGTTCAACGCGGTCCGCCTCCCCTTCTCCAACGCCCTGGTGCAGACCGATCCGCCGATCGCCGGCGAACACCTCGCCGCCAACCCCGATCTCGAGGGCCGCACCGCGCTCGAGGTGCTGGACGCGGTGATCGAGTCTCTCGCGGAGCAGGGGCTGGTCGTGGTCCTCGACAACCACATGACCGAAGCCGACTGGTGCTGCAGCGAAAGCGACGACAACGGCCTCTGGTACACCGACGCGGTCTCCGAGGAGGCATGGATCGCCGATTGGGTGGCGCTCGCCGAGCGCTACCGCTTCGACCGGGCGGTCGTCGGGGCCGACCTGCGGAACGAGCCTCGCCGCGCGAACGGCCGGCGGCCGGTGTGGGGCGGAGACGATCCGACGGTCGACTGGCGCGGCGCCGCGACCCGCGCCGGGAACGCCCTGCTCGCCGCGAACCCCGACTGGCTGATCGTCGTGGAGGGGCTCGACTTCGGCACCGACCTCACCGGCGCGGCGGCCGACCCGATCGTCCTCGACGTGCCGGGGAAGCTCGTCTACTCGGCCCACGACTACTGGTGGCACCACGGGACCGAGACCGATCCGGAGAGCGTCTTCGCCGCGCTGGAGGCCGACTGGGGGTTTCTCCTGGAAGAGGGGCAGCCGTACACCGCGCCGGTCTGGGTCGGAGAGTTCGGCACCTGCAACGACGACCCGTCCTGCCTCTACGACGACGGCGGCGCCGGGCAGTGGTACCAGGCCTTCCGCGAGTACCTCCTCCGCACCGACGCCGACTGGGCCTACTGGGCCCTCAACGGCACGCAGGCCCGCGGCACCGGCCGGACCTTCGGCGCGGTGGAGACCTACGGCGTTCTCGACGCCGACTGGCGGCGCGAGGCGTCACGCCATCACCTCGGCAGCGTGCAGGCGCTGATCCCCGCGACCCGCGGGCCTTAGTTCGCCCCGCCGACGGCGTAGGGGCCGTAGTAGGTCGCGTTCCTCGAGAGCGGTCCGTTCGGGTCGAGCTTGTCCTCGAGCCACAGGAACGGCAGCGAGACCTCGTAGGTCCCCTCGGCGTAGGAGCCGACCGTGTACTCCGGGAAGATCACCTTCAGGCCGGCGCCGGTGACGACGTAGCGCGGATCGTCGGCCAGCATCCCGGCGAGCGTCTCCTTGGTCACCCAGCCGCTCTCGACGCCGGAGGCGCCGCGGGCCTTCAGCTGCGCGTAGACGGTGTCGACGAGCCACGCCTGCGCGGCCTCCCCCTGGATCAGCTCGCCGAGCGTGATTCGTTTTCCGGTGCGCAGGTCGACGTTGATCCCTTCCCGGACGGCCCAGCCGTGCGCACCGCCGGTGTAGCCGTAGCCCTGGAGCTCGATGCTGACCACGCGATCGGAGACGTGCTGCACGTGGCCCTTGATCGTGAGACCGTTCGGACGCTCGGGGGACTCGACCGGCATGTCGCAGAATCGCTGCGCCTCGTGGGTCACGAACTCTTCGAGCTGGCGGTTGAACGCCTCGGCCCCGTCGAGCGGGATCGCGATCTGCGGATAGTCGACCCGCACGCCGCAGCCGGCCCAGTCGATCGTCTCGTAGGTGTAGAGCGCCGGAGGGACGAGGTCGGTCAGGACCTCGACGACGTCGCCGGCGCCGTCGCGCGTCGGCTCGCAGGTGTCGGTGGCGGCCTGGGCGGTGCCCGCCACGACCAGGATGGCGAACGGAATCGTGTGGCGCGTCTGGGGGCTCATTCGTCTCCTCCTCCTTCGAATGAGCCGGCGTTCAGCATCCTCCGTGCCACGGGGCGATCCGCGCGGCAAGCCCCCGCCCACAATGAATTTTCGTTCATCTCGGCCGGCGCGCGCCGGTCGCGGGACCGATTCGGGCGCACGCGATCGGTGGATACCGGGGCGCCCGTTGGGGCACCTGCGTCCCGCCCGGAACGGCGGGGGCGACGCGCGCGGAAGGCGGTCGCGGGTCAGCGGGGGGCGACGATCGGAACGCGAACGCGCTGGCGGCGCTCGTCGGTGATCGTCACCGGCAGCTCGCCGCGGTCGGGGGTGGCGCGGCCCCCCACGCGCCGTCCGTCGGCCGTGGCGTCGACCTTGCGGTCGCTCTCCGCCGCCGCGCCGAACCAGGCTGCGGCCGACTCGCCGCCGATCGAAAGGCTCTCGCCGCTGACGACCTCCAGCTCGACGTTGCCAACGGCGGGGCGCTCCTCCCACGCGGAGACGGGCAGACGCCGCAGGACGACCTCTCCGCCGGCCGGCACCAGCACCGTCTGGAATCCGGCCGACCCGAGGAAGCGCGCCAGCACCGCGCGACCGCCGCCACGCAGCTCGTACAGCTCGGCGGAGAAGACACCTCCGCGAGACGCGCTCCACGGCTTCTCGATCCAGGTCGGCAGGAGGAACCAACGCGGCGTCGGTCCCGCGTTTCGCAGCGTGACGTCGAAGAGGTAGGTGACCATCGGGGGCTTGCCCGGCTCGCGCCCGGCGAGCTTCGCCTGCACGCTCTCCATCGGTCTCTCCGGTGTCTTCGCGGCCACGGCCGCCGGGCGGGCAAGCGCGGCGCACGCCACGGCGACCGCCACGCCGAGCCACCACCGGGCGTTCGGCGGTCGAATCATCGCTCCTTCTTCTTCAGCCGCTCGATCGCCTCGGTGTCGAGCTTCAAGCCCGCGGATCCGACGAAACCGCCCTTCCGCGTCGTCCAGTCGATGGTGTGCTCCGGCGCATCGAGGATGTCCTTCACCTCGATCTGGTCGGGGAAGCTGCCCGAGCCTTCCTTGTACTCCGCCGGCCACTTCGACTCGTCCTCGCCGTAGTGCTCGCGGAGAACCTCGCGATCGCGGTCGGTCCGGGGGGCGTTGTAGGCGCGGATCATCTGCTCCATCATCTCGTCCTCGGTGACGTTCGACGCGCCGAGTCCGGTCCATATTTGGACGCCATCGCGCTCGCCGACGTAGAGCGCGTTCTCCCCTTGCCACGCCCCGCCCGGGTGCTTCAGCAGGTACTTGGGATGATTGTAGAAGTAGTAGTGCTCGCCGACCTTCGCCGGCCGCCGACCGATCGCTCCGACCTCGTCGTTCTTGGCGGCGTCGGTCGGCACCATGAACCGGCGCACGGTCGAATACCCGGGACCGATCGTCAGCCGACCGTGTTCCGGATCGCCGTCCTTCGATCCGAACAGTTCGTCGAACCGCTTGTCGCCGACCGCGGCGCGCAGGGCGTCGGTCTGGAGCGCCTGCACCGTGGTCAGGCATTCGGCGATCGTCAGACCCGCGAGCCACTTCTTGATCGCCTCCGACGCGCTGACGCCCGGCTTGAGACGCCAGGTCATGAACCCCTGGCGTTCGAAATAGGTCTCGTCGGTCAGACCGCGCCAGTAGTCGTCCTTCCAGAGGTCCGGATTGTTGCGCTTGTAGTTGTGCGCGTAGTGGATCCCGTCGGACGGGCCGTGCCAACGATTCGCCTCGTCCATCCCCGCGACGATGTGCTTTCCGAGCGACGTCTCGTCGTTGGCGATCTGGGGCCCGCCGACGAGGGCGGCCGCCTCCCCGACCACCGTCGCGACCGACTCGACGGAGCTTTCGGTCGCGGGACAGGGATCGGTGGTCGGCTGTGCGAACGCCGACGCGGAAGCGAACAGGAGCGGGATCGACAGGGGGAGCGCGAGGAGGCGAGCCATGGTGGATTCCTGCCGACCCTTCAAAGCAATCGGCGCACCACGTCGGGGTCGCCCGCCGGATGGAGGTAACGCCCGGATATGGCTCGGAGTCCGCCCGACTCGAGGGGCCCTCGCGACCGCGACTCGAAGGCCACGGGCGCATCGACGTCCCACGACGACGCGACATGCCCGGGGTACCGTCGCCCCGCGCCGGCGATGCCGAGGGACCTCGCCGTCCCCCACCTTGACGGATCGGGACCCTTGCTTAGGTTGGGGCCAGACGACGCCCCCGACCCACGATCCACCGGGGGAAAAGGAGAAACGATGAGAACGCTTTGTGGAACGCCGCTCGCGCGCCGGCCGAATACGGTGATCCGCGCCCCGTCGACGTGGAGCCTGTTGTTCGACGACGTCGACGGGCTCTTCGACCGGGCGTTCGCCGACCTTTCCTTCCGGCCCTTCCCGGTCGGCCCCTCCGCCGACGTCGCCGAGACCGAGGAGTCGTACCGCATCCGTGTCGACCTCCCCGGCACGAGCCCGAAGGAGATCGCCGTGTCGATCGAAGCGAACGTCCTGACGATCCGCGCCGAGCGGAAGGTGGCCGAGGCGGCCAAAGGCGAGACGTTCCTGCGCAGCGAACGCGGCCACGGCGTCTACGCCCGCGCCTTCACCCTCCCCCACGGCGTCGACGCCTCCAAGGTCGGCGCCCGCTACGAGCACGGCGTCCTGACCGTCACCGTCCCGAAGACCGAGGCGGCCAAGCCGCGGTCGATCCAGGTCGACGTCGCGTAACGGCCGCGGGCGCTCCGTTCCGGGCGGGTCGGCTCCGCGTTCCGGCGCGGACGTGCGACAATCTCGAGACCGGCGATGGCCCCCCTTCGGTCGATCGCAATCGCGCTCGCGGTGCTCGCCACCGGCGCCGCGCCGCTCGACGAGCTCGTTCCGGGCCGTAGCACGCAGGAGCGCGCGCGTGCGCTCCTGGGAAACCCGACCACCGAGTATCGCGATTGGATCGAGCCCGGAACGGCCGACGTCTTCGCCGAGCGCCCGAGCGTCGAGGAGGCGATGGCGTTACGTGCGGCGAAGGCGCCGCCGCGCGAAGAGGTGTGGGTGCTCGAGTACGCCATGCCCGGTCGCGGGCGGGCCGTGCTCGCTTTCCACGGCAAGGTCCTTCGCTACGCCTTGCTCCCACCGGGCGAGAGCGCGCGCGTGTGGAGCGACCTGCGCGCGCGCCTGGGAGCCCCTTCCCGATCACGGGTCGAGCGTCCGATCACCGGCGACGTGCGGACGGCGCTCGAGGTTCACGAGTACGCCGCGCAAGGGATCGGCTACGCCGTCGGGCCCGACGGAGCCGTGCGCTGGCGGATCCTCCTTCCGCGGAGCGGCCGCTGATGCGTGGCCGTCGGCGCGCGGCCCTGGTGGCCGCGGTTCTCGCGGCGACCGCCGCGTCCGACGCGCGCTCGCATCCGGACCCCGCCGACTGTCCGCCGGACCCGACGCAGCCCGCGGTGGAGACGATCCGCGAGGCGATCCAGGGCGTACGGCGCGGCCCGCCCTCCTACCGGATCAAGGTCGGTTCGATCGATCCGTGGAAGCGGCCGCCGGCGCAGCCGGCGCCGATCGACGAACAGGCGGTCCGCGAGCTGGTCGACGCCGTTCCCGCGTGCCTGCTCAACGCGCACGGACCGGAGACGACGATCTGGGTCACCCCCGACCCGACGGACGACGATGCGCACTACGCCGAATCCAGCAATGCCATCCAGATCGGTGGCGGAACGCTGAAGGGGACGCGTCACTGGCACTCGCTCTTCGCGGAGAAGTTGTGCACGTCGGTGCCCGAACTCGAGGAGTACGGTTTTTCGGTGAAGGGACAGGTCCTCCACGAAGCCGCCCACTCCTGGCACATGGGCGGAAAGGGGAACGAGTACTTCGACAAGGTGGAGCGGTTCCTCGAAATCCGCTACCGCGACCGTGACCGGGCGTACGAAGCGGATCCACGCCTCGCTCCGATCCGGACCGAGGCTTACGGCATCCTCGGCCGTCCTCCCGAGGAGGGCGATCACGCGAAACTCTGCGCGCTCGCGCGGAAGGAGTGGGCGATCCACCGCGAGTACGGATTCCCGTCGCGGTTCCCCACCGACATGCACTCCCGCAAGCTGTTCGGCAACGAATACTTCGCCATCGCGATCGAGACCTGGGCCTACCAGCCGAAGGCCTTCTGCGAAGGCTTCTCGCGCGAGGAGCAGGCGTGGATCGAGCGCGAGCTGGGGGACTGTCTGGCGCAGATTCCCGGAGCGAGTCCGCCCGCCTGCCGCCGTTGACGCCGACGCCCGCGTCAGCGACGCGTCCCGACGCCGGCGCCCGGCGCCTGCGGCGCGGGGTAGAGCGACACGGCACGGGACTCGGCCGCCCGGGAAACGTTCGATCCGGCCGCCTCGACGGTCCGCGTGCGCGTCGCGTCGTAGGCGATCGCCCCCCCGAGAATCACCATGCCGACCGCCGTCAGGCCGGCGAGCATCAGGAGCGGCGGGAGGGCGGCGCCGGAGAGGAGCGCGCCCACGCCGATGGAGCCGATGAGCGACACCGTCGTCGCCCCCAGAGAAATTCCGGTCGCCGCGAACACGGTTCCCATCGCGGCCGAAATCACCCGCTCACGAACGGACCGATAGCGCACCTGCGACACGCGTCCTTCGAGATCGTGCACGTTCCAGACCCCGGTCTTCCGCCCATGGCGATCGACCTCTCCGAAGGAGATGGAGAGATCGGCCTCGGTGACGCGCCACAATCCGGCCGGCGCTCCGTCGTGGAACGAACCCTCCAGGAGCGTCGAGCCGCCCGTTCCGTACCGCCGAAGCGTGCCGACGGGGCGTCCGTCGCGGAACGTGGCCACCACCGTGCGATGCCCCTCGGGCGCGTACTCCGTCCAGACGGACGTGGCCTTGCCATTCTTGAAATGGCCGGTCCGGTACGTCCGGCCGTCCGCGAATGTCGACTCGTAGGGACCGTCGGCCACGTCGACGTCGCCCCGCTTCTCCACGCACCAACGCGCGCGCAGGGGGGCGTCCGCGGGCGCGTCGTGAAAGAGGGCCGTGCGCTCCTCGCGCTGCGGCGGGCAGAACTCCGCGCGCGCCAGCGTCGGCGTGACGAACGTGACGACCGCGATCGCGACCGTGCGTCCGGAACCGATTCGTCGGCGACCCTTGCGTCCCATGTGCGTCCCCTCCCCTTCGCCCTCTGGAAACAGCAGCCGCCGTGCCATCGCGAGAGATTCGCAAGCGTCCGCGATCGAACGGTTTTCGGGGTCCGGGTTAGTGCCGGACTCATGGGGGCGGCCCAATCCATCGGGGACGCGACCGCCCCGAGCGATCAGTGCGAGCGGAGGAAGGCGAGCAGCGCCGACTTTTCGTCGTCCGGAAGATCGCAGCCGTACTCGTGGCCACCATCGCCGAAGGCCGGTTCCGACGGCCCGCCGCGCGGACCGTCTGCGCACAGGAGGTCCTCCAGCGACGGAACCGAGCCGTTGTGGAGGAACCGCTCCATCGCCCACAGGCCGACCAGCCGTGGGGACTTGACGCCGTTCGACATCGGTTGGCCGTCGAGGTAGGCGCCGCAGCAGATCTGGCCGTCGAGGTCGGGGTCCATCCACTTCGCCAGGGCGTCGTCGGTTCCGACCTCGTCGAACGAATAGGTTCGTTTTCCGCTTCCGCGCGGGCCGGCGTGGCAGTCGAGGCACCCCGCCGCGGAGAACGTCTCGCGTCCCTTCGCGACGAGCGCCTCCCCCGAAGACGGGGCGGGTGGCGGCGCCAGCGAGTGGACGTACTCCACCAGCGGCTCGAGCCGGGAGTCGGGCCAGCCCTCCACGTCGCCGCCGCTCCATGCGACGAAGGAGCGTGCGAAGTCGAGCATCGAGTTGGCGGTCCCGGACCAGCCGAGCATCGCCGTCTCCATCCCGGTCGCCGCGACCTCCTCGGGATCGGGGATCCCCCACAGCGTCGGAATCTTGGTGACGGTGTGGACGCCGTCGTTGAGGAAGAGCGGCTCGATCGTGAAGTCCATCGTCCCGGTCTTCCACTGCGCGTAGTGGCGCTCGGTTTCGAGCGGGAACTCGGGCTCGCCGGCACCGGCGCCGAGCATCGGCAGCAGCGCCCCCACCAGCTGCCATTTGAGCGACGGCTCGGCGTCGAAGCGATCGAGCAGCGGCTGGATCGCCGCCACCGCCGACGGATCGTGGTTCTCGGCGCCACCCATCGTCGCGATCCCGGGGAGGATCACGAAGGAGAGCATCTGCCGGCCGTAGTCGAATGCGTGGTTCGCGGCGCCGACACCGTAGCGGCCGTCCGGCATCCGTTCGAAGTGGCAGCTGGCGCACGTGTAGGCGTAGCTCGCCACCTGCCCGTTGATGGGCGCCGTCGGCGTGAATCCGAGCGGCAGCCCCGCCTCCGAGGTCGGATCGGGGACCATCCCCATCTCCGAGAATCCGGCGCCGACCTCCTCCGGGAAGTTGGCGATCAGGAAGTCGACCAGGGGCGCCGGCACCCCCAACGTCGAGTAGCTCTCGTAGAAGAACATCGACTTGCCGCAGAGAAGCTTCTTCTTTCGATTGCCGGGATCGGCCGCCCACGCCGCGCAGGCGCCGGGCAGGGAGCCGTTCTCGAGCACCGCCATCAGGTCGGTCGAGGTGTTGGTCAGCCCTTCGCTGCGGTCCTCCATCGGGGCAAACGGGTCGGCCGTCCGCTCTTCCGGCGGCGCGTCACCGAGGCCGGTCTGGACGCCGAGGGCGCAGCCGGTGAGGAGGGGGAGGAGGGTTGCGACGAATCGACGCCGAAGGCGAAGGATGCGCATGGCGCGCGATCGCTACCGCATCGAGGCCGTGCGCCGTGAGCAATTCCGTCGGCCGATCGAGCCGTCAATCAGCGTCGGCCGCCCGCCGTGAGACGAGTCTACGGATTCACGATCTCGAGCAGCTCCTGCTCGCCGTTGGCCATCGGCAGGTAGTACCCCGGCCCTTGCGGCCCGCTCTCCTGCCATGCGCTGTACGGCGCCTGGTAGGTCTCCCCGAACGTCGGCGATCGGACCTCCTGGTACTCGAGGATCGTCTCGCTGCGCCGCGCGCTCAGCCGTTCGTCGACCTGGTTCTTGTACTCCCACGAGCTCATGATCGCCGAGTCGTCGAGCGGGTTGTTCCTGGGGAGGATCCTCCCCTGTCCGGGCTTGGCGTCGACGATGCGGATCGACTCCTGCACCACGCCGGTGATCCCGGAGAGCGACTCCCACTTCGTCGCCTCGGCCTGCCGAACCGAGATCATCCCCGACCAGTTGCTCATCCCGAAAAACCCCATCGTGCCCACCGACGCGGTGACGACGCCGTGCACGCGCCGCCCCTTCTGCACGCCGGTGTACTCCTTCGACTTCGTGACCCAGCGGAGGCCCATCGGGTCGGCTTGGCTCGGCAGGTCGCGCGACGCGAGGAACTTCACGTTCTGCAAGCCGGTCGCCTGGACGACGAAGTCGATGAATCCGTCGGGCGTCTGGCTGCCCATCATTCCGGTGAGGTAGGCGAAGCTCACACCGCTGACCTCGTCGGCCAACAGGTCGATGCCGCGCGACGAGACGCCGGCGACGCTCCAGCCGTCGGGAAGGCTGAATGCGTAGGTGGTGCTGCCGGCGCCGTCGGCGCCGGTTCGGCGCTGGGCCTTGAGCATCGTCCCGCGCGCTCGCGCGTAGCAGTCCCCCACCGCGGCGAGCGTTCCGCGGACCGACGCCCAGTCGGACGACGGCGCCCAGCCGCCACGGATCACCACGTCGGGGCCGACCGCTCGCGCCGAGATCTCCCCGGAGATGGCGATGCCCCGGATCTTCCCCTCCAGCGTGCCGCCGACGGCGCGCAGCGCGCCTCCCTCTTTCGCGAACAACGACTCCAGCGCCTTGGCGTACTCGGCGACGATCGTCTCCGCCGTGTTCCCGGCGCGCGGCCGCACCGGGTAGACGACCGCCACCGTGTTCACGTCCCGGCGGACGTTGATCGTTCCGTTGAGGTAGTCGATCTCCCAGCCGGCGGGGCGGCCGACGACGAAGCCGGCGTAGCGGTCTTCGAACGTCGGCAAGGTGCAGTTCGGCTGCGGGCGTGCCGCCGGGCCCTGCTTCCCCGGAGCCGTCTTCGCGCCGGATTGCGCCGAATCGGCGGGCCGCGAAGGGTTGCAGACGGCGCCGCCGAGGACGAAGAGCGCCGGCAGGAGGAGGCGACGCGTGACGCGGGGCGTGACGGATCGTCGGCTCATGGGCCGATCGTAACGCACCCGCGGCGTGGCGCCGCGCGACACCCGCCGTCCGCGCGTCCACCGGAGCGCGGATTGGGCGGAATTCGGACGGCGGCCGGCGCGTCGCGCGTGACGCAGTGGACGCCCACCGCATTCCGGGCTGTTATCCCCCTCCGCGCGCCGATCGCCGCGCGCAACGGTGGGGGCACGGGCATTGCTCCCGTTGGGGTCGGCGGAGCGTTTCGGGGACGCGCCGCCATCGCGAAGGGAGAATCGCGTCATGCGTCGAATTTCGAAGCAGCTCGTGACGAGCCTGGGTCGCGCCACGTGCGGTGCGCTCGCGGTCGCGCTCGCCGTCGGGTGTGCCTCGGGCACGACCCAACCGGCGATCGGCGACGATGACGACGACGTCGTCGGGGACGACGACGACTCGAACCGGGAGGAGCCGGGTCTCGGCTGCCGCAGCGTCTCGATCAGCACCGGGAAGGACGGCGCCGGCGCGGCCGCGTCGGCCTTCTTCACCTCGGCGATCGGCCAGAACACCGACACAAGCGAATTCCTCGACGCCGAAGGCTGGAAGGTCGGCGGGGCGCTCGTGCTGTGCGCGGGCCTGCCCAACGGCGACAAGGCCGAGGTGACGCTGCAAAGCGACGTCACCTTCGCGGTGAGCCTGCCGCTGGGGAACTGCCTGTGCCGCGACTACCTCGCGGCGGGGTCGGAGGGGACGCTCTACTGCGCCGCGCACGCCGACCTGCTCGACGTGAAGCGGACGGTCGACAGCAACGGCACCGCCGCCGGCGGTTCGCCGACCTGGGTCGACGGGCCGGGAGCGGTCACCGGCGAAGGCCATCTGCGGATGTCGTTCCAGTCGCGCGCGGCGAACATCGACGCCGAACCGGACCAGTGCACGCCGCAGGCGTGCGCGTCGGCCCTCCACGCCGAGTCTCCCGGCGAGATCCGCTACACCACCGGGCGAGCCACTTCCGAAATCACCGAAGCTCGGCAGGGCGGAACGGTCTCGATCGTCGCGGAGGGGCGCGCCTTCGGCACCTGCACGGATTGGGCGGCGGGCGGCAGCGCCGGAAGTCTCGCGGGCGCGCACGGCCACGAGGAGGACAACTCCAGCACCAACAAGGACGTCGTCACCGTGGAGCGGATCGCCGCGGAGTAGCGGGGGGAGGAGGGCGCCGCTCGCCGCGCGAGGCGCAGACCGCCTACCGGGGGACCGGGGCCGCCACCGGCGATGGCTCGGGCGTCGCCGCCGTCCCCGGGACGAGCGAGCGGGCGCGCTCCAGGGCGGGCGGGAAGGCGTCGAACAGCTCCACCGACCCCTTCCCATGCCCGAACCCGCGCTCGATCACCTTCCGCGGTTGCTCGCCGAGTCCGACCAGCAGGGTACGCGCGCCGTTGCGCTCGACGTGGGCGATTGCGCTCTCCAGGGCGACCAGCCCCGTGACGTCGATCGCGCTCACCTGGGAGAGGTCGAGGATCACCACGTGCACGCGCGATTCGATCCGCTGCAGCGTCGACATCGCCTTCTCCGCGGCGCCGAAAAAGAGCGGTCCGGCGATCCGGTAGGCGAGGACCCCGCGGGGCATCGTACCGAAGGTCGGGTCGTCCGACCCGGCCACGAGCTGGGTCTGCGTGACCTCCGCCATGCGGCGCATGAACACAAGTGCGGCGAAGACGATCCCGACCGCGACCCCGATCACCATGTCGAAGACGACGGTGAGAGTGAAGCAGACGACGAGCACCGCCACGTCGCCGCGCGGAGCGACCTGCAGGATGTGCTTCACGTGCTTCCGCTCCGACATGTTCCACGCGACGAGCAAGAGGAGCGCCGCCAGCGACGCCATCGGGATGTGGCGCAGCACCGGCGCCAGCACAGCCACCGCCGCGTAGACCGTCAGCGCGTGGACCATCGAGGCGACCGGCGAGCGGGCACCGGACCGGATGTTGGTCGCGGTCCGGGCGATCGCTCCCGTGCACGCGATCCCGCCGAAGAACGGAACCACCAGGTTGCCGATCCCCTGGCCGAACAGCTCCGCATCGGGGTTGTGCTTGGTCCCCGCCATGCCGTCGGCGACGACCGCGGAAAGGAGCGACTCGATCGCCCCGAGCATCGCGATCGCGAACGCCGCCGGCACCAGTTTCCGGATCGCCGTCAGGCCGAAGTCGAAGTGGATCCCCTCCTGGAAGCTCCAGGGAAGCCCGAGCGCCAGCGGCTGCGAGACGAGATCGAAACGGCTGCCGATGGTGTCGACCGACAACCCGGGAAGTGACGCGCGCGCGACGTAGACCGACACGCTCGCAACGGTGAGGGCAATCAGCGGCGCGGGGACGCGCTTGGTCAGCCGTGGAGCGGCGATCAGCAGCGCCAACGTGCCGAGCCCCACCGACATCTCGGCGAACGACGTGCTCGGCAGCGCCCGCGCCAACGCGGCGACCCGCTCGAGGTAGTGCTCCGGCATGTGCGCGACCTCGAGACCGAGCAGGTCCTTGACCTGCAGGGTCGCGATCACCGTCGCGATCCCCGCGGTGAAACCGGTCGTCACCGGGTGCGGGATGAACTGGAGCAGCTTCCCCATCCGCGCGATCGAAAGGCCGACGAGGATCGCTCCGGCCATCATCCCCGCGACGAGCAGGCCTCCGAGGCCGAAGCGCGAGACGATCGGCGCGAGGATCACGACGAAGGCGGCGGTCGGACCGGTGACCTGCGTGCGCGAGCCCCCCAGCGCCGCCACGAGGATTCCCCCGACGACGGCGGTGATCAGCCCGTGGCCCGGCGCCACGCCCACGGCGATCGCCAACGCCATCGACAGCGGAAGCGCGACGACGCCGACGACGATCCCGGCGAAAACGTCCCGCCGCAGGTCCTCGGCGCCGTACCCTTCCTGGAGCGTGGCCCGCAGCGCGGCGGCCGGGAGCGTCGAGAACGGTGCCGCCCCCGGATGTGGGTAGCGATGGGGCACGAGGGACGTCGCCGCCGGGCTGGACCGCGACGCGACGTTGCGACGATGCTACCACGCCGTGATCTGGATCGTCGGCGGCGGACCGGCCGGCTTGATGGCGGCGGAAGGGGTGCTCGCCGCGGTGCCGAACGGATGTTCGGTGACGGTGGTCGACGGGAAGCCATCGGTCGGTCGCAAGCTCCTCGTCGCCGGAAAAGGGGGCCTGAACCTCACGCACGACGAGCCGCTCGAGTCGTTCCTCGACCGCTACGGCCGATCGCGCGCGCGATTGGAGCCGTTCGTGCGCGCCTTTCCGCCGTCCGAGGTCCGGGCATTCGCCGACGCTCTCGGCCAGGCGACCTACGTCGGATCGTCCGGCCGCGTCTTCCCGCGCGAGGCGAAGGCCGCGCCGCTCCTGCGCGCGTGGGTGGCGCGGTTGAAACGGCGCGGCGTGCGCTTCCGCACTCGATGCCGGTTCGCCGGCTTCGCGCCGGACGGCGGCGAGATCCTCTTCGAGGAGGTCGCGACGGCCGCCGCTTCGCGATCGGGGGGCCCGCCGGCCCCGAGGCCGCTGCGGGTCGACCCGCCGGCCGCGGTCTTCGCGCTCGGCGGGGCCTCCTGGCCGGAGACCGGCTCCGACGGCCGTTGGGTCGACCTGTTCCGATCCGCGGGGATCGAGGTGACCGACCTCCTCCCGGCGAACGCCGGCCTGGAGATCGATTGGCCCGGAACCCCGCCCCCCGACGGAACGGCCGTGAAGTCGATCGCGCTCTCCTTCGGCGGCGAGCGGTGCGTCGGGGAGCTGACGGTCACCCGCTATGGCCTGGAAGGAACGCCGGTCTATCGGCTCTTCCCGGCCGTCCGCGATTCGCTGCTCCGCGGCGAGTCGGCGGCACTGACGCTCGACCTGAAGCCCGACCTCGACGAGGCGGCGATCGCGCGACGGCTGTCCGCCCGCGGCGCGCGCAGCCTGTCGACGGCGCTGGCGCGGCTCGGCCTCGGCGAGGGGACGCGGCGCCTCCTGCGCGCCCTCCCCCGCCCGCCCTCGGAGGAGATTGCCGGCCTCGCCCGCCGACTCAAGTCGCTCCCGCTTCCGGTGCGCGGCCTGCGCCCGATCGCCGAGGCGATTTCGTCGGCCGGCGGCGTACGCTGGGACGCGATCGACGAGCGGCTGATGATGCGCGCGCGGCCCGGGCGGTTCGTCGCCGGCGAGATGATCGATTGGGAGGCGCCGACCGGCGGCTACCTCCTGCAGGCCTGCCTCGCCACCGGCCGCGCCGCGGGTCGATCGGCCGCCGAATGGTGGGCGCGACACGGCGATCCCCCCACCGCCGTCCCGGCGCCCCCGGTCCGTTCGTGAAGTGAGCGGAATCGAAACGGTTTCCGCCTGGCCTGGTCGCTGCAGTGGAAGGGGTCGGGGAGGCGCACCATGGGGAGGAACGGTCGACGGTCGTTCGGTCGGTTCGCGCAGACGGCGGGCCTGGTGGCGATGCTTTGGGGCCGCGTCGGTCACGCCGAGGAAGGAACGGAGTGCGCCGCCACGCGGGCACGGCTGGAGTCGGAGTACGACCGGCAGCATGCGATGCGGGTCGAGGTGCACTCGATGACGGCGCGCGTCCGGGAGGATCTGCTCACCCGGATCGCCGACGAGATCGACGCGAGCCCCTCGCTGCAGAAGGCCCTCGCCGAGCTTCGAAAGCCGCAATCGGCCGACAGCCGGCGACTGGCGCTCGAGGAGGTGACCGACCTGGTTCGCGCCATCGCGCCGGGGTCGATCTTCACCACTTGCGCCAGCGGCGAGAATGCCGGCCGGTATTCGGATTCGGTTCTCGACCTCCGACCCGAGCTGTTGGCCGGCCCCTCGGTGAGGCCGGCCGACCTCGCCACCGGATTCCAGGCGCTGGTGCGCGAGGGGGCGGTCTACTGCGTCGACGGTCAGGAGCGCGTGCAGACCGGGGCGCGCGTCCGCTACCGCACCGTGCCGCTCTACGCCGTCTACGACCGGCGCGATTCGGTGGGCGTCCTCATCCCTCCGCGCGTCTACGGAACCCGCGTTCCGTACGCCCAACCGATCTACCGGACCGTCGAACGGACGTCGGAGCCCGACGAGGTCGACATCGCCCGGATCGTCGATCGGCGCGGCGGCGACAAGATCCGCCTCCGCTTCGCCCACCTCTCGAAGATCGGCCCGTCGGGATCGGTCGACTTCTTCCTGCCGACGACGGTGCGGGAGATCCGCCGGCTGGCGCGGCTCGATCCGACGCTGGCGGCGACGGCCGAGCTCGGACCGAAGGCGACCTTCGTCGAGAAGCGGCTTCCTCCGGCCTGCGCCTCCGCGGCGGCCGACGCCTCCCGCCTCGTGTCCGCGCTCGCCGCCGCAACCGCCCCCCAACCGTCGTCCCCGTGCCTCGACTAGGGGCACGGGGAGGCCCCGAGGAAGCCCGAAGGGCGAATCGACACGGGGAGGCCCCGAGGAAGCCCGAAGGGCGGACCGCGCACCGGCAGCCAATCCCGTGTATCCTCTCCCCGGGAGGCTGCCTCGATCATGAAGGTCCGCGAGTTCCTGAAGTGGGTCGCCGAAAACGAAGAGTTCGCACAAGGAGGGCCGGCGACCGGCGAAGGGCGCATCAAGGACATCGAGCGAAAGGCCGGCATCGTCATCCCGGGGCCCCTTCGCGAGCTCTATCGGCTCGCCGACGGCGTCGAGCTGCCGCACGGTTACGTGCCGCCTCTCTCGGGCGAGTCCTCCCTTCCCGAGATGGTCGACGTGATCCGCAAGGCCGACCTCGGCTGGGACCTTGCGCAGTGGCTCCCGTTCTTCGACTACCAGACGGGCGACTACGACGCGATCGAGATCAAATCCCCCAAGGGGCGCGTGGGACGGCTCGACTCGAAGACCGGCGAGGTGACCGACGTCTCCGCCTCGTTCGAGGACTGGCTGGACGAGACCTCCCGGCGCGCCGCCACCTCCGCCGCCGAGCTCAAGCGCCGCGAGGAGTGACTCACCGCGGCCGGCGGCCGCCGCGGCGACCTCCGGGCCGCCGCCCGGTCGACCGGCGGCGCGCGGGACGACCCGTCGCACGCGGGCGCTCCGGAGCGGTCGCCGGGCGATCGGGCCGTCGGATCGCCGTCCTCGCCGGCGGCGGCGCGGGGCGCGGACCCCGCTCGCGAACCGAGCCGCCGAGAAGGCCCGGCGCGCGCGCGCGCGGCGCGCGGGCCGTCTCCAGGTCGTACGGCTCCTCCTCGTCGTCCGCCGCCGGCTCGTCCCACGGCAGCTCGATGCGGGGTCGGGTGGGGTGCGGACGATAGAGGACGAAGACCTTTCCGAGGTTTTGCACCAGGAACGCCGCCGCCGCCCCGGGAAGGGCGCGCCCCGCCTCGTCGCGGTCGAGCGGCGCGCTCTCGGTCAGCTTCACCTTCACCAGCTCGTGGTCCGTGAGGGCCCGGTCGAGCTGCGACGCGACGCTCGGCGAGATCCCGTCCTTCCCGACCTGCACCACCGGCTTCAGGTGGTGCGCGAGGCGCTTGAGGTGCTGCCGTTGCCGGGGCGTCAACTCCATCGTCGGACCCTCGATTCCACCGCGCGCAGGAACGCCAGGACCCGGCGCGCGTTGCGACCGAAATCGGCCCCCCCGCGCGCGCCGGAGCGCATCTGCACCAGGCTCCCCTCGGAGGGCGACTCGACCCACACGGCGATGTCGTCGACGAAGCCCCACACCGTGCGCGCCTCGGCGTGGAGGAGGCGCGCGGCCCGGTCGACCTTCACCACCGTCCATCCGCGTCGGGAACCGGCGGCCGCCGAAACGGCGTGGAAGACGCGCTCCGGGTGCACCGATAGGTGCAGCGGCTGGAACTCCGGATACCCCGGCGTCCGTCCCGTCTCGACGATGGAGGGCCCGAACAACGCCATCGGGGCAGGGGTCATACCACGCGCTGGGCGACCACGCCACCGATCACCAGATCGAGCGGTACGCCGCGCGCTTCGCGGAATCGTTCCACTTCCGCCGAGAAGTGCCGCCGCAGGTCGTCGCGCGCGGCGTCGTCGATCGCGGAGAGGAGCGGGTGGGTCGAATAGCCGGATGCTTCGAGCCATGCGGCGACCTGGAACCCGTCGTCGAACCAGAGACGGATCCGTTCGGTGAACCGGTCGCGCTCGAGGAGGCCGGCGTCCGAAAGCAGCGCCCCCACCTCCTCGACGTCGGCCGGGACCGGCGGCGCGACGTCGGCGACCCCGAACGTTCCGGCAATCTCCCGGCCGACCTGCAGCGCCTGGGGGATGCTGTCGGCGAGGCTCGTCAGCACGCCGGCGCGACCGCCCTCCTTGACCATCGGGCCGATCGCCGGGAGCACGCGGCGCCAGTCGAGATAGGCGAGCGCGAATCGCAACGAAACGACGTCGAAACTCGCGGGCCGCGCGCCGGCGATGAAGGCCTCGGCCGTCGATTGGACCAGCGTGAGCGAAACGTCGCATCCCGCCGCGCGCCTGCGCGCAGCCGCCAGCCTCCCGTCGGACGGGTCGACCCCCACCGTCTGCCCGGGCTCCGCCCGTCGGGCCATCTCCAGCGTGTAGAGCGCCGTCCCGCAGGCTAGATCGACCACGCGCTCTCCGGGACGGGGCGCGAGCAGGTTCGTCAGCCGGACGTTCGGCTCGGCGACGTGCGCGCTCCACAGCTCGTCGTAGGCAAGAGCCACTTTGTCGTAGACGAGGCGGTTCGGGTCGGCGCGTTCGTCGGACACCGCGGTCCGGACCTGAGGGCGCAATTCCGCGTGTCAATCCCGGGGTGGCGCCTCTCCGGTCAGCGGAAATCGCGCGACCGCAAAGGCAGCGCCGGCATGGCGACGGTCGCGGCAGGATCGGCTTCGGGCGCGTCGGGGACGGCCGGCTCGAACGACGAGACCTGCACGTTGATCGCCTTCCCGGCGCGCTCGACGCGGCCGGCGGCGACGACGAACAGCGCGTCGCGGGCGAGGGGGCGGTGGGCCTCGTAGACCTCCGGAGGGATCACCAAGTTCAGGAACCCCCACTCGTCCTCCAGCGTGGCGAAGACGACGTTCCCGATCGTCGGGGGGCGCTGCCGGACGATCGCCATCCCTCCGACCAACACCTTCTGGCGGTGGCGCGCGGCGGCCAGCTCCCGCGAGGAGAGGACGCCGCGCCGCCGGAACCCGTCGCGGAAGAAGGAGACCGGGTGCGCCTCGATCGACAGGCCCGTCGCGTCGTAGTCGGAGAGGACCCGCTCCCGCGTCGACAGCGCCGCGAACGCCACCTCCCCCGGGCGCTCGCCGTGCCCGCCGTCCGGGAACAGCGCCCCGTCGGCGCGCGGGCCTTCCTCGCCGGCGCGGCCGGCGAGGGGCGGACGCTCGCGCAGGGCGGCCCAGAGCGCGTCGCGGCGGGAGAGTCCCAGCGGGCGGAAGGCGTCGGCCGCCGCGATCCGCGCGATCCCCTCCCGCGACAGGCCCGACCGGCGCACGACGTCGTCCCACGACGTGAAGGGGGCGCTCGCCCGGAGCCGCTTCTCCGCTTGCTCGCCGAGACCGCGCACGTGACGCAGTCCCAGCCGCACCGCGTGGAGGGGGCCGTCCGCCGCCGTCACCCGACCGCCGCCCTCCCGCGGTTCGAGCGTGCAATCCCAGCGGCTCTTCGTGACGTCGACCGGGCGCACCTCGACGCCGTGCCGAAGGGCGTCGTTGACGAGGGTGTGCGCGGCGTAGAACCCCATCGGCTGGGAGTTCAGGAGCGCGGCGGTGAAGGCGGCGTGGTGGTGCACCTTGAGCCAGGCCGAGGCGTAGACCAGGAGCGCGAACGAGGCGGAGTGGCTCTCGGGGAATCCGTACCCCGCGAAGCCGGAGAGCTGGCGCACGATCTCCTCCGCCGCCGGGCGCGAGATCCCCTTCTCCGCCATCCCCGCGAGCAGCCGGCCGTGGAGTTTTTCCAACTCCTCCGTCGACCGCTTGTGCGTCATCGCGCGGCGCAGCGCGTCGGCCTCGCCGGCGGAGAACCCCGCGGCGGCCATCGCCAGGCGGATCGCCTGCTCCTGGAAGACCGGGACGCCGTAGGTCTTCTCCAGGATCGGCCGCAGGCAGGGATGGGCGTAGACGACCGGCTCCTTCCCCCACCGGCGGCGGAGGAACGGCTGCACCATCCCGCCGGTGATCGGGCCGGGACGGATCAGCGCGATCTCGATCACCAGGTCGTAGAAGCAGCGCGGCCGCAAACGCGGCAGCATGTTCATCTGCGCCCGGCTCTCGATCTGGAAGACGCCGACGGTGTCGGCTTCGCCGATCGCGTCGTAGACGCGCGGGTCCTCCGCCGGGATGGTGGCGAGCGAGAGGTCGATCCCTTCGTGCTCGCGCACCAGGTCGAGCGCCTTGCGGATCATCGTCAGCATCCCCAGACCCAGCACGTCGATCTTGAGGATCCCGACCGCCGCCAGGTCGTCCTTCTCCCAGGCGACGACGGTGCGCCCCTCCATCGTCGCGTTCTCGGTCGGCACCAGCTCGTGGAGGGGCCCGTGGGTGATGGCGAACCCGCCCGAATGGATCCCCAGGTGCCGCGGGAACCCGAGCAGCTCACTCGCGCGGGCGCGGACGTGTTCGGTCGGGTGGTCGACGCGGGACTCGGGCAGCCCGAGCGCCTTGGCCGTCTCGCGCGCCGCGAGGCGATGGCGGTAGGTGATGACGTTGGCGACCATGGCGGCGCGGTGCCGGCCGTAGCGCTGGTAGAGGTGCTGGATCACCTCCTCGCGCCGTTCGTGCTCGAAGTCGACGTCGATGTCGGGCGGCTCGCCGCGTTCCACCGAAAGAAATCGTTCGAAGAGGAGCCCCATCCGCACCGGATCGATGGCGGTGATCCCCAGGACGAAGCAGACGGCGGAGTTGGCGGCGCTCCCCCGCCCCTGGCAGAGGATCCCCTTGGCGCGCGCGAAGACGACGATCTCCCAGACGGTGAGGAAGTAGGGGGCGTAGTCGAGCGCCTCGATGAGCTGTAGCTCGTGCGCGAGCTGGGCGCGGACCTCCGGCGGCACGCCGGCCGGGTAGCGCTCGGCCGCCCCTTTCCAGACCTGCTCCGTGAGCCAGCCGAACGCGGTGTAGCCCGGCGGGAGCCACTCGTCCGGATAGCGGTAGCGGAGCGAGTCGAGCGAGAAGCGGCACGCCGCCGCCAACTCCACCGAGCGCTCGATCGCCTCGGGATGGTCGGGAAAGAGCGCCGCCATCGCGG
>CAYJRR010000052.1:0-30292 GCA_964372275.1 uncultured bacterium
CGGGCCTGTACGATCCGGTCAACATGCCCGTGCTGCACCACATTCAGCAGGGGCTGCGCGCCCACAATCTGTACCACCGCGACGTCGAGTACATGATCAAGGACGGCCAGATCGTCATCGTGGACGAGTTCACCGGGCGGCTGATGCCCGGCCGGCGGTGGAGCGACGGGCTGCACCAGGCGGTCGAGGCCAAGGAGAAGGTCAAGATCCAGAACGAGAACCGCACGCTCGCAACCATCACCTTCCAGAACTTCTTCCGGCTCTACGAGAAGCTGGCGGGGATGACCGGCACCGCCGACACCGAGGCGGCGGAGTTCAACAAGATCTACGAGCTGGAGGTGATGCAGATCCCGACCAACCGGCCGAACGTCCGCGTCGACTACGAGGACATCATCTACAAGACCGAGCGCGAGAAGTTCAACGCGGTGATCGACGAGATCAAGGCCTGCCACGAGAAGGGGCAGCCGGTGCTGGTCGGAACGGTTTCGATCGACAAGTCGGAGCGGCTTTCACGCCTGCTGCAGAAGACCGGGATCAAGCACAACGTCCTCAATGCCAAGAACCACCAGCGCGAGGCGGAGATCGTGGCCCAGGCCGGCCACAAGGGGGCGGTGACGATCTCCACCAACATGGCGGGACGCGGCACCGACATCCTCCTCGGAGGGAACGCCGAGTTCCACGCCCGGGCGGAGATCGAGCACCGGGAGTTCGAGAACGAGGAGGGACGAGACCAGGCCTACCAGGCGGCGCTCGAGAAGTGGCGGGAGCGCTGCTCGAAGGAGCACGAGGAGGTGGTGGCGGCCGGCGGGCTGCACATCGTCGGCACCGAGCGCCACGAATCGCGGCGCATCGACAACCAGCTCCGCGGCCGCGCCGCGCGCCAGGGGGATCCCGGTTCGTCGCGATTCTTCCTGTCGCTCGAGGACGACCTGATGCGGATCTTCGGGTCGGACCGGATCAAGAACATGCTGGAGATGCTCGGCATGGAGGAGGGGGAGCCGATCGAGCATCGCTGGGTGACGCGCGCCGTCGAGAACGCGCAGAAGAAGGTCGAGGGTCACAACTTCGACATCCGCAAGAACGTCTTCGAGTACGACGAGACGATGAACCTCCAGCGCGAGGCGACCTACGGCTGGCGGCAGACCTTCCTCGAAGGGAAGGAGACCAAGGCCGAGACGCTGAAAGAGATCGACGAGGTCGCCGACCACCTGGTGCAGAGCTACATGCACCCGCAGATCGCGCGTGACGAGTGGAACCCGGGGGCGGTGGCGGAGGTCGCCGACCGCGTCTTCGGCTTCAAGGTGGCCGACGATCCGGAGACCCTGCGCCGCGAGGACGGAGCCACGGTCGCCGCGCGCATCAAGGAGTTCGGACGTGAGCGGTACGAAGGCCGGGAGAAGGAGCTGACCGGTCCGGTGATACGCCACCTGGAGCGCCTGTTCCATCTGCAGGCCCTCGACCACCACTGGCGCGATCACCTGCAGGGGATGGAGCACCTGCGCGAGGGGATCGGGCTTCGCGGCTACGGCCAGCGCGACCCGAAGCTCGAGTACAAGAAGGAAGGGTTCAACATGTTCCTGGCGATGGAACAGGCGATCAAGGAAGACGTCCTGATGCGCCTGTTCCGCGTGCAGGTCCAGTTCGAGCAGCCGGCGCCGCGGCCGGCCGCCTCGGCGAACGTCTCGAGCTCCGGATTCCCCGGCTTCGCCGCGCGCTCGTCGACCGCCGGCAGCCGCATCGCCACCGGCACGCGGGGCGCGGCCGGCGGCGGCGCCCCGTTCGCGGGCGCCGCGCGCCAGGACGCGGCCGACGTCGACGGGACGGACGCCGCGGACGAGGTTTCCGAACCGGGATCCGACGAGGCGGCCGCCCGTGCCGCCGGTCGTCCGCTGCCGAACATCCCGATGCGGGCTCCGGCGCGCATGGTCGAGAACCGCGGCCCCGGCGCCGCCGCCTCGGCCGGCACCGTCCGCGGCGGCGAAAAGGTCGGCCGCAACGACCCGTGCCCCTGTGGCAGCGGCAAGAAGTACAAGAAGTGCCACGCCAGCGCCGCTTGACCGTCCACGCGTCGCGCGGCGGCCGGAGGTCAGATATCGCTGGTGAGGACGAAGCGCCAGTCCGCGTCGTCCATGCGGTGCTGGATCACGGTCGCGGTCGCCGAGGGACGGACGCCGGTCGACTCCAGCTCCGTCGCCAGCGGATCGCCGGCGGGGGCGCAAAGCATGTGCACGGAGCCGGGCTGCGGCTCGCGCAGGCGCGGATCGGCGCAAGGGCCGAACTGCACGTGGAGGAGCGGCATCGGCCGGCCGGTGGAGGCGAGCACGATCTCCTTCACGCCGGCGAGAGAGAGGAATCCGGTCGGGCCGCGGTGGCGCTCCACGAGGGGCTGTGCGCGCCGCATCGCCGGTCCGTCGAGCGAGTAGATGCGAAGCGTCGCCGCGGCCGACAGTCGCGCCCAACGGAAGCGTCCGAGCAGGCGCGCGATGCGGTTCGGCTCCCCGCCGGCCGGATCCATGGAGACGGCGTAGCCCCTCCGACACCGCCAGTAACCCGGGACGAACCCGCGCGAGAGGATTCGCAGCGGCAGGCGCCGGCCCCGGCCGTCGGGGTGCACCTTCAAGTCGCACAGGTACCAGCACTCCCGGGTGACGCCGCCGATCGGGACACGGCGCACGACCCCCGCTCCCACGGCCAGCGCGCGGTCGCCGTCGGCGACGACGTAGTAGTGGAGATCGCTCCCGAGGCGGTCGAAGAACGAGAAGTAGTCGGCGCCGTGATCGATGCGAAAGGAGTCCTCGCCGAGCGGATAGGTGGCGGTGCCTTCGAGCGTCTGGATGCGCGGACCCCAGGCGGCGCGGTCTCGCGTGAAGACGCGGTGAATCCTCACGTCCAGGTCCGGCGTTCCGGGATTTCGCAGAACGACCGCCGGGCGCGGGCCCTCCACAGCCCCTCGTAGAGTCCGTCGAAAAGCGTCGCCCCCATCCGGAACCCCTGTTCGATGTAGTAGCGCCCTTCGGCGCCTCCGCGACGCCAGCTCCCCTCCAGAACCTGGAAGAAGTCGTCGGAGTGCCGCACGTCGAGCGCCTCGTGCAGGTTGTAGTGGATCAGCCGATCCCGGGTCAGCCAGCCGTTGTCGACGATTCCACGCCCGATCCACGAGGAGATCTCGGAGAACATCCGCTCGATCATCCCCATCACGGCGCACGACACCAGGTGGTCGTCGAGCACGCAACAGCCGGAGAGGGCCGTGTTGAAGATCCGCACTTCCGGACAGAGCGTGCGTCGCTCGATGTCCGCGTCGTCGACGCCTCCGAGGCGGTGGAGCAGCTCGCGAAACGTCGCGCCGTGCGTGATCCGCGTGTCCCCTTCCCCGTGCTCCTCCCAGACGTTCCGGAGGATCCCCATCCGCAGCTCGGGCGAGGGGATCTTCGCCGCGAGAGCCGCCATCGGCCGGCTGAAGAAGACCACGGCGAAGTAGAACTGGATCTGGGTCTCGACGAAGTCGGCCTTGTCGAATCGTTTTTCGCGCAGCGCGGCGAAGTAGGGGTTCGAGCGCCAGGGCACTTCGTTCAGGATCGCCGCGATCAGGTCGTTCATTCTTTCGTTCCGACGTGGATCCGCTCGTAGAAGAGACTGCGGTCCGATGCGAGCATGGCGGCGCCTCGCGCGTCGTCCCAGCGAAAGCCGGGGAGGTGGCGGCGGACGTCGCGACGGTTGTTGAGTTGCCGCACCAGCACGACCGTACCCGGTCGGGTCCGGGCCGCGATCGCCCGCCCGGTGGCGCCGGCCGAAGCGTCGTCCATCCAGTCGAAGACGTTCGACAGGTGCACGAGCGCGCAGGAGGCGGCGAGGTCGGCCGCCGACTCGAGCGTGCCGACGACGTACTCGAAGCGGAATCCGGCCGGCGGCGCGGCGAGGAACGGCGGAAGGGATGACGGATCGTCGAGGTAATGCCCGAGAAGAACGTGGTGGAGGAACGGATTGACCGCCGCGTCGTCGCGAGCCAGTCCACGCTCGATGGCGCGGCGGAAGTACGCCGGATAGGAGCCGCGCTCGGCGTGCTGTGTGGCGGCCGTTCCGAAGATGGCGTGCAGGAGATCGTCGGAGAAGAACAGCTCGAAGGCGACCGGCCAGTACCGGCAGGCGGCCACGTCCGCGAGGACGGTCTGCCGTTCGCCGGGCGTCGCACGGAAGAACCGTCGCCACGTCTCGCCGCCGGCGACGAAGTCGTGGACGAATCCGCGAAGACCGCGGAAGAGCGATTCGAAGTTCCCCTGCTGGCTCAGGTCGTCGGCGCCGCTTTCTCCGATCCCGAACGCTCGCTTCCGCACGTCGGCGGGGAGCGCCAATGCGTCGACCTTGCGGCGAACGTGCGCAAGCTGCGCCGGATTCGGGTCGACGAGCGCGAAGCTCGCGTCCGGGAAGAGCGCCTGCAAGGAAAGGGCGGTGCAACCTCCCGAGGCGACCAGCAGCGCTCGTCGCGGTGGCTCGATCTCGGCCAGGACCATCGCCTCCAACCGCGGGTCCTCCCGCACCACCGCGAACTGGAGAGGGTTGTCGCGCACCGGGCGATAGTACCTTCACCTCCGCCGAATCGTCCGGAACGTGCGCGGTCGCTCACGGCCACTCACCGCCACGCCGGCGCTGGTAGACTGGACGTGTGGTCTGTCCGTCCTGCGGCGGGGAGGTGGTCGGCGGGGTGGGCGGCGCGTGCGCGCGCTGCGGCCGGCCGCCGATGAACGTCGCCGTGACGCCGCAGGAGCACGTCGTCCGCGTGGGTCAGGGGACGGCGCTCACCCGCGTGCCGGCGATGCCCCGGCTGACGTGGGGCCTGTTCGTCGCGGGATGGTCGGTCTGGTTGGGGCCGCTCGCGTACTATCTCTACCTTCGGTCCACCCCCACGCCGGCGTCGTCCTGGAGAGGGACCGGTCTCGTCGCCGTCTCCATCGTCGCCTTTCTGATCCAGGCGGTGCTTTGGGCCTCGGCCTTCTTTTACAGTCGGCTCGTCACCTCGGACGAGATCGCGGAGGAGGCCGAGAAGACCTCCTCCGGCACCGAGCGCGGATCCTGACGGTCCGCCGCCACTCGGGGCGGGACATCGCGGTCTCCGATGGTAACGGGAGTGCCCCCGTCGCCGGCGCGCAACCGCTCGGGAAAACTGGGCTTCTGCATGGCTTGGAACCTGCACCACCGAGGCGTATGGATCGACACGCGGAGGTTGGAGTCGGGGCGCGCCGTTCGCCGTGGCGGGCGTTGATGGTCGTGGCGACGCTCGTCGCCCTTTCCACGTCGACGATCGCCCGGTCGGCACAGGAGCCGACGACGGCCGGCGCAGCCGCGGAGACGGGTGTCGGCGTCGTCGAAGGGATCGTCTACGCCCTCGCAGGTCCGGTTGCGCTCGGCTACGGCCTCGTTTTCACCGCCGCGGGCGTGGCTGCCGGGACCGCGGCCCTGGTCGTCGCCGGTCCGGGAATCCTCGCCACCACCGCGGCCGTCGGACTCGGTGCGGTGGCGGTCGGCGGGATCGTGGTCGGCGGTCGCTACCTCTACGTCGCCTATCGCACCGGCACGATCGGCGCGCTCTGGGACTACGCCCGCGGGCGAACCCCGGCCGAGTCGGCGGAGCGCGCCCGCCGCGCCGTCGACGCGGTCAACGCCGGCGCGCGCGCGTCGAACTGTCCGTAGCTAGCCGATCGCGGCTGCCGCGTACGGCGTGTCGTCGGCTCCGACCCCGATCCCCGGCCGGGCGCGGAACGCCCGTTCGCGATGGTCGGTCAGACCGCGGAACCAGGCCAGCCCCGGGAGGCGCGCGATCGTCTGGTCGATCCGCGCCGCCACCTCGGCCCCCTCGGCGCCGCCCAGCACGTAGCGGAGGATCCAGTGCATCTCCGCGTCGGGCTTCACCCCGCCTCCGACCGGCAGCCAGAAGTGCCGGAGGACGAAGCCCGTCAGCCGCTGCGCGGCGCGCGGCGCGAGCTCGACCCTCGCCTTGTTGTAGTAGAACGAGAAGTGCCGCCGTTCGTCCTTCGCGAGCCGCCGCAAAAGCTCGGCGAGGACCGGATTTCGCGTCCGCCGCGCGAGCAGGCCGTACCCTTCCAACGTCGACAGCTCCGAGACCGCGCCGTAGGTCAGGTAGACGGCGTGGAAGTGCCGCGAGATCTGGCAAACGAGCGAGGCGCCCAGGTCTTTCGCCCATTCGCTCCATGGAACTTTCCGGAGGACGTGCGACGCGCGGTCCTCCGGAAATGCCCGGCCGCACGCCTGCAGGAATCGCCGGAGGGCGCGGCCGTGGAAGAACTCTTCGTACGCCCAGCAACTGAGGAAGGCGGTCGTCTCGGGATCTTCGATCGCGCAGGTCGAGAGGATGCTTCGCAGGTAGACGACGGTGTGCGCCTCGATGTCCATCATGTAGGTGAGGCAACGCGCCTCGTCGTCGGTCAACGGGTGGTGCGCCGCCGCCGACAGATCGAGATCCTCGATCTCCACCTTCTTCGAATGGCGCAAGTACCGCTCGAGATCGAACTCCGACGCCATGATCGTCCCCCCAGGCGATGCATCCGCACTGTAATACGCGGACCCGCCGCAGACGGATCCCGATTGTGCGATGATCCGGGTGCCATGGCCCTTTCCGGTCGAGACTTGTTGGAGTCGAGCGTGCTCGATCCGGCGGGGCGGAGCGTTCGCCTACGCGAGGTCGCGGCCGGAAAGCCGGCGGTCTTCGTCTTCCTGCGCCACTTCGGGTGAATGCTCTGCCAGGAGGAGGCCGCGGCGTTCGCCGCTCGCCTCCCGGAGATCCGCGCGGTCGGCGCGGTCCTCGCCCTGATCGGGAACGGCCGCGCGGACCAGGCCGCCGCCTTTCGCGATCACTTCGGTCTCTCGGAGGTGCCGCTCTTCACCGATCCGTCCCGTGCCACCTACCGCACCGCCGGCTTTCGGCGCGGCGTGCGCCACCTGGTGACCGCGCGCTCGCTCAAGAACTACGCGCGGGCGTTCCGGGCCGGTTTCCGCGAAGGCAAGATCCAGGGCGACCCGCTGCAGATGGGGGGCGCCGTGGCGCTCGATCCGGCCGGTCGTCTGCTGTGGCAGCACGTGGCGGCGGTCGCCGGCGACCTCGCCGATCCGGGCGCCGCGCTCGCCGCCCTCCGAGGGGAAGTGGGACCGGATGGCGCCCCTGCGGGATCACGCGGCGCGAAACGCTAGGAGGCGACGTCGGCGTTCCGGGCGACCGTCGCCACGGTGGGCGTCGCGGCGACCCAAAGGCGAAGCGCCGTCATCGACGTGGCACAGGCGATCGCCAGGAGCGAGGCGATCAGCAGCGATCGGAGGAGGCGCGGGGAGCGGAGCGCGGTCACGGGGAACCGTGATGCAGGCGACGTGCCCCTGCGCAACCCCCTGATTCGCCGAGCCCGGCAGGAGGGGCGGGCGCGGCCGAAGCGACGCGCCCGACACGGTTGTCATGGGGTCCGGCGCCTCCGCTTGTGCGCCTGCGCCGGGCGGCCGCTCTACGGGTAGACGCGGGCGGCAAACTCGAGCCCCGAGGCGCCGTCGAGGACGATGAACGCCGCGCCGACGCCGCACGTGGCGATCCCCGGATTGGTGCCGTTCGCCGATACGGTGACGGCGGAGTCGAGGGCGGTCTGGCCGAAGGAGAGCCGCTGGACGGTGACGGTCGTCCCGTTCTCGTAGACCACCCAGGCGTTTCCCGCCGGATCGGCGTCGATCGCGTTTCCTTGCGAATCGACGGTCGTCGGCTCCCCGGTCATCGACGTCACCGCGTTGTTCGAGAGCGCGACCGCGACCATGCCGCTGGCGCCGACGCCGTACAGGACGCCCCCTCCGGTCGCCCAATCGCTGTAGGTAACCGTGTTGCCGAGGTTCACCGTGCCCGCGAAAGAAGCGCCGCCGTCGACGCTCTTGCGCAGGTTGATCGAGGGGGTATCGGATGACAGCACGACGTTTCCGTTCTGGTCGTCGACCGTCACGTCGCCGTACGCCGCCGAAATCGTCTGTTGCGCGCTCGTCGTCCAGGTGGCGCCGAGATCGGCGCTGCGGACGAGGTTCAGCGTGCCCCCGCTCCAGCTCGACGCGTGGTAGGTGTCGTCGTGCGCGGCAAGACTCAGGTAGGTCTGCGCGCCGGTGTAGATCGTCGTGGGGGTCGACCAGGTCGCCCCCGCGTCCTGGGTGGCGGAGACGTAGGTGCCGGCCGTGGTCCGATAGGCCGCGATCGCCGTTCCGGTGCGCCCACCCCCCTGGACGGCGATCTCCAGCACCCCGCTTCCGGCGACCGTCGCCGGACTCCGGAACGAAAGACCGCCGTTGGTGCTGACGAAGACCCTGCCGGCGCCGCTGCACGGGCTGGCGACGTAGACGTACCCGGCGGCGTCGACGCTCATCGACCGGGTTACGTTCGACTTCCCCAGGACGCAGTTGTCGCTGAGCGGAATCGGCGTCGCGGTCCGGTTGACCACCGGCGAGAGCGCCGGAGCGTCGGGGGCCGCGATTCCGTTCACCGACAGCTGCAGCGCCCCCGGAGAGGTGAGCGCGGGAAGCGCGAACTCCACCGTGTCGGCGGTCGCCCCGCTCGGCGTGACCGGAAGATCGCCGACCGTCACCGCCAGCGTTCCCGGCGAAAACCCCGCCCCCTCGACCCGAATCGTCGATCCCGGCTTGGCGACGGCCGGGACGATCCGGTCGATCCGCGGGGCGGCGGTGGCGCGAACGGTCAACTCGTCCCCACCCCCCTCGGTGCGGGCGTGGACCTCGACCGGGCCGACGGCAGTTCCGAGGGTGAGCACGACCTGCGCCCGGCCGGCGCTGTCGGTGACGGCCACCGCCGGCTCGACGATCGCGCCGCCGGTGCCCGTCCAGGCGATGCCGATCCCTTCCACCGGCGCACCCTCGTGGAGGAGCATGACGATCAGCGGCTCGGGCAGGTCACGCCCGACGGCCCCCGTCTGACCGCCCCCCGACACCAGCACGATCTTCGCGCCGCCGAACGGCAGGGGGGTGCTCTCGAACCGGCACCCGGCGACGGCGGCGAGCGCGACCGCCGCAACGGCCACCCCGCGGCATGGAACGATTCGGCGCAACCGGCCCCCCTCCCGGCGATTTTAGTCGATCCGGAGGGCGGGGCGGGCGTCGCTTGCGCGGCGCGCAACCCCGTGGTATCCCACGCCTCCCTCGCCGTCCGAAAGGGCGGCGGGGAGTTCACACGCCCGGTTGTTCGGGGAGACCCGGACCGGTGCCGTCGACGGGTCCTCTACCTCCGGTCTTCGGAGGGTGGGGCGGACGGTCCGCGGGCGGAGGCGTCACAACCCAAGGAGTCGCACATGGCCGTGATCAGCATGAAGTCCCTCCTCGAGGCGGGGGTCCATTTCGGACATCAGACCAAGCGTTGGAACCCGAAGATGCGCCCCTACATCTTCGGTGCCCGCAACGGGATCTACATCGTCGACCTGCAGAAGACCGCGCAGTTGTTCGACGACGCCTACAACTTCGTCCTCAAGCTCACCTCGCGCGGCGAGAAAGTGCTGTTCATCGGCACCAAGAAGCAGGCGCAGGAGATCGTCACCGAGGAGGCGCAGCGGGCGGGGATGTACTTCGTCAACAACCGCTGGCTGGGCGGGACGCTCACCAACTTCAAGACGGTGAAGGGGTCGATCGAGAAGCTGAAGCGCTACCAGGAGATCCTCGGGGACGAGAAGCTGTCGGCGCAGTATCCGAAGAAGGAGCTGTCGCTGATGGCCCGCGAGGCCGAGAAGCTCCAGAAGACGCTCGGCGGGATCGCCAGCATGTCCAAGACCCCCGGCGCGATCTTCGTGATCGACGTCAAGCGCGAGCACATCGCCGTCGAGGAGGCGCGTCGCCTGGGAATCCCGGTCGTCGCCATCGTCGACACCAACTGCGACCCGGACCTGGTCGACTACGTCATCCCCGGAAACGACGACGCCATCCGTTCGGTGCGGCTGGTGACGGCGAAGATCGCCGACGCCTGCCTCGAAGGGGCGCGGATCCACCAGGAGAGCCTGCGCGGCGCCCGCGACGAGGGGGAGGAGGCGGAGAAGCGCCCGGCCCGCCCGGCGGCCCGCCCGGCCGGTCCGGTGATCGAGCGCGTGGGAAAGAAGCGCGAGACCGAGCCCACCACCCAGGCGGCGGAGTGATCCCATGGCAGACGTGAGCGCCAGCGATGTGAAGCTCCTCCGCGAGAAGACCGGCGCGGGGATGATGGAGTGCAAGAAGGCCCTGGCCGAGTCGGCCGGCGACATGGAGAAGGCGATCGAGCACCTCCGCAAGAAGGGGCTCGCCGACGCCGCCAAGCGCGCCGGCCGCGCCACCGCCGAGGGCCTGGTCCACGCCTACGTACATCCCGGCGGGAAGATCGGGGTGATGGTCGAGGTGAACTGCGAGACCGACTTCGTCGCCCGCAACGAGCTGTTCCAGGAGTTCGTCCGCAACGTGTCGATGCACATCGCCGCCGCCGCGCCGCAGTGGACCCGGCGGGAGGAGGTCCCGGCCCCGGTGATCGCCAAGGAACGCGAGGTGATCGCCGCGCAGGTGATGGAGGAGAACAAGGCGAAGCCGAAGCCGCCGGCGGTGGTGGAGAAGATCGTCGACGGGAAGCTCTCGAAGTTCTTCCAGACGTTCGTTCTCCTGGAGCAGTCGTACGTGAAGGAGCCGGAGATCACCATCGAGGCCTACCTGAAGCAGGTGATCGCCAAGCTCGGCGAGAACATGGGGATCCGCCGCTTCGTTCGGTTCCAGCTGGGCGAGACCTCCTCGTCCGGGGGGGCGAACGGGCACGGCGGTCCCGCGACCGCGCCGTCGACGGAGAAACCGGCGTAGCGCGCGGGCGGCGCATCCGACGCGCCGCGTCTGGACATGGCGAAACCGAGATACCAGCGGATCCTGCTCAAGCTCTCCGGCGAGGCGCTCGCCGGGGAGCAGAAGTTCGGCATCCTCCCCGAGGTGATCCAGGAGATCGCCGCCCAGGTGGAGGAGGTCCACAAGCTGGGGGTCGAGGTCGCCATCGTCATCGGCGGCGGGAACATCTTTCGCGGGCTGGCCGCGAGCTCCAAAGGGATGGACCGCGCCCACGCCGACTACATGGGGATGCTGGCGACGGTGATCAACGCGCTGGCCCTGCAGGACATCCTCGAGCGCCGAGGCGTGATCACACGGGTGCAGTCGGCGATCGGGATGCAGCAGCTCGCCGAGCCCTACATCCGGCGGCGCGCCATGCGCCACCTGGAGAAGGGGCGGGTGTTGATCTTCGCCGGCGGCACGGGCAACCCCTACTTCTCCACCGACACCGCCGCGGCGCTGCGGGCGGCGGAGATCCACGCCGGCGTGATCCTGAAGGCGACCAAGGTCGACGGCGTCTACGACGCCGATCCGAAGACCACGCCGGGCGCCAAACGCTTCGAGCGACTGAGCTACTCGGACGCTCTGAGCCGGGGCCTGAAGGTGATGGACTCGACGGCGATCGCGCTTTGCATGGAGAACAACCTCCCGATCGTGGTGTTCGACCTGGCGACCTCCGGGAACATCCGGAGGGTGGTGATGGGCGAGCCGGTGGGGACGCTCGTCTCGAATTCGTAGCGGGAGGGGGACCGATCATGAGCGCAGGCGACCAGGCGTTGAAGGAGCTGGACAGCGCGGCGGCGAAGGCGATCGAGGCGTTCCGGGTGAAGCTTTCGCACCTGCGGACCGGCCGCGCCACCACGGCGCTTCTCGATCCGGTGAAGGTGGAGGCCTACGGATCGACGATGCCGCTGGTGCAGATGGCGTCGCTGTCGGTGCCGGAGCCGCGCGTGATCCTGGTTCAGCCGTTCGACAAGTCGCAGATCCCGGCGATCGAGAAGGCGATCCTCTCCGCGGGGCTGGGCCTGAACCCGGCGACGCAAGGAAACGTGATCCGCGTGCCGATCCCGGCGCTGAACGAGGAACGCCGGCGCGAGCTGGCCAAGCAGGTGAAGGCGCTGGCGGAAGAGGTTCGCGTCTCGGCGCGGAACTCGCGCCGCGATGCGAACGAGATGCTGAAGAAGGCGGAGAAGTCGGGCGAGCTGTCGGCGGACGACGTGAAGAAGCTGACCGAAAAGGTCCAGAAGAAGACCGACGAGACGATCTCCAAGATCGACGAGATGACCAAGCGCAAGGAAGCCGAGGTCATGGAGGTCTAGGCGTCCTTCCGGGGCGTCTGTGGTGACGCTTGGGCGCCGGAGCGTCCTTCGCCCCGGGTTTCCTGCTAGAGTGGGCACGTGGAGTCGCGTCGCGGGATCGCCGGAGCGATGCTCCTTGCGTGGCTCGCCACGGTCGCGCCTCCGTCGGCAGGTTCGGCGGCGCCCCCCGAGGGTCCGACCTTCGACGGCGCGTTGCAGGCGCTTCGGGCGGGGGACCACGACGCGGCCCTCCGCGACCTCCGCTCGCTGCGGGAGTCCGGGAAGATCGCCGATGCCGGGGAGTTCCATTATCTGGTCGGGCGCGCCGAGCTCGCCGCCGGGCGGCCGGAGCGCGCGGTGCTGCCCCTGCGGCAGGCGTCCCGCACCTACGCCGCGCTCCCGGACTACGCCCTCTTCCATCTGGCCGAGGCGAGCCTCGCGCTCGGGGCGGCGGCGTCGACGATCGACTCCCTGGAACGCCTGCTGGTCGACCATCCGGAGAGCGTGCTCGCGCCGCGCGCGCGGCTGCTGCTGGCCGACGCGTTGGTGGTCGACGGCCGGACCGCGCGGGCGCGCGAGATCTACCGCCAGGCGATCGACAAGGGCGGGACCGGGGTGCCGGCGCACGAGCTCCGCATGCGCATCGCCGACGTGCTCGCGCGGGAGGGGGCGAAGGACGACTGCATCGCGATCTGTCTCGACGTATGGCGAGACGCGCCCCTGTCGTCCGCCGCGGCGAGGGCGGCCTCGCGGCTCGACGAGATGGCCGTCCCGCGGCCGGTCGAGGCGCGCTACCGCCGCGCGCTCTCCCTGGGGGACGCGGGGGAGTACGCCCGCGCGCTGAAGGAGATCGACCTTCTCGACAAGACGAAACTTCCGCCCGACTGGCGGAAGCGCCGGGCGATGATCCACTTCAAGGCGCGAGACTACCCGGCGGCGCGCGCCGACCTCGAGCGATACGCGGCCGACCTCAAGCCCGGCCCGGAGAGGGCCGAGACCACCTACTGGATCGCCCGAACCTTCGCGCGTGCCAACGACTACGCGGCGGCGAACCGCGTCTACGAGAGGCTGCGCAAGCACTATCCGGAATCGGGCTGGGCGCGGGATGCCCTCTACAAACAGGGACTGATGGCGCTGGAGGAGAAGAACCTCGCCGCCGCGGCGCGCAACTTCGAGCTCTACGCCACCCTCTATCCGACCGGGAGCGACGTCGACGAAGCGATCTGGTACGCCGGATGGTCGCAACACCGGATGCGGAAGTACCTCACCGCCGAGGCGACCTTCCGCAAGCTCGTGGAGCGCTATCCGCGGTCGCAGCTCGTTCCGCGCGCGCTCTACTGGACAGGGCGCGGCCAGATCCTCGCCGGCCGGCGCGAGGCGGGGGTGGCGACCCTGTCGGCGCTGGCGCGCGACCAGAAGCTGACCTACTACGGAATGCTCGCCGCCGGTGGGCTCGCGGAGGCAGGCGAAACCTCACTCCAGGGGGTGAAGGGCGAGCCGGCGCCGGCCGCGGCGGCGGCGGCCACCTCCGGCCCGTCGAGCGACGAGGCGCCGGGTCCGGCCTCCGCCCCAGCCGCTCCGCCGGCCGCGTCCGACCAGGTGCGGCCCACGGGCTCCGCCGCCTTTCGCTTCCACGAGTCGCGCGCGCGCGAGCTGGTGCGCCTGGGTTTCCTCGCCGAAGCGCCCCTCGAACTGTCGGCGGCACGGGACGCCGCGATCACGCGCGAACAGAAGCTCGACCTCGCCCACCTTTCGATCGCCGCGGAGTACTTCCACGGAGCGTTGAACATCGTCCGCACCACCCTGCCCGCCGAGCTCGAAAGCTCCGCCGGGGACGGCGAGATCTACCGGCTCGCCTACCCCCGCGCCTACGAGCGATGGGTGACCTCCGTTTCGGCGCAGTACCGGTACTCCCCCAGCGTTCTGTGGGCGATCATGCGCGAGGAGAGCACCTTCCGCCCGGAGGTCGTCTCGCCGGTCGGCGCGATCGGCCTGCTTCAGATCATGCCCTACACCGGCGAGGAGATCGCCGCCGGGCTCGGCGTGAAGGGCTTCACGCCGGACCGTCTCTACGAGCCCGAGACGAACATCGGCTTCTCGGCGTGGTACGTGCGGAAACTGATCGCGAAGTACGGAGGAAACGAGGCGCTGGCGATCGCCGGCTACAACGCCGGACCGGAGGCGGTCGACCGCTGGTTGAAGCAACGAGGCGACCTCTCGCTCGACGAGTTCATCGAGGAGATCCCCTATACCGAGACGCGGCGCTACGTGAAACGGGTGCTGATGTCGTACGGCATCTACGAAGCGCTCTACGGGAAAGGGGTCCCGCGGATCCGCGCCGCCCGACAGGTCGAGCGCGCCTCTCTGGTCGGCAGCTCGCGCGATCCGGCCGCCGAGGACGGCGCCATGGCCGCGCCGTGACGGGCGCCGCGCCGCGCGTCGCCGTGCTGCTCGCGGCCGTCGGCGTGGCGGCGATGCTCGGCGCCTCCGCGGCCGGGAGATCGCCGGACGGCGCGTTGCCGTCGGCTCCGCGCGCCGGAAAAGGAGGCCGCTCGACGGGCGCCACGTCGAGGCCGGCCACCAAGCCGGCGGCCCGCAAGGCGTCTCCGACGCCCGACCCGACACCGACGCCGGAGCCCGAGCGCACACCCGATCCGCGCGCCCGGTCCGGGACGGCCGAAGACGGCCTGACCTGGCGCGTGCGCGGATACCGGATCCCGGTCGGCGTCTGGCCGAAGGCGATCCGCATCGCGCCCGACGGAAAGGCCGCCTACGTCACCAACTTTGACTCCGAATCGATCTCCGTCGTCGACCTCCCGGCGCAGCGCGTGACGCGCACCGTCGACCTCGGGGACAACGCCGTCGAGGCCGACTTTAGCGGCGATGGGAAACGGCTCTACGTTTCGGGCTGGCGGCTCGACGCGTTCCATGCGATCGACCTCGCCACCTTCGCCGTCTCCCGGATCGCGGTCGGCGACAAACCGAAAGGGGTCACCACCAGCCCCGACGGGAAGTGGGTCTACGTCGCCAACTGGGCGAGCGATTCGATCTCGGTGATCGACGCCGCGGCGAACACGGTGGTGGCGTCGATCGCCGTCGGGCACGTCCCGCGCTGGATCGCCGTCTCGCGCGACGGCCGGATCGGCGTCGTCGCCAACTTCCGCGGCAAGAGCGTCTCGGTCGTCGACCTCGTCGCACGCACGGAGACCGCGCGGGTGGAGGGGATCGAAAACCCGCGGCACGTCGTCCTCGCGCCCGACGACGCCACCGCTTACGTCACCGACCGTGAAGCCGGAAGGGTCCACGCCGTCGACCTGCGCGCGCGGGCCGTGCGGTGGAGCCTCGCCGTCGGCGACCGACCGAAGACGCTCGACCTCACCGGCGACGGCCGCTACGCCTTCGTCGCCAACTACGGCTCGAACGACGTCAGCGTCATCCGGCTCGCCGACCCGAAGGTCGTGGCGACGATCCCCACCGGCGCCTCCCCCTCCGGACTCGAGCTCACCCCCGACGGTACGACCCTCTACGTCACCAACTGGTACGACTACGACCTGACCATCGTCGACCTCGCCTACCCCGGCGGTCCGGGCGCGCTACCCGCGATGACCGTGCCGCCGCCAGGTTCCCGCCCTCTGCATCCCGACGGAACGATTTCACCGACGATCCTCCCCGCCCTCTCCGCAACCCCGACTCCCCGTTCCTCTCCCTCTCCCGTCCCCTTCACGGCTCCGACTCCCTCTCCATTCCCTTCCCCTTCCCGCCCCCCCCGATGACCCCCGCCCTCGAGCGCCCGCCCTACGCCCGCGCCGCCCTCCTCTACGCCCTCGTCCTCCCTCTCGCCGAGTTCCTGCTCCTCCCCGTCGCCCCCTCGCTCTTCCGCGCCATGCTCGTCGCCGATGCCGCCACCGGATGGCTGGTCGTCGCCGTCTCGATCCAGGCGCTCCGCGCGGTCCCGTACCCTCCCCCCACCCGCTGGGTCGTCCTCACGTCGATGGTGATCGGACATTGGCTCGCCGCCGTCCTCGGCGCCGCGTTCGTCGTCGCCACGTCCGGCGGTTGAATCAGTGGACCATGCCGATCTCGGACCACGACGGGCCCTCGACCTGGATCGTCGAGTGGTCGATGCCGAAACGGTCGTGCAGGACCGTCTTCGCGGCGGTGAGGATCGCGTCCCGTTCGGCATCGGTCACGCCGTCGGCGATCGAGACGTGGCAGGAGAAGGCGAACATGCCGGAGGTGATCGTCCAGATGTGGATGTCGTGGACGTCGCGCACGCCGTGGATCTCCTCGATCGAGCGGCGGACCGAGTCGATCTCGAAACCGAGCGGGATCCCCTCCAGCAGGATGTCGACCGCCTCTTTGATCAACCCCCAGGCGTTCACCACGATCATTCCGGCCAGCAGGATCGAGAGCGCGGCGTCGATCCACATCCGGCCGGTGAGCAGGATCGAGACGCCACCCACCACGACCGCGACCGAGGAGAGCAGGTCGCCGAGCACGTGGAGGAACGCGCCGCGCACGGGCAAGGAGCCTCGCACCCGGGCGAGCAGCGCCATCGAGGCCACGTTCGCGGCCAGACCGATCGCCGCGATCCACAGCATCGTCGGGACGTCGATCGCCGCCGGATTGCGGAACCGTTCCCAGGCCTCCCGCACGATGAAGAAGGCCACCAGCGTCAGGAGCGCGCCGTTGGCCAGCGCCGACAGGATCTCGAGCCGGTAGTAGCCCCAGGTCCGCCGCGAGTCGACGGGACGGGTGGCGATCGCGATCCCGGCCGCGGAGATCCCGAGCGCCACCAGGTCGGCGAACATGTGCGCCGCGTCGGACTGCAGCGCGAGCGATCGGGAGACGATCCCGCCCACCAGCTCCGCCACGAACACCACCGCGGTGATCGCCAGGGCGGCGAACAGCCCCGAGCGTTCCTTCCGCCGGCGTGCCAAGTCGACCGAGACGCCTTGGCACTCGTGGGCCGGAAGCTCGCAATGGGGCTGGGGTCCGGAGGCGCCACCGCGTGGGCCGTGGTCGTGCGCCCCGTGACTATGGGAAGACCCCATCGATCTCCAATCTACGATCCTGCCCCGAGGCACACAAGCCATGCCCCTGTGACGGGTGCCACGCCGCGCGAAGCGCCCGTGCGGTCGGTGGACTTCGCCAGGCGCATCCTGTACGTTGAAAGGACGTTCGCGGCACATCCGTGGGGGATCCTTCGATGGAGCTTCGCACCCGAATCGCCAGGGCGTTCCGGACCTCCGCACCCGCCGTGGTGGCGGGGATCGCGCTGTTCGGCGCCGCCTGCGCCAACATCATCGACCGCATCACTGCCGACGTGGTGGCCGAGGGGATCCTCCTGCAGATCGGGGATCCGTTCGGACTGACCGACCCGAAGACCGGGATCGTCCTGTCGCTGGCATCGCTCGAGGGCGGCGTCACCAATCCCAGGGCCGATCCGCTCGCCGGCGCGACCGTGACGCTGACCGCGGACGACGGGCTCCCCGATGCGGGGGTGACCGTTCCGGAGGCGGACCCCGGCGTCTACACCGGCACCGCGGGCACGGGCGGAATGCCGAGCTTTGCCTACACCTCGGGCGCGATCTACACCATCACCGTCGACGTGCCCGACGGCGATTTCGAGGACACCTACACCATCACGGTGACGGCGCCGGAGTCGACGCAGGTCGACGGGCTCCCCGATACGCTCGGAGGCGAGACGATCGACGTCGGAGACGACCTGGTGCTGACGCTCCAAGGATCGTTCGACAAGGGGATCGTGCTGGTGGTGGCGTCGGGCGGACAGATCGTCTACGACAACCGTCCCGACACGCCGCAGGAGGCGGTCGACTTCGCCTTGAGCGAGTTCGACGGTGAGATCACCATCCCCGGCTCGGCCTTCGCCGATGCGAACAAGCTCTACGGGATCGCGATCGCCGGGTTGGTGTCGGCGGGGACGGAGGGGATCTCGCCCAACCTCCACCTGGTCAGCGCCTTCTACGCCGGCTCAGCAACGACGGCGCTCGTCCGAACCGCGCCGTAACGCCAGCGGGGAACGGAGCCGGAACGGAGTCGGAAGGGAACGCGGCAGAGGGCGCACGCTAGAAACCCCAGGGGAGATCCCCTGGGGTTCCCTGTTCGGATCGGCTCTCGTTAGCGGACCGCGGCGCGCAGCGCCTTCCCGGCCTTGAACTTCGGAACTCTCGCGGCGGGGATGGTGATCGGCTTCTTGGTCTGCGGATTGAGGCCCTTGCGCGCCTTCCGCTTGGAGACCTGCCACGTGCCGAAGCCGGTCAGGGTGATCTTGTCCCCCTTCTTGAGCGTCTTCTGGACGTTGTTCGTGAAGGAGTTGAGCGCCTTCTCGGCGGCAATCTTCGTGATCTCCGCTTCGTCGGCGATGATGTCGATCAGCTCGGCCTTCGTCATGTCGGTGGTCCCTCCTAAGGACGCTTTCGTGTTCGCGTCGTTCCCGCAGAGCCGCTTTGGATGCGGCGACGAGGGGGATTCATAGGGGTTCGTCCCGACCGGTGTCAATACGAATTCGTTGGTGACTCGCGTCTTGGTACGCTCGTCCACGATGCGCGTGATCGCCGGGACCGCGAAGGGTCGTCCGCTCTCTTGTCCGAGAGGGTCTCGCGTGCGGCCGACCTCGGACAAGGTGCGCGGCGCCGTCTTCAATATCCTCGCCGGCGGCGACGAGCGTCGCTTCGCGGGCGCGCGTGTGCTCGATCTGTTCGCGGGGACGGGGGCTTTGGGGATCGAGGCGCTCTCCCGCGGCGCGAAGTCCGCGGTCTTTCTGGAGACGGACGGGCGGGCGCTGGACGCGCTGCGCGACAACCTCCGGCGGACGGGATTCGAAGGGTCCGCGCGCGCGCTCCGCCGCGATGCGGAACGGGACCTCGGCGATCTCGGACGCTTCGACCTGGTCTTCGTCGACCCTCCCTACGCGCTCGTGCCGCGTAGCCGCGCGATCGCATCGCTCCCCGGTCTGCTCGCGCCCGGAGGGAGCGCCGTCGTCGAGCACGCGACCGATGCCGAGCCGCCCACGCCGGCGGGGCTTGCCGCCGTCGACCGTCGCCGTTACGGTTCCACCGGCGTGACCTTCTACGCGCGCGAAGGAGCGGACCGATGACCCGCACCGCAATCTACCCAGGCTCCTTCGACCCGCTGACCCTCGGGCATTTGAACCTCATCCACCGCGGGCTCGACACCTTCGATCGGCTGATCGTGGCGGTAGTCGCCAATCCCAACAAGAAACCGCTCTTCACGGTGGAAGAGCGCAAGTCGATGATTCGCGAATCGGTCGGTCGGGACCCGCGGGTGGAGGTCGACGCGTTCGAGGGTCTGCTCGTCGACTACGTCGCGAAGAAGAAGACCAACATCGTGCTGCGTGGACTGCGCGCCGCGCAGGACTTCGAGTACGAGTTCGAGATGGCGATGATGAATCGCCGACTCCGGCCCGACCTGGAGATCGTCTTCCTGATGACCGACGACGCCTTCTTCTACATCTCGGCCACCATGGTGCGCGAGGTGGCGCGGCTCGGAGGAGACGTCCGCCCGTTCGTCCCGCCGGCGGTGCGCCGCCACTTGAAAGCAACAATGCGAAAGGGAGGACGCCCGTGACGATCCGGATCTCGCAGCGCGCCGCCGCGCTGAAGCCGTCGGCCACGCTGGCGATTGACGCCAAGGCCAAGGAGATGATCGCAAAGGGGGTCGACGTGGTGAACCTCGGCGCCGGCGAACCCGACTTCCCGACGCCGGAGCCGATCCGCGAGGCGGGGATCGCCGCCATCCGCGAGGGCTACACCAAGTACACCCCGGTCGGCGGCGCGATCGAGCTCCGCAAGGCGATCGCCGAGGCGCTCCGGCGCGACCAGGGTCTCGCCTACGATCCCGCGACCGAGATCCTCGTCTCCTGCGGAGCGAAGCACTCCCTCTTCAACGTCTTCCTCTCCCTGCTCGACCCCGGGGACGAGGTGATCCTGCCGGCCCCCTACTGGGTGAGCTACCCCGACATGATTGGCCTCGCCGGCGCGAAGGCGGTGATCGTGCCGTCGTCGCCGGCGAACGGCTTCGTCCCCGATCCGGCGGACGTCTCCAACGCGTGCGGTCCGCGGACGCGGATGCTGTGCCTCAACTCCCCGTCGAACCCGACCGGCGCCGCCTACCCGCGGGAATTCGTATCCGCGATGGTCGAGATCGCGACGAAGCGCGACCTTCTGATCGTCTCCGACGAGATCTACCGCGACATCGTCTACGACGGCTTCCGCTGCGTCTCGCCGGCGGAGATCTCGGACGAAGGGCGGCGCCGGACGATCCTGGTCAACGGCGCGTCCAAGACCTACGCCATGACCGGTTGGCGTATCGGCTACACGGCGGCCCACCCCGACGTGATCAAGGCGATGGGGACTCTGCAAGGGCAGTCGACCTCGAACCCCACGTCGATCGCGCAGCGCGCCGCCGCCGCCGCCTTCCTCGCGCCGAGGGAGCTGGTTCGGGGCATGGTCGCCGAGTTCGCCGCGCGGATGGAGTTGGTGGTCGGGGGCCTGAACGCCATCCCCGGCGTCTCCTGTCCCCGGCCGCGGGGCGCGTTCTACGTCTTCCCGGACGTGAGCCGCTTCTACGGAAAGCGGCACAGCGGCGCGACGATCTCCGACTCCGGCGCGATGGCGGCCTACCTGCTCGAAGCCGGAAGGGTCGCCGCCGTCGCCGGGGCGCCGTTCGGCGCCGACCGCCACCTTCGCATCAGCTTCGCCACCTCCCGCGCCAATCTGGAGAAGGCGGTCGCGCGCATCGGCGACGCTCTAGGCGCGCTCTCGTAGCCCCCGGCCCGGCCCGTCCAGTTTCTTCCGTATCCCGGGCGCGAATGAGACAGCGGGGAGGCCGCCCCCCGCGGCGGAGGCGACGGGAGGTGGCGGACGATGGTCGCGAGGAGAACGATTCCGGTTGGAGCGGCGCTCGCGGTGCTGGCGGCGCCCGAGATGGCGCGGACCCAGGACGACGGCACCGCATCGGCGACGGCGCCGCCCGGCATGGAGGTCGTGGTCGATCTCCAGCCGGATGGTGGTGTGACGGTCTGTGAGAAGACCTGGCTTTCCGAGATCGAGCGGGCGCAGGACCGGAAAGGGCGTTTCCGGGCGATCGCGCGCATGCACGACTGCCTCGAGGAGCACGTCGAACGGATGCGCCCACGATTGGAGACGCGGATCGCGGAGCACGACCCACGCCTCGCCGCCGAGACCGGCGAGCGGATCGGGCGTTTCCAGGACGGATTCCGGGGGCTCTGCGAGCTCGCCGCCAACACCAGCCCCACGAGCGGTCCGGAAACCGCTGCCGTCGAGCGCCACCAGTGCATGCGAGATGCGCAGCGGTTGCTCGCGGACTTGGTGGACGAATACGTCGACGTTCCGGAGCGATCCTCTTCCGCCGTCTCCGAGGCTCGCGACGCCTATCCCGCGTGCCACGCCGCGTTCGACGTTGCCCGCGCCCGGGGGAAAACCCAGGGTCTCGACCTGCGTCAAGCCTACGCCGACCTCGTGTCGTGCATTCGCGAGGAAAACGAGTCGGCGAGCCAGCTCGCCGTCCGGAGCCTTCTCCGCATCGATCCTTCCCTCGAGTTTGACGAGGCGCAGTCACGGGTCGGACGGACGCTCGCGGAAGCGCAGATTCGTGCCGCGGCCGTCTGCACGTCGCTCGGGGCGGCACGCGGTCGCAGCGACGCCAGCGGAGCGCGCGTCCATTCGTCGGAGTGCGCGTCGAAAGTCGCCGCGGGCACGGGGGCGTTGATGCGGCGCTTCGGCCTTTGGCCCCGGTGAGAGTCGTCCGGCTAGCGGCGAAGGCCGGCGACGCGACCCGACGCCGGGGCGGGCGCCTCGGAGGTCTCGATCTCGACCGGGAAGCGGGTTCTCGCCTCCTCGAGGAAGACCGGGAGGATCGTCGGATCCGAGAGCTTCTCGCTGCGGATGGTGTCGATCTCCCCCTCGATCGCCGTTTCGAGGAAGTAGGCGGCGTCGAAGGCGGAGAAGAACGAGGCCCCGCGCATCGCCTGGAGCGTCTCCTTCCCCTTGGCGACCACCCGCTCGCGCGCCAGCGCGCGGATCGACGCGACGTCCGAGGCCTTGAGGTCCTCCATCAGGACCATCTCCGAGAGCTTCTCGCGGAGGATCGGCTCCTTCTCGATGTAGGTCGCGAGTAGCGTCTTCTCCATCCGCGCGATCTCCGGCGCCGTCATCTGGAACTTCGTCGGGCGGTTCTCGGCGTAGGCGATCGGGTTGCTCATCGCGTTGAACTGGAAGATCCGGGAGCGGCGGACGACCGCTTCCTTCGCCTGCTCGTAGGTGTCGAAGCTCTCCCCTTCGAAGCTGTAGGCGGTGGCTCGGATCCCGGCGATCAGGCGCCGGGTGATCTTCTCTTGCACCTTCTGGAGTTGCTCCTCTTGCATCCCCTGCGACTCGAGGAGCACGGCGATCGACTGCATCGCGTTGTCGCGCCGGAGGAACTCTTCGGCGGAGTCGTTGGCAAGCCGGTCGGCGTCCCTCCCGTCCAGCACGCGCGCGGCGGCGGGGGTCGCCATCGCGACCGCCATCAGCACCACCAGACCTTGGATCCGCCCCCGCACGCCCCCCTTTTAAGCAACCGCCGTGCCGCGCATTTGGCCATGAAAACAAAGGGAAAAACGAAAATTTGGCCGGTCCGGCGGACCCGCCTTTTTACGTCTTGGGACGCCTTTGACCCACCCCGAGCCCTGTGACTATCCTCCCCGTCCGTTGGCCGACGATCGCCGCAAACCCCCCTCCCACCTCGACCCGGAGATCCTGGCCGAGCCGTCGATCCGGGTCCTCTCGCCGGAGGAGCGACGGCTGCTGTTCGACCTTCCGGCGCCCGCTCCGGGGTCCCCATCGGTTGCCGGAGCGAAGAAGGCTCCGGCCGGCCCCGTCGGAACCGGAACCTTCCTCGAGTTGGGCGCGAGCGTGACGCCGTCGGCCGAGCCGCGGGTCGTCGCGCGTCTCCGGGTCGGCGGGGTCGGCGGTGTGCTCCTACGGCTTGCGGCGGCCGGGCTGGGGGTCGGGCTGCTCCTGTCGATGGGGTTGCGATACCTGTACCGCTACTAGGGAACCTCGATGATCCAGTTCGGAACTTCCGGATGGCGGGACGTGCTCGGGGAAGGGTTCACCTTCGGCAACGTTCGCATCCTCACGCAGGCGATCGCCGACCATCTTCTCGCCGGGGGCTCGACATCGAAGGGGCTGGTGGTGGCGAGCGACTACCGGTTCCTCGCCGACCGGCTGGTGACCGAGTGCTGCCGGGTGCTGGCGGCGAACGGGATCGTCGCGCACCGTCTCGGCGCGGCCCCGACGCCGGCGGTCGCCTTCTCGATCCTCGACCGCGGTCTCGACGGAGGGATCAACTTCACCGCCAGCCACAATCCCCCCGAGTACAACGGCATGAAGTACTCCCCCTCGTGGGGAGGTCCGGCGCTCCCCGAGACCACGAAGGAGATCGAGGCGCGCGCCAACCGGCCGGGGGCCGAGGCGACGGTGCGGCGGATCCCCCTGGAGGAGGCGCGGGCGGCGGGGAAGATCGTCGATCTCGACACCAAGGCCGACTACCTCGCGCGCCTGGAGTCGTTGATCGACTTCGACGCGCTCAAGCAGCTTCGCCTCGTCTACGACCCGCTCTACGGCTCGGGGCGCGGCTGGCTCGACGGGGTTCTGGCGCGCAACGGAATCGTCTCCGAGACGCTCCACGACCTTCACGACCCGAACTTCGGCGGCACCAGCCCCGATCCGTCGGAGCGGCGCCTGTCGGAGTTGGCGATGCGGGTGAAGACGACCGGCGCCCATCTCGGGCTCGCCACCGACGGCGATGCCGACCGGTTCGGCATCGTCGACCAGGACGGGACGTTCGTGCTTCCCAACTACCTCCTCGCCCTCGCGTTCGACTACCTGGTCGCCGACCGTGGCTTCCAGGGGGGCGCGGCACGCACCGTCTCCACGACACACCTGATCGACCTCGTCGGGAAACACCACGGCCGCGAGGTGATCGAGACGCCGGTCGGCTTCAAGTACATCGGGAAGGCGATCGCCGAGGGGCGAGTGGCGATCGGCGGCGAGGAGAGTGCAGGGATGTCGATCCGCGGTCACGTTCCGGAGAAGGACGGGATCCTGGCGGCGCTGCTCGCCGCCGAGATCCGCGCCCGCCGCGGGAAGCCGCTGATGCAGCTGGTCCGGGAGCTCTGGGAGCGCGTGGGGAAGGTCGTCTCGGGACGGGTCAACGTCGCCTACGACCCGGAGCGGCGCGACCAGGTGGCCGCGCGCGTGAAGAGCGGCCCGAAGGAGTTCGCCGGACGGAAGGTCGTGCGGGTGGAGGAGTGCGACGGAGTGAAGCTGATACTCGACGGGGGCGCGTGGTTCCTGGTGCGTCTGTCCGGGACGGAGCCGGTGATGCGCTTCTACGCGGAGAGCCGCGACGAGGCCGACCTCGACCGTCTGATCTCCGAGGGGAAGCGGCTCATCCTCGGATGACGCGCCTTCGGGGAAAGCGGATCGTGGTCGGAGTGTCCGGCGGCATCGCCGCCTACAAGGCGCCAGAGCTGGTGCGCGCGCTGGTCAAGCGGGGCGCGCGCGTCGACGTGGTGATGTCCGCCAACGCCTCGCAGTTCGTGGCGCCGTTGTCGCTCCAGACCGTCTCCCGCAATCCGGTGCTGTCGGACGTCTTCGATCGGCACGGACGCGCGGAGGTCCGGCACATCTCGATCGCCGACGCCGCCGACGCGGCGGTGCTCGCCCCGGCGACGGCAAACGTGCTGGGGAAGCTGGCGAGCGGGATCGCCGACGACGCGCTGACGACGGTGATGCTCGCCGTTCGCGCGCCCGTGGTCCTCGCCCCGGCGATGAATGCCCAGATGTGGGCGCATCCGGCCACGGCCTCGGCGGTGGCGCGCCTGCGCGAATGGGGCTACCGGTTCGTCGGTCCGGAGGAGGGGTTCCTCGCGGAGGGGTACTCCGGGATCGGTCGGATGATGGAGCCGGAGCGGATCGCCGACGCCGTCGAAGCGGCGGTCGGGCGGGGCGGCATCCGGCGCGCGCGCGGAGCCGGGCGCGACAACGGGCCGCGTGGGCCGGCCACGCGCCGTGGTCCTCGCCCTGGCCCGCTGGCCGGCGTGCGGGTGCTGGTGAACGCCGGGCCGACCCGCGAGCCGCTCGACGCCGTTCGTTTCCTCTCCAACCCGTCGACGGGACGGATGGGCTTCGCTTTGGCCGCCGAGGCGCGCGCGCGCGGAGCGATCGTGACGGTGATCGCCGGTCCGACCGAGCTCGAGCCCCCCGCCGGGGTGGAGGTCGTCCGGGTCACGACCGCCGAGGAGATGCTGCGGGCCTGCCGGCGCGCCTTTCGCCCGGCCCGGATCTTCGTCGCCACCGCCGCCGTGTCGGACTTCCGCGCGAGGCGGATCGTGGCGGGCAAGGTGAAGAAGGAGCGCGCATCGCTGACGCTGGAGGTGGAGCGAACCCCCGACGTGCTGGCCACGCTCGCCGCCGCGAAGGGGGATCGCTTCGTCGTCGGGTTCGCGGCCGAGACCGAGGACGTCATCGCCCACGCGCGGGAGAAGCTCCGGCGCAAGAAGCTCGACCTGGTGGTGGCCAACGACGTCGGCCGCCCGGGCCGCGGGTTCGCCGCGGCGGAGAACCTCGTGCACCTCGTCGCGCCGCGCGGACCGGTCGTCGACGTCGGTCCCGCCCCGAAAGAGGAGATTGCGGCGGCGATCTGGGACCGGATCGTCCGGGATTGGCGCGGCGGCGGGCGCCGGTCGCGCGCCCGCGTCAGGGGCAGGTGACCTGGTCGTCGACCCTCACGTCGCCGATCTCGGCGTAGAGGTACTTCAGGGCGAGGTCGGCGTTGTTGTAGACCTGTTCGGTATCGCAGTCGGAGACACACCAGTAGACCGCCTGGGTAACGGTCCAGGAGATCGATTCTGGGGCGCCTTCGCCGCGCACACAGTCGGTGTTGTTCGCCCCTTCCCCATTGTCATTTCCCACCACGGTCCACCCATCGCAGTCGAAAGTGACGGCGGTCTCCCCGCCGTTGGAGATCCCGAAGTGGAACTCCGACCCGACGGAGCCCGACGCCGTTCCGGTCGCGACGACCTCACCGATCCGGTAGGCCGTATTGGATTCGGTCACCGAGCAATTCGCCGACTGGATCTCGACGCTTCCCGACGCGCCGTCGTCGTCATCGGAGCCGGAACCGCCCGAGCAGCCAAGGATCAAGAGAGCGATCACCAGACCTTCGCGGGGCCGACTCGTCGACGTCATGGTTTTCCTGTATCACGTCTCGGTACCTAGCGGGTACTGCACGCTAGGCGCCGGCGGCGTTGAGCTCGACGACGAGGTCGGCCTCGCGTCGCACGTGCAGGCCTTCGCGAAGCGCGCGGCCGACCCGGTGCGCGATCGCGTCGGCTTCGAACGCGTCGAGCTTCCCGGCGGCGATGTTCCGCCGCAGCCGCGCTCCGATCTCCCAACAGCGATCGAGGTTTCCGTTCCCCGTGGGATCCGCGAGATAGGTGGCCGACTCGCGGAAGTCGACCAGGAAGGCGGAAATCGCGCCGATGGCCAGTTCGCGGATCTCCTCCCGCTCGTGGACGGGAAACGGCGTCACGCTCCGAGCGGCGTGGGCCCGCATCAGCTCGCGCCACCGGTCGACGCGCCGGGTGAGCGCGAGGAAGCCGCGGTAGACCTGACGATTCGCGGAGACGGAGAGGATCGTCGCCTGGAGACCGTGCTCCAGCAGCCGGTCGTGTCCGTCGAAGCGATGCGTGCCGAGCTCGCGCGACGCTTCCCAGACCGACTCGGGAAGGAAGGAGTCGTAGCGGAGCTCCCAGTAGGCGTGGCCGGTGGTGATGCTGCGGTAGCTGTCGACGCGCTTCTTGGGGACGAAGTAGTTGTGGGCGACGGTATCGGCGGCGAGATGCGAGAGGTAGCCGTGGACGAAGGCGCGGCCGGCGTCGTCCTCGCAGAGGTCGAACAGCCGGATCGCGACCTCCCAGTTGTGCACGTGCCGCTGCTCGTCGGCGAGGTTCTTGGCGAGGACGGTGTCGGCGGCGAGGTTGCCGTAGAGGTAGTCCTTCGGGTGCCGCTTCAGCAGCGCGCGCAGCGCCGGCGTGAGCAGCGCCAGGTTGCCGAGGATGGCGAGGCCGAAGTCGACGTGGGCGCCGGAGCCCCAGGCCCACGCGATCGACGGAAATCCGAGGAGAGTGGTCACGAGGACCGACAGAACGGCGACCACCATCGACCTCGATTATAGCAGCCGGTTGGAGTATGGATGGGACGCCGTGAAGGGGTCCGCGATCGCTGTGGCGGCGGCATTGGAGGCACACCTGCGCCACCGCGCACGGACGGGCGTCCGCTGGGCCCGCGCCGGATCGCTTCCGGTGATCGAGGCGGTCGATGCCCGCGAATCCGCTCCGGAAGCAGATCCGGGCGAATCCGCCCGCGAAACGCTGTCACAGATCCGCGACGAGATGGGCGACTGCTCGCGGTGCAAGCTCGCCGCGGGCCGCCGCAACCTCGTCTTCGGGGTCGGCAATCCCGACGCGGCACTGATGTTCGTCGGAGAAGGTCCCGGGGAGGACGAGGACCGCCAGGGGGAGCCGTTCGTCGGCAAGGCGGGTCAGCTGCTGACGCGGATCATCGAAGCGATCGGACTGGCACGTGACGACGTGTACATCGCCAACGTGGTGAAGAGCCGCCCGCCCGGGAATCGCAACCCGGAGCCCGACGAGATCGCCGCCTGCCTGCCGTTCCTCGAGCGCCAGATCCAGGCGGTGCGCCCGGCGGTGCTGGTCGGGCTGGGAAACATCGCCGTGAAGTCGTTGCTGCGCACCACGCGCGGGATCATGAGCTTGCGAGGGAATTGGCAGGAGTACCGGGGGATTCCGTTCATGCCGACGTTCCATCCCGCCTACCTGCTGCGCACGCCGGGGGACAAGCGGCTGGTCTGGGAGGACATGCTGCAGGTCGCCGAGCGTCTGAACGCGGCGGCCAAGCCGGGGCAGAAGCCTGCCTCGCCGAAGCGCGGGCCGGCCGGCGCGGACGCCGCTCCCGGACGTGATGGGGGGAACCCGTGATCCTCGCCGCGCTTGCCGCCGCGGCGATAGCCGCCGCCCCGCCCGGGTCGACGGCGCGCGCGGGAGACGTGCACTGGCTGGAGGTGAGCGGCACGATCACCGCCGGTACGGCCGACTACGTGAAGCGAGGCGTCTCCGACGCCGCCGCCGCCGGAGCGACCGCGTTGGTGATCGAGCTCCGGACGCCGGGCGGCGTGGTCGACGCGACGCGCGACATCGTGATGGCCGAGCTGAACAGTCCGGTGCCGGTCGTCGTCTGGGTTGCCCCCCGCGGCGCCCAAGCGGCGAGCGCCGGCACCTTCATCCTGCTCGCCGCCAACGTCGCGGCGATGGCGCCCGCGGCCAATACCGGCGCCGCCCATCCGATCGGGATCGGCGCTCCCGACTTCCTCCCGTCGCCGGAGCGCGAGACTCCGGTCCCATCGCCGACCCCCCGCGAGCATAGACAGGAGACGCCGCCGGCCTCTCCGCCGTCGAAGGAGGGAGGGCTGCCGTTCCGTTTCCGATCCGACCAGGAGCATCTGGCGCAGAAGATCGAGAACGACACCCTCGCGTGGGTGGAGGCGATCGCCCGCCAGCGCGGGCGCAACGTCGACTGGGCGCGACGCGCGGTGCTGGAGAGCGCGTCGGTTACGGCCGAGCGCGCGCTCGAGATCGGTGTGATCGACCTGATCGCGGCGGACCGCGAAGAGCTGTTGCGGAAGCTCGACGGTCGCGTGGTCGCGACCGCCGCCGGCGATCGGACGATCGCGACGGGATCGGCGGCGGTGGTGGCGCGGCCGATGAAATGGCGCGAGCGCGTCTTCTCGTTCGTCGCCGATCCGACGCTGCTCGCCATCCTGGGGACGATCGTCGTGCTGGGGATCTGGGTCGAGCTCAACAACCCCGGGATGGTCTTCCCGGCGGTCGCCGCCGGAATCGCGCTCCTGCTCGTGCTCGTCGGATCGAGGGTCGTTCCGATCAACGCCGGCGGGATGGTCCTGATCGCCGGCGGGGTCCTGATGCTGATCCTGGAGGTGAAGGTGACGAGCTACGGGCTCCTCACCATCGGAGGGATCGGGGCGATCCTGCTGGGGCTCACGATCCTGGTCGACGAGACGACCTTCACCGTGCCGATCGCGTGGTCGGTGGTGCTGCCGGCGCTCGCGACGCTGATCGGGGTGACGGTCTTCCTCACCTGGGCGGCGGTGCGCGCCATGGCCGAGACGCCGCGAGGCGACATGCGCGCCCTCTACGGCCGGACCGCGCGTACCTTGACGGCGCTTTCGCCGGAGGGCTCGGTGCTGATCGACGGCGAGCGCTGGCACGCGGTAGCCGACGCGCCGATCGCCGCCGACCAGCCGGTTCGGGTCGTCGCGTCGGAGGGTCTGACGTTGAAGGTGGCCTCGGAGAAGAAGGAAACGTCCTAGGAGGAGGGTCCCGTGGAATTCTTGCTGAACCTGTTCGGTCCGATGCTGATTCCCGCCGCGATCGTCTTCTTCGTGATCGTTTCGAGCATCAAGATCCTCTCCGAGTACGAGCGGGCGGTGGTCTTCCGTCTCGGGCGCGTCCTCGGCGCGAAGGAGGGGACCGGCAAGGGACCGGGGATCATCATCGTCCTTCCGGTGATCGACCGCATGGTGCGCATCTCCACCCGGACGATCACCATGGATGTGCCTCCGCAGGACGTCATCACCAAGGACAACATCTCGGTGAAGGTGAATGCCGTCGTCTACTTCCGGGTGGTCAAGCCGGTCGACGCGGTGGTCAACGTCGACAACTACCTCTACGCCACCAGCCAGCTCGCCCAGACGACCCTGCGGGCGGTGCTGGGGCAAGTCGAGTTCGACGACCTCCTCTCCGAGCGCGAGAAGATCAACGCCCATCTCCAGGAGATCCTCGACAAGCACACCGATCCCTGGGGGGTGAAGGTGACGATGGTCGAGGTGAAGCACATCGACCTGCCGGAGGGGATGCAGCGCGCGATGGCCAAGCAGGCGGAGGCCGAGCGCGAGCGGCGCGCGAAGGTGATCGGCGCCGACGG
>CAYJRR010000053.1:0-30208 GCA_964372275.1 uncultured bacterium
GAACCTACATCGACCCACCCGGGCCCTCGGTGCGGCTCGTCACCGATCGGTGGTCGGGCGCGGGGGAGGCCCTCCCGGAGTGGAACACGATCTCCATCTCCGGCTACCACATCCGCGAGGCCGGATCGACGGCCGACCAGGAGCTGGCGTTCACCCTCGCCAACGGGTTGGCCTACGTGCAGGCGGCCATCGAATCAGGCCTCCGTGCGGATGATTTCGCTCCGCAGCTCTCCTTCTTCTTCAACGTGCACAACGACTTCCTGGAGGAGATCGCGAAGTTCCGTGCCGCGAGACGGCTGTGGGCGCGGCTGCTTCGCGAGCGGTTCGGCGCCGCCAACCCCCGGAGCCTGGCGCTCAAGTTCCACGCCCAGACCGCCGGGGCGACGCTGACCGCGCAGCAACCGAAGAACAACGTCGTCCGGGTCGCGATCCAGTGCCTCGCGGCGGTGCTGGGCGGCGCGCAATCGATCCACACCAACTCCCTCGACGAGGCGCTCGCGCTGCCGAGCGAGGAGAGCGTGCGGGTCGCGCTTCGAACCCAGCAGATCATCGCCGAAGAGACCGGCGTGGCGAACACCGTCGACCCGGTGGGCGGAAGTTACGCCATCGAAGCGCTGACCGACGAGCTCGAGCGGCGCGCCCTGGCCTACCTCCGGAAGATCGACGCGCTCGGTGGGGCGGTCGCGGCGATCGAGCAGGGGTACGTGCAGCGCGAGATCGAGAACGCCGCCTACGACTACCAGCGTTCGATCGAGCGCGGGCAGCGGATCGTCGTCGGGGTGAATCGCTACCGAAGCGAAGGGGAGCCGCCGATCGCCACGATGAAGATCGACCCCACGCTGGAGCGCCAGCAAGCGGAGCGCGTGCGGGCCTTCAAGGCGCGGCGCGACGCGGAGAAGGCCGGAGCCGCCCGCGGCGAGGTGGAATCGGCGGCGAAGGAGAACCGAAATCTCCTGCCCGCGTTCCTCGCCGCCGTGCAGTCCGGGGTCACTCTCGGCGAGATCAGCGATACGTTGCGCGGAGTATTTGGCGAGTACCACCCCAGCGCCTAGGCCGGGGCGCCGACGCGGACGGGTAGCTCGATGCCGAGCTCCTTCATCCGCGGCACGAGCTGCAGATCGACGGCCTGGTAGAAGACGGGAAGCAGCGTCGACGGACCCGGTAGTCCGAACGCCGCCAGCGCCACCTCCTCCTCCGTCGGCTCGCGCTCCTCCATCTCGCGGCGGAGCGGCCCGCCGAGGCGGCACTCGAGGCGCTCGACCTCCTCCACCAGCCGCTCCGCAAGGCGGCGCTTCGACGCGTCGTCCCACGACGGCACGAACAGCTTCGCCGTCTCGTACCCCCACGGGCCGTGGAAACTCTCATCGCGGACGATCTCCCCCAGCGCCCACGACGCGATCGGCACCGACGAGACGAGCTCGGCCTGCTTGAGCAGCAGGTGCGAGGCCTGCTCGCCGACGCAGAAGAAGGCGGCCAGTCCGAGGATCGCCTCCGCCTCCGCGCCCTTGTCGCGGTCCCATCCGGGGTACGGCGGCGACGGCTGGGCCGGGATCGTCGGCTCCGCCCCCAACGCCCAGATCACCTCGGCGCAGAGATCGACGTGCCGCACCTCGTCCTCGACGATGCGGCCGAACGCGCCGAGCACGTCGAGCGGCGCCGCCATCCGCGCCAACGCGGCGGTCATCCAGCCGGCGATCACCACCGACTCGAACTCGCTGTCGAGCAGCCCCTGCCAGCCGGCGGCGGCCTTGGCCAGGATCGAAGGGTCGTGCGCGGCGCGGTCGAACCGCGGCGGCCCCTTGGCGTCGCCGTCCCGGAGAACCCTCTTGCGGTGCACCGCCTTCAGGCGGGTGGTGTCGCGGACGATCGCCAGCCGCTCGGCATCCATCCCGTCAGCCGGCGTCCTGGCGGCGCGTCAATCGCGCCGCGGCCGCCTCGAGAATCGCGAGGGTGGTGGGACGATCGACGAACTGCACGCCGATGCCGACCGGAAAGGCGGTCGAAGCGGTCGACACCGCTTCGGATCGGTGCACGACCCGCGCCGCGAGCGCGGGCGTCGAGCCCGCCGGCTCGGGAAAGAGGAAGCTGACGGTCACTTCGCGGTCGATCGGCTCCAGCCGCGTCGTCTCCAGGAAGAGGAAGCCGCGGGAGATCTCCTCGTTCAGCACGCGCGCGAGATGGGCGGCGCTGGTGAAACGAAACTCGTAGACGCCGTCGGCCAGCGACGGCTCGACGGTGATCTCGGTCTCCCCCGACCGGCGAAGGAACGGAAGGATCAGCTCCGACGCGAGCAGGAACCGGACCCCCATTCCGTTGGTCGACTGTCCCGGTACCGACCGGACGTTGACGACGACCGCCTCGACGAGGCAGGTCCGATCGCCGTCCTGGATCTCCATCCGCAGTCTCGTTCCGACCGGCAGGACGTGATCGGATGCGATGAACATCCCGCCTTCGGAGACGTCGACCGAATGCCCCGCCAACGGCTTCGACTGGCCGGCCTCTCGAAAGTTGACCGCAAGCCGACGTGCGAATCGCCTCGTCTTCCGTCGTTCCACGACGCGATGATACCGGCGCGCGCGAGCGAAACGCCAGGTGGATCGAGCGCTTGCAAATCCGACCGGAACCTCGTGCTAGTCTTGCGCAGTGGGCATCCGGGAGCAGCGGGGATTCAGCCTGATCGAGCTCCTGATCGCGCTCGCGATCATCGGGATCCTCGCCACGCTCGCCATCCAACAGTTCTTCGCCTATCGGACCCGGTCGATGCAGGCGGAGGTCAAGGCCAATCTGGCCGCGTTCAAGCTCTCGGAAGACACGACCTTCGCCGAGTTCAACTACTACACCGACGACTTGACCAAGCTGTCGTGGAGGCCGGAGGGCTCGCCTCGCTACCTCTACGGCTTCGTCACCGACGGATCGCCCGCCGCCTCGGGCCTCAACGACACGGCGGAGCTCGCCGCTTCGTCGCCCGGCGAATTCTCCACCACGCTGATGGTGGTGACTCCCGGCGTGCCGCTTTCGGAGGGGGACCTTCCGGGCAGCGCGCAAGCGAGCGCGGAATCCTACACCCTCGGCGCCGTCGCCAACCTCGACGCCGACCTCACGCTCGACACCTGGACGATGTCGATGGGCGGCGTGCAGACGATCGCCGTCGACGACTCGACCGCGGACTGATGGCCGCGAAGCGCGCTTCCGAAGGGCCTCCGGTACCGGCACGTTACGCCGACGCTTCGGAGCGCGTCGAGGCCACCGTCGACGGGATCTCCGCGGACGGTGGATCGGTGGTCGGATACTGGATGCGGCCGGTCGGGATGTCGTTTCGGCTCGCGATCCCGCACCCGGTGACGAAGTCCGAGCTCCTCGTCGACTGCAAGGTGCGCCGTGTGCGCTCCGCCCCCGGCCGAATGTGGAGGTTGGACGTCCGATTCGAGCACGCCGACGAATCGGAGCGGGAGCGCGTGTCGGCGTTCGTCTCCTCGCTTCGATCCGCCGCCCGGCCGGCGGGCGAATCGCCGGCGGAGCCTGCGCCGGTCGAGCCTGCGCCCGCCGTACCGGCGGCGCCGGCACGGGCCGCGGTCGACGAATGGGTGGCCGGAGCGACCGAAGCCAGCCTTGCCCGGAATCACGGCGAGGCGGTGCGTTGCGTCGACCAGGCCCTCGCGCTCGAGCCGTCCAACGCCGAGTTGCATTGGCTCCGGGCCCGTTTCCTCTCCTCCGATCCGCGGCGCCTCGACGAAGCGCGCGCCGCCGCGAAGCGCGCCACGGAGATCAGCCCCCGGAACCGGATCTACGCCGCGCTCGTCGAGACGCTCGAAGGGCGACACGACGCCGTGTCGCCGGCTCGGCCGACGCCGGTCCGCGCGCCATCCCGCTCCCCACACGCCGCGATGGTCGCGGCCTTCGTCGGCGTCCTCCTCCTTGCCGGGCAGGTGGGATGGGTGTTGGCGAGCGGACTGCGTTCGCCTTCCGTCGCCCAGATCGACCCTCGGCCGTACTCCCGGATCGTCCCGCTTCGCCGGGTCCAGGTGTTGAAGGGGCGGATCTACGCCACCGTGGGGCCGGGCTGGAACGAGATCTCGGACAAACCCTCGACCGTCCTCCGGCTGGCGCAGACGATCCGCCGCGATCGCCCCGCCGACGACCTCCTGCTCGCAGACGAAGGGGCCCGCATGGTGGCCACGGTGCGGCGCGATGCGGTGAAGATCTACGCGCCGGCCGGCGGCGACTCCGGTCCCTGACGCGTTCGCTCGAAGATCCGCGCCAGGACGAGGCCGATCTCGTAGAGGACGATCATCGGCCCCCCCATCATCAGCATCGTCACCGGATCGGTGGTCGGGGTGACCACGGCGGAGAAGACCAGCATCCCGAAATACATCAGCCGCCGGTAGCGGACGAAGAAGCGCGGCCGGAGGACCCCCCCCATCGAAAGCAGCATCATCAGCAGCGGGAGCTCGAACATCACGCCGAAGGCGAGCAGCAACGTCGAGCAGAGCTTGAAGTAGGCGCGCATCGAGGTCAGGAAGAGGAACTGTCCCTGCTCCTCGAGTCCGAAGAGGAAGCGGAAGGTGACCGGGAAGATCGCGAAGAATCCGAACGCCGCCCCGGCCGCGAACAGCGCCCCGGCGGCGAGGCCGAACGGGACGGCCACCTTCTTCTCGTGCTGGTAGAGGCCCGGGGCGATGAACGCCCATGCTTCGACCATCAGCAGCGGCGAGGAGAGGAAGAAGGCGATCAGCGCGCCGACCTTGAGGTAGACCCAGAACGCCTCGGTCAGGTCGCGCGGGTAGACGAAGCAGCGCGACGGCCGGATCTCGCAGAGCGGGAGCATCAGGTAGTCCCACGCGCGGTCGACGAAGAAGAAGGCGACCGCCGCCGCGGCCGCGAACCAGAGGCTCGACCGGATCAGGTGCTTGCGGAGCACCGCCAGGTGCTCCAGGAACGGCATCTCCCCCGAATCGTCCCGTCGCGGGGGCTGTTGCTCGCCGACGCTCACGGCTCCGGATCCGCGAACTCGTCGAGCTCGGCCAGCCGCCGCTCGACGAACGACGGACCGGCCCCCTTCCCGAGACGGGCGAACAGGATCCCCAGCTCGTAGAGCGCCACGAGCGGCAGCGCCATCGCCGTCATGGTCAGCGGATCGGTCGTCGGCGTGACGGCGGCGGAAAAGATGAAGAGGCCGAACAGCGCATGCCGCCGGTAGCGGGAAAAGGTGCCGGCGTCGGCCACGCCGAGCCGGGCCAGGAGGAACATCAGCAACGGCAGTTCGAACGTCACGCCGAACCCGAGAAGCAACATGCTGATGATGCCGAAGTAGGACTGCGGCGTGGGGAGGCTCACCACGCGCTCCCCGCCGACGCGAAGGATGAATTCGAAGGCGCGCGGGAAGACGACGAAGAACCCGAAGCAGGCGCCTCCGACGAAGAAGAGCGTCGCCGACGAGACGAACCCCAGGACCCACCTCCGGGCCGTCGCGCTCATGTACGGCGAAAGGAGCGCCCACAGCTGGTAGAAGATCACCGGCGAGGCGGCGAACAGGCCCACCAGCAACGACAGTTTGAACAGGACGACGATCGGCTCGAGCGGGTCGGTGGGGAACAACGCGCACGACCCGACGAGTGTCGCGCCGGGTACCGCCGCGGCGTGAGCCGTCGGCATCGCCGCGCACAGCGGACGCATCAGGAGCTCGAAGATCTGCCGCGAGAAGATCCCGGCGAGCGCCGCGGCTCCGCCGATCGTCCCGAGAACGATCAACAGCCGTCGGCGGATCTCACCGAACTTGCGGAGGACCTGGGCGCCGGGCGTCCGGCCGTCGTTGTCGTCGTCCCATTCGTCCTCGAGCTCCTCCTCGATGCGCTCCTGGGCCCGCTTCCGTTGTTCCGGTGTGAGGGGCGACATCGATCGACTAGCCGCCGCCGGCCTTCGGCTCGTCCCCGCCCGAGCCGGCCACATCGCGAACGGCATCGCGTTCGTTCCCCGAAGCGCCTCCGTCGCGGGTCGGCGCCCCCCCGTCGGGCGCCGCCGTCGCGCCGCCGTCGGACACCCCCGTCGCGGCTCCGCCGGTTCCGCCGGCCGCGTTGCCGGCCAGCTCCGAATAGGGGACGCCCGCCGCGCTCGTCTCCGGGGTCGCCAGCTCCTCGGGATCGACCCCCAGCTCGGCCGCCACCTTTGCCCGCCGCTTTGCGCGGCGGTGCGCCCGTCGGTAGTGGTCGTCGTCGATCTCGCGCTCCAGCGAATACTGGAACTCGTTCGACGCCTTCTTCACCTCGCGGGCGATCTTTCCCGCCTGGCGCATGAGCTGCGGCAGCTTCTGGGGGCCGAAGAACAACAGCCCCGCCACCACCAGCAGCAGGATCTCCCAGCCACCGAGCCCGAACATGCGATCTCCACGATAGCACGAGTCAAAACGCGCGCGAGGTTGACCTCGCCGCTCCGGTTGGGCTACGACACGCGTCGACCATGCGACGCGTCGGAACGACCCTCGACCGGCGCTTCTTCAAGCACGTTCCGCCCGAAGAGCATCCCGAACATCCCGGCCGTCTCGAGGTGGTGCAGGCGCTCCTCGACCGGCCGCCGTACCGCAAGCTCGAGAGCCTGGTCCGCCTCCCCGCCCGCGCGGCCTCCCGGCAGGACCTGTCGCGCATCCACACCCGCAACCATCTCGACCGCCTGGCCGGGACCGCGGGGACGACGAAGGCGCTCTACCCCGATCCCGACACCTACGTCGCCGCCGACACCTGGGACGCGGCGCGCTACGCCGCCGGCTCGACCGTCTTCGCCGTCGGCGCGGTGCTCGACCACGAGATCGACGCCGCCTTCGTCTTCCCGCGCCCGCCCGGCCATCACGCGGAGTCCGATCGCACCTCGGGCTTCTGCCTGCTGAACAACGTGGCGATCGCCGCCGCGCACGCGATCGAGGCGCGGGGGATCGAGCGGGTGCTGGTGGTCGACTGGGATCTCCACCACGGAAACGGTACCCAGAAGAGCTTTTACGAGCGCTCGGACGTGCTCTACATGAGCCTGCATCAGCATCCGTACTTTCCGGGGACCGGCGCCGCCGAGGAGGCGGGCGCCGGCGCCGGACTCGGCTACACCGTCAACGTCCCGATGTCGGCCGGACGCGGCGACCGCGACTACCTCGCCGTCTTCCGCGAACTGTTCCGGCCGATCGCGTTGCGGTACCGCCCGGAGCTGGTCCTCGTGTCCGCCGGGTTCGATCCCTACTACCTCGATCCGCTGGGGGGGATGAAGGTCACCGCGGACGGCTTCGCGCGCATGGCACGGACGTTGATCGATCTCGCGCAGGAGACGGCGAAGGGCCGGATCGCCTTCGTGCTCGAAGGTGGATATCACCTCGAAGGCCTGCGCGATTCGGTGAAGGCGGTGCTCGACGTGTTGATCGATCTCCCGGGGACGGCGTCGGCAGCCGACCCCGGAGAGCCGCCGACCGCCGAGGGACGAACGGCGATCAACCGGACGCGGGCGGTCCATTCCAGACACTGGCGCTTGTAGACGTTGACGACAAGGAGACGACGACGATGGAAAGACGACGCATCGCACTCACCCTCGCGGCCCTCGTGGCCGCCGCGGCGTGCCGCAAGGACGGCGCGCCCCCCGCGGAGCCGGCAAAACCGGCCCCCGCGTCGACCGCCGCATCCCCGGTCGCCGCCGATGCCACGACCGCCGCCACCACCGGCACGTCGGGCGACGCGACCGGCGGCGCAAGCACGACGACCGCCGCCGGGTCCGGCGCCGCCGGCGGAAACCTGCTGAACCTTGAGCGCCCCGCCTACGACAAGAGCGCCCCGAACTGGAAGCTCGGCGTGCAGATGCCGAAGGTGGCGAACTTCGACCCGAAGAAGGACTACTTCGTCACCCTCCACACCACCTTCGGCGACATCACGCTGCGCCTGTTCCCCGACGTCGCCCCGCAGCACGTCACGTCGTTCATCAACCTGGTGGAGATCGGGTTCTACGACGACGTGAGGTTCCATCGCATCATCCCCGGATTCATGATGCAGGGGGGCGATCCGTTGGGTCAGGGAAGCGGAGGACCGGCGTACAAGATGAAGGCGGAGTTCAATCCGCGGAAGCACCTGCGAGGCACGCTCGCCGCGGCGCGCACCCCCGATCCGAACAGCGCCGGCAGCCAGTTCTACATCTGCTTCAAGGAAACGCCGTTCCTCGACAACCAGTACACCGTCTTCGGCGAGGTCACCCAGGGGCTCGACATCGTCGACAAGTTCGAGAAGATCGGCACTCCCAGCGGGAAGCCGACCGCCGACGCGCGGATCGTCCGCGCCGAGGCCTTCACCACACCCAAGGGCCGCACATGAGCGACTCCAACGTCCTGGGGCTCGACCGCCCCTCCATCGACAAATCGAGCTCCGACTGGAAGCTGCGCGTCGGCCTGATGAAGCCGCCGTCGTTCGACTCCAAGAAGGAGTACCTGGCGACGCTCGGAACGACCTTCGGCGAGATCACCCTGCGCCTGTTCCCGGATGTCGCCCCGCAGCACGTCACGTCGTTCATCAACCTGTGCGAGATCGGGTTCTACGACGACGTGAAGTTCCACCGGATCATCCCGGGCTTCATGGCGCAGGGGGGCGACCCCCTGGGACAGGGCACCGGCGGGCCGGCGTACAAGATGAAGTCGGAGTTCAACGAGCGGAAGCACGTCCGCGGCACCCTCGCGGCGGCCCGCACCAACGACCCAAACAGCGCCGGCTCGCAGTTCTACATCTGCTTCCAGCCGGCGCCGTTCCTCGACCGCCAGTACACCGTCTTCGGCGAGGTGACCAAGGGGCTCGAGGTTCTCGACAAGCTGGAGGCGATCGGAACCAAGAGCGGCGCGCCGACCAAGGACGCCCGCATCGACTTCGCGATGGTTTCGGTGGTCGACAAGAAGTGATCGAGCCGACGCGCACGGCGACCGGCCGCGCGGGGGGACCGAGCCGATGGCTCCGGAAACTCCGCGCGGCGGTACGCGACACGCGGGTGCTCCTCCACGAATTCCAAGGGTCGCTGATCCTCGCCTTCCTGGTGATCGCCGGTGGCGCCGCGCTAATCACTCTCTTCTACGACGCAGGTCCGAAGCCCGACTTCTTCGAGGCGGTCTTCGACGTCCTTCAGCTACTCGCCTTCCAGTCGCCGCTCGCGTTCCCGCGGAACTGGGCGCTTCGGCTGCTCTTCTTCCTGATCCCGATCTTCTCGGCGCTGGTCCTCGCCGAAAGCCTGGTCCGGTTCGGGATCCTCTTCTTCAACCGAAAGAACCGGATGGAGGCCTGGAACGTGTCGTTGGCGGCGACTCAGAAGAACCACGTGGTGGTGTGCGGGTTGGGCCGGGTCGGCTATCGCATCGTCGAGGAGCTGCTGGCGATGGGGGAGTCGGTGACGGCAATCGAGCAGGACCGCGGTCAGCGATTCGTCGACGCCGCGCGGGCGAAGGAGATCCCGGTGCTGGTCGGCGACGCGCGCACCCGCGAGCACCTCCTCGAGGCGAACGTCGCCGCCGCGCGTGCCATCATCTGCGCCACCGACGTCGACTTGACCAACCTGGAAGCGGCGCTCACCGCGCGGGAGGTCAACCCGAGGATCCGTGTCGTGGTCCGGATGTTCGACCCGCTCCTGGCGAAGAAGCTGGAGAAGGCGCTCGACATGACGACCTTCTCGACCACCGCGATCTCGGCTCCGGTCTTCGCGGCCGCGGCGACCGACCGGAACGTCGTCCACTCCTTCCACCTCGGCGAAACCCGACTCTCGATCGCGCAGATCCTGGTGCCCGACGGTAGCCGGCTCGTCGCGCGAAGCGTCGAGGAAGTGGAGCGGCGCCACGACGCCTCGATCGTGGCCCTGGCGCGGCGATCGGAGATCGACTTCCATCCGTCGCCGGACACGCGGATCGTCGCCGGCGATCGGATCGCCGTCCTCGCGCCGATGGAAACCCTGGCCGAGATCGAGCGGGAGAACGCCGTGCAAGGGGCGATGGGCGCGTGACCGGTCCGTGACCGACCGACCATCGGGCCTCACCGCATCTCCCTCGACCCCTGTCCTACTCGCAGCCGCGGGTGGTGGAGACGACCCCCGCGGTCGAGACGCTCAAGGTCGCGACGCCGGCCGTCGAGTAGGTGAGCGTCCCCCACTCCCACAGGTCTCCGGTGGCGGTCATCGCCGCCGACCGTTCGTCGAGGAGCACGCCGTCGGCGAAGGCCCGAATCGTCGCCGTCGTGCCGCCGAAGCCGTCGTCGCAGTAGTAGTGGCCCAGCACCCGGTAGCTGCCGGCGGCCGGAGTCGCGAGGCCGATCACCTCCGGACCGAAGCCGTCGTCCTGGTCGATCGGCAGGATCGGATCGTCGTCGGTCACCCCGGCGATCCCCCAGTCGGGGGTGCGATTCTGGAAGAAGCAGTCCCAGGGCGCTTCGAAAAAGGCGTTCCCGGGCTCCTGGGCGATCAGGTGCAGGTCCATGTCGGTGATGTCCCGATCCCAGGCGAGCTCCAGCCGAAGCCCATCGGACGACTCGATCTCGAACCACGAAACGGCCGCGTCGGAACGCAGCCCGTCGTCGTCGACGACCCGGAGCTCCACCGTGTAGCTCCCCAGGAGGTCGGGCACGAGCCCGATCCGCCGTCCCCCTTCCAACGGATCGAGCGTCATCCCCGATCCCGCGGGGGCCGAGGCGATCCTCCATTCCCATTCGACGACCGTCCCGTCGGGGTCGTAGCTCCCCTCGCCCCCCATCTCGTAGCCGACGAACGACTTCATCGCCCCGGCCGGCGAGTCGATCCGAGCCACCGGCGCCTTTCGCGCAGGCAGGTCGGTCACGAACGGCGAGTTGCCGCACGCCGCCGCCGCCGCTCCGACGAGCGCCAGCGCCAGCGCCTGCGCCCGCATTCTCACGGCGCCCACCTCGGAAGGTGCTCGAATCGATCGGTCGAGATCTCGTCGATCCGGTCGGCCTCCCAGTCGAGCCCCGTCTCGGGATCGAAGTGCGTCATGTGGATGTCGGAGTCTCCGCTGCCGTCGGCGGTTCCGCAGGTCAGACGATTGCCGACCGCCGACCAGGTCGCCCAGGTCCGGCCGGCGGAGCTGGAGGCGTTCAGGTCGTCGGGGTTCCGCACCTCGCCATCCTCCAGTCGTAGCAGGCGGATGCGGCTGGTCGTCGAGGAGAAGGTGCTGCTCTCCGGGCTCGACGGCGAGTCGGTGAAGGCGATCCACTCGCCGTCGGGGGAGATTTCCGGGAAGTAGCTCATGCGACCGGACGACGCGTGGAGCAGCTCGTTGCCGGTGCCGTCGGCGCGGATACTCCAGATCTCCGACTCCTGGTAGAGCACGATGCGACTGTCGCCGTAGCGGCCGCCGGCGTAGACGATCCGATCGTCCGGGCCCCACGACGGCTGACTTGCGATGCGCCCGTCCGCCGCCGTCGCGGTCAACGTCATCAGCAGACCGGAGCTCACCGATGCGATCTGGAGGCCGTACGGCGACGCGAGCACGAACCGGTCGGCGACCTCCCCCTCCCCCACCGGCCGCCACGAGGTGAACGTCCCGGTGATCGGTCCGCCGGGAACCTCCACTTCGACCGGAGGCTCGACCGACAGATCGACGACGTGGATCGTCGGATCCAGTCCGAGCCGGTTCGTCAGCTCGACGACCGCCATGTAGCGGCCGTCCCTCGAGACCGAGTGGCATCCGACGCACTTTCCGGACGGCGCCGACCAGAACGGCTCCGGCGCCGACGACGAGCCGATCTCGTGCCGGTAGATGCGCCCCTTCTCGTTCCCCGCCTGGTCGGTGGCGATCCGCCAGAAGTAGAAGTAGTGGTCGTCCCCGAAGGTCCCGTCCCAGTCCGGCGGCTCGCGGTCGGGCGGAGGATCCTGGTGATCGCGCCCGAACAGCCAGCTGTCGTTACAGGCGCCGGCGGCAAGCGCGATCGCCGCCGCGAGCGCGGCGCGGCCGAGACGGCGAAGCGGGCGCAACGCGGCGGAGAGCCGGCGCGCCTGCAGGAGTTGCCACGCGCGCGGCGCCGCGGTGAGCCGGCGCGCCGTCATCCGGGGTCCCCTTCCACCGTGATCCATCGCTCCGACCACTCGGTCCCTCCGCGCCCGTCGGTGACGACGATCCACGTCCCGATCTCGCCCTCGCGCCCGGGGGCGCGGAAGAGGAGCTCTCCCGAGCTGCCGGTCCCGGATCGGTCGATCAGCGAACCGCCGCTGGTGAACGTCCGGATCTCGATCTCCTCCTGCGTCCACTCGCCGGCCACCCGGTGCAGCTCGCCCAGCATCGAGGACGGAGAGAGATGCACCGCGAGCCGCTGTCCGGGCCGGGCTGCTTCGATCCCCGGCAGCCCCGGTGGGTCGCCCCACCAGACGTGGTCGAGGACCGGGTTCCGGTTGACCGGCTCGGTCGCGGGCCGAATCGGCACCGCCTTCAGCGCGCGCTCGAGCCGGCCGCCCCGGTGGAGGTCGATCCAGAAGACGACCGAGTCCCCGGGGAAGGCGCCGGCGGGGACCGCCGTCTCGATCTCCGCTCCGGAGCCGAGGAAGGTGAGCTCGTCGGTCTGGGCGCAGTCTTCGAGCGATTCCAGGGGGCAGAGGTTCCAGCGCACGTCGATCTCCGTGTCATCGCGGACCGGAGAGGCCACCAGCGCGCGAAGTCGGACGACCTCGCCAGGCAGCGCGCTCGCCGGCTCGGCGCGGACCGCCAGCAGCCGCGGACGGTCGATCGTCTCGGAGCGCCGCGCGCGATCCCCATCGCAGGCCGCGAGAGCGAGCGCCATCATCGGGAGGATCGCCCGCATCAGAAGGTGAGCCCCACTCCGATGCTGGGAAATAGCGGCATGGCGGGGGAGACGCCGGGATCGGTCGGACGGCCCCCGGTGGCGGTGCTCAGCCGGTCGACGTTCTTCCGGTTGGTGACGTTCTGCACGTCGACGAAGGCGTCGAGCCCCGCCCCGGTGCGGAAGCTCCAGTGCTTCGCCAGCCGCACGTCGGCCTGGAAGAACGACGGCGCGCGCCGCCCCCAGGGCGAATCGCCGACGCCGACGTACCCGCCGGCATCCGGCACGTAGACGTCGGCGCCGAACGGCGTGTAGGGAAGTCCCGTGTACCACCGGATGCGCGTGCCGCCGCTCCATCCCCGCCGCATCTCGCGCGAGGCGACGAGGGTGACGGCGTGGGTGGAGTCGCGATCGCTCCGCGTCCAGCGCCCCTCGGTTCCGAGATTCCGCCAGTCGGTCCGGGAGAAGGTGTAGGCGATCTCCCCGCGCGTCCGCCCGCTCTTCGTCGAGAAGCGGGAGAGGAGCTCGATCCCGCGCGAGCGCCCGTCCCCCACGACACTCCCCTCCAGGTCGGGAAACCACTCGATCCCCTGCACCTGGTCCTCGAACGTGTTCCAGAAGGCCCTGGCGTCGAGCTGGACCTCCGAACGAATACGGTGCTCGACCCCCGCCGAGACCTGCGTCCCGCGGGTCAGGCCGAGGCGGTCGTCGTCGACGAACGCCAGCGCGAACGGCTGCGGCCGGTGGTAGAGCCCGCCCGAGGCGGAGATCGAGGTGCGGTCGGTGGCGAAGTAGCGCGCCGTGCCGCGCGGGTCGAGCCACCCGCGGCCGACGAAGGTGTCCGCGTCGGCGCGCAACCCGGGCAGCAGGACGAGACGCGGAAGCGGACGCAGCTCCAGCTCGGTCCACACGCCGGCCCATGCGCCCCGGTCCCAGTAGTCGCGGTCGACCAGGAACCACTCCTGCTGCTCCCAGTCGAGCGAGAGGCCGGCCTCCGGCCGGACGGCGTGCAGCTCCACGCCGGCCCGGACCGGCACCCGCCGGAACCGGACCTCCCCGTCGGCGGCGACGCGCAGATCGTGCTGGGCGCGATGCGAAGCGGCACGGTAGCCCTGCCCCGGCTCGACGATGCGCATCCGGAATCGGTCGTATCCGTAGCTCACGCCGAGGGATCCGGTCGACGTCCCACGCCGCGTCCGCCAGGTGAGGCCGGCCCGGTAGAACTCGGTGTGCAGGCTCGTCGGGCGCCCGGGCAAGGCGAGGTCGTCGAAGGTGCCGAAGACCAGCGCCTGCAGCTCCGATCCCCGCTCGGTGGGCCTCTTGTAGACCACCTGGAAATCGTTGTAGCCCCAGATCGGAAGCTCCCCCCACGCCTCGCGGTTGCTTCGCGCGACGAGGTCCCAGATCGATGCCCGGTCGGAGACCGAGAGGATCCCCCCGCCCGCCGGCCCGCGCGCGATGGCGTTGGTCTCGAACAGCGTCAGGTTGGCCCGACCGTTCCAGGGGATCGCCTCCTCGCCGCGCATGGCGCGGCTCCGGATGTCGAGGACACCGCCGGTCAGCCGTCCGTACTGCGGCCCGGCGCCGCCCGGGACGACGTCGATGAACTCGATCATCTCCGCCGGCAGGATCGCGGACAGCGCCGCGTAGTGATAAAAGTAGGGGATGTCGATCCCGTCGAGGTACGCGCGGCTCTCGCCGGGGCGCGCCCCTCGGATGCCGAGATCGCCGCTGCCGACGATCGAGCTCCAGAGCGCCCCTTCGAGGGTGCGGCGGCCGAGTCCGGGAAGCCCTTCGATCGCCTGGAAGACGTTGCGCGGGCTGCCGGCGACCGTCTCGAGCGCGACGCCGTCGACGCGACGGTGGGTATCGCCGCCGGCGGACGCCTCCGCCGCGAGGTGCGGCGACATCTCCCGCAGCCGAACCTCGAGCACCGTGATCGCCGCCGAGCAGGGGGTCTCGATCGATTCCGGAGCGAACCCCGAGCGCAGGACGACGATCCGCGCGACCCCCGGAGGGGGGATCACCAGCGTCCCGTCGCCGGTGGTTCGCCCGACGCGCCGGAGTGCCGGCGGCCGCTTCGCCTTCGCCGCCTTCGCCGGCGTCCGGAAGCGCGGCTCCACCTGCACCAACGCGCCGGGGATCGGCTTGTCGGTCGCCCCATCGCGGACCTGGAGCAGGATCGCGGAGCAGTCGGTGGGGCTCCACAGCGGCTCCTCGGTCGACTCTTCCGCCCTCGCCGGCAATGCGAGACACGCAAGGGCGACGACTCCGACCCGCGCACAGCGAAGCAGGGCGACGAACGAACGGCGGCGGGGAGAGGAGTCCACGATCGACCGACGGCGAAGGCAGGAACGATTCGACACCGGGGTCCTCGTCCCATGGTAGCGCACCCGCCCCGGCGATGGGCGCGCGCGTTTGTGGCGTCCGGCTCCGTATGGGTATCGATCTCCGCCGTGGCGCCGGCGACCGCCGCGCCGCCGCCCGACGACTTCGTCGCGCAACAGCTCTCGTTCCGGGCGGTCCGCGCCGTCGAAGCGTGGGGGGTCACCACCGGATCGAGCGGCGTCGTGGTGGCGATCGTCGACTCGGGAATCGATCCGGACCACCCCGACCTCGTCCCGAACGTGCTGCCCGGGTGGGATTTCGTCGACGACGACGGCGATGCGCGCGATCCGCTGGGGCGTGGAACCCACGCCGCCGGCGTGGTCGGGGCGGTCGGTGGGAACGGGATCGGAATCGCGGGCCTGGCCTGGCGCGTCGGATTGCTCCCCGTCCGCGTCCTCGACGGGGCGATCGACGAGTTGGACGTCGATCCGGCGCTCGGCGCGGAGGCGATCCGCTACGCGACCGACGCCGGCGCGGGGGTGATCCTGGTCGACTTCGTCACCGGCGCGAACGACGCCGATCTGCGCGCCGCCATCCGCGACGCCGTCGAGCGGGACGCGGTGGTGATCGCCGCCGCCGGCGACGACAGCCGGGATCTCGATCGGGATCCGGTCTACCCGGCGGCCTGGGAGGAACCGGGGCTGCTCTCGGTCGCGTCGGTCGACCAGGGGGCGAAGCTCGCGCTCTCCTCGAACCACGGGTCGCGCGCCGTGTCGCTCGCCGCCCCCGGCGTCGGCGTCTTCTCCACCCTCCCGGGCGGATCGGCCGGTCGCCTCTCGGGCACGCCCGCCGCCGCCGCGCACGTCGCGGGTGCGGCGGCGCTCCTCCGGTCTCTCCGGCCCGACCTCTCCGCGGCGGAGGTCGCCGACACCATCGTGCGGCTCGCCTCCAACCGGAAGATCCTCGACGGACGTGTGAAGAGCGCCTCGATCCTCGACCTCGGCCTGCTCCTGGCCGAGAAGCGGGACACGGTCGATGCGCGCATCGAGGCGCCGGACCGGGCACGCGTCGGCGAGACGGTCGTCTTCGACGGAAGCCTCTCCGAGGGTCCGATCGTCGAATACCTCTGGAAGTTCGGAGACCCCCTCGACGAGTTCGGACCGGCCGTGCCGCGACGGTGGTCACGTCCCGGTCGGGTCGGCGTGGAGCTGCAAGTCCGCACCTTCGACGGCCGCAGCGCAAGCGTCCGCCACGAAATCACCATCGAAGGGAACGACCTTCTTTCGTCCTGCGCCGTCACCGGCGCCGCCCACGGCCGGCGCGCGCCGATCGGGACGCTCCTCGCCGCGTGCGCGATCGCGGCCGTCCTCCGCCGGCGTATCCGGGGCCACGGATCGGTCCGCCCTTGCGCTACTCCGGCGGGAGGCCGGTGGGCAGGGTGACGCCCGCGCCGGGGCCGGTTCCCGGCAGGTCGAGGCCGGACGCCGTTCCGCCGCACACGTACTCCGCCGGCTCGGTGCCGGAGCGGAAGGCGACGTAGGTCGGGCTCTCCGTTTCCGGACAGGCCCGCTTCCCGGTCTCGCGATCGACCAGGACGTGCACCACGCCCGACGGCTGCGGGAAGTCGCGCGGCGGCGTGTCGCGCGTCGCCTCCAGCATGAACTCGGTCCAGACCGGGACGGCGCTGTGTCCGCCGGTCTCGTTCACGCCGAGCGGCTTCTTGTCATCGAAGCCGATCCAGACGCCGGCGACCAGGTCGGGGGTGAAGCCGACGAACCAGACGTCCCCTTCGTCGTTCGTCGTTCCGGTCTTCCCCGCGACCGGACGACCCAGGTTCGCGCCGGTCGCGGTTCCGAAACGGACGACATCGCGCATCAGGTCGGTGACGATGTAGGCCGTCACCGGGTCGATCACCGCGCCGTCCCGCGGAACGAACGCCTCCTCCCCCGCGGGAGCGGTGGGTCCGAGGGCCGGTGTCCGCGCCACCTGCGTACCCAGGGAGGCGACGAGGTCGGCGGCGTCCCGCGACGGCTCACCGCTCGTCGAGCGCCACTCGAGCACCCGGCCGTCGCGCGCGGCGACGCGACGCACCAGGAACGGCTCCACGCGCCGCCCGCCCGACGCGAAGACCGAATACATCTTCGACAGCTCCAGCAGCGACACCTCCGACGTGCCGAGCGCGAACGAGAGGTCCCGCTGCGGCTCGCGCTCGAGACCGATCGCCTTGGCGTAGTCGATCGCGAATCCCAGGCCGATCTCCTGCAGGATCTTGATCGACACCACGTTGCGCGAAAGGACCAGCGCGGTGCGGAAGGTGGTGTCGCCGTAGTACTCGGCGCCGTAGTTCTTGGGCTTCCAGACCGACTCTTCGAGCGCCTCTCCGCGCCCATCCCCCATCCCGGCGAGCGCGGGATCGGGATCGTCGGCGTAGACGACCGGGCTGTCGACGACGATCGTCGACGGGGTGAAGCCCTTCTCCAGCGCCGCCGCGTAGACGACCGGCTTGAAGGCGGAGCCCGGCTGGCGTCGTGCCTGGACGGCGCGGTTGTACTCGCTGGCGGCGAAGTCGTACCCTCCGACCATCGCCCGCACGGCGCCGGTCCGGGTGTCGAGCGCGATCAAGGAACCCTGCACCGCCGGATCCTGTTCCAGCGTCACGTAGCGCGAGCCGTCCGCGTCGTTCGCCTTCTCCTCCTCGTCGGGCGACTTGGCCTGCACCCACACCACGTCTCCCACCGAAAGCGCCTTCGCCAGCGTCGTGATCCGAGCCGACTCCCAATGGACCCGCGGATCGGGGGTCCGCGCCCAGCTCGCATCGCGCAGGAGCAGCGTCGCATGCTGGCCGGCGCGCGCGCTCCTCCAGTCGGGTCCGAACGCAACGGTCGCGCGCGCCCCGGTCGGATCGATCGACACGACCAACGCCTGCAACCGCTCCCGTTCGCCGAGCGGCCGGCCCCGGAGTACCCCGCGCTGCTGGTCGAGCTCGGCGAGGAGCCCGGGCCATGCGGTAGCCGCCGGAACCCGTTTCACCGGACCGCGCCACCCCTGCCTCTTGTCCAGTCCCCGGAGGCCCTTCTGTACCGCGGCCGCAGCCGCCCGCGACAGGCGCGCATCGGCCGTGGTGTAGACGCGCAGCCCGCCCTTGTAGACCCGCTCGTCGCCGTAGGTCTTGATCAGCTGTTGGCGCACCGCCTCGACGAAGTAGGGGGCGGTCTCGAGGTTCGGATCCCGCTTCGGCTGGATCGCGATCTCGCGGGCCTTGGAGATCGCCGCCTCCTGCTCGGTGATCTTCCCCAGCTTCGCCATGCGGTCCAGGATCCACTCCTGCCGGTCCTTCCACCGCTTGAAGTTGGCGGGGTTGGAGTAGGTCGAGGGCGCCTTCGGAAGCGCGGCGATCATCGCCATCTCGGAGGTCGACAGCTCCTCGATGTGCTTCCCGAAGATCTCGCGTGCCGCCGCCTCGACGCCGTACGCGCCTCGGCCGAAGAAGACGTGGTTCAGGTAGAGAGCCAGGATCTCCTGCTTGGTGAAGTTGTTCTCGATCCGGCGGGCGAGGACCGCCTCTTTGAGCTTGCGCCGCAGTTTCCGCTCCGGCGTGAGGAGCAGCGACTTGGCGAGCTGCATGGTGATCGTCGACGCCCCCTGGACGACGTCCCCCTCCTGCACGTTCCGGAGCGCCGCGCGGACGATCCCGAAGTAGTCGATCCCCCCGTGCTCGAAGAAGTCGGCGTCCTCGGCGCTGGTGATGGCGTCGATCAGCTTCGTCGGGATCCGTTCGTACGGGAGGATGTAGCGCCGCTCGACGAACAGCTCCCCGATCACCTCCCCCCGTTCGTCGTAGATCTCGGTGACGACCGGAAAGGCGTCCTCACGGATCTCCTCGACGCTGGGAAGGCTGCGCGTGAACCAGAAGTAGCCCCCCCCGGCCGTGACGCACCCGACCAGGAACAGGCACAGGTAGAGCGAGGCCCGTGCACGGCGACGCGGAGCGGCCATCCGTCGCCTTCCTAGCATCCCCCCCGGAGGGCGGCAAGCCGCCGGGCCGCCCGATGGTCAGGGGCCGACGACGTAGTCGAGCGAGAGCGTCGTTTCCTTGCCGAGCTCGAAGGCCGCCGCCCCGGTCTTGCGGTCGATCGGCAACGGTCTCCCCGCGCGCGCCGCGCGCAGACGTACGCCCGTGGCGACGATCACCCCCGGCACCGGATGGCCGTCGCCGCGCCAATCGCGCAGGTTCACGCGCACCGCTCCGCCGGAGTCCGGTTTCGGCGCCGCCTTGACCACGACGTCCACCGAGAGCGTCTCCGGCCGGTCGAAGGCCGATTCTCCGCCACGAAGCGACGGCTCCCCCGTCTGGAGCGGCAGCGCTTTGCCGTCCTGCTCGACACGCAGGTGGAGGAGCGCGCGCTCGCGCAGGAAGCGCGCAAGGTCGTCCCGCTCCGACGGGCCGAGACGTCGATCCCCGTCCGCGTCGAAGCGCCGCCGGAGCTCCGTCGACTCCGCCCCCGGCTGCGTCCTTTCGCTGACGCCGACCTCCAGGCCGGCCGCCGTCAGCGTCACCACCAGGACCCGCGAATCCGGCAACTCGTGCCCCCACGCCTTCGACGGGAGGACCGCGGCGACGCACGCGTGGATCGACACCGCGGCGATGCCCGTCCGGGTCAGAAGAGCCATGCCGCCGCCGCTCCGTCGGGGCCGATCGCCCCCATGAATCGTCGCCGCCAACGACGATCGATCCGACGGCGCGCCTCCTCGTTGCGATCGGCCGCCGCCTGCGCCGCGCCGTTGGCGCCGAAGAAGTACCAGCCGCTCTCGAACTCCAGCAGGACGATCGCGAGAGGGATGTTGCGCTCGCGCACCGCCCAGATCGCCCCACCGATGAACAGTCCGTTCAGCATCAACGCCCCCACGCCTTGCAGCGGGCGGCCGGCGTAGACGTGCCCGGCCCCCGGCACGAGCAGGCTCAAGACGGCGGCGGTCCGGGGGGATCGCCAGCGCACGTCCTCCCCGGCCGCGTCGGCGAGGAGCTCCCGGGCGACCGGTCCCCGCCGCGGGTCCGAGGTGAACCCGGCGAAGCGCGATGCGGCAGCGCGCACCGACCGTCCTTCGCGCAGGTCGACCGACGCGCCGGCGAACGCCGCCAGCCAGCGCGCTTCGCCCTCGTCCTGAAGCAAGAGCCGTCGCTCGGCCTCGCGGTCGAATCCACGGGCGAGCAGCGCCAAGGCCCGACCCCGGGCCGCGCGTCCGGCGGCTTCGCGATCGCCGGCCGTCTCCGCTGCGCGCTCCGCCTCCTCGAATAGGCGATCCGCGTCGTCGAACGCGGCGTCCGCCTCGGTGGCGCGCCCCGCGGCCTGTGCCCCCGCCCCGCCGCGGGCGGCCGTCCAGGCCGCCCCTTCGAGGGCCGACCCCGCGGCGGCGGGATCCCGCGTGAGAAAGGCGGCGCGGCGGAGCTCGGTGACGGCGTCGTCGAACGCGCCTCGCCGCGCGAGCGCCTCGCCCATCGCGCGCGCCTCCGGCGCCCCGCCCGGCGGTGACCCCGGAGCCTGCGCGGGAGGCGAACGATCGGCGACGGAAGCGGTCGGGGATCCGGGGGCGACATCGGACTCGATCCCGGGGTCGTCCGGTCCGGCGCGACCCGAATCCTCTCCACCGTCCACGCCGCGGCGGAAGATCGCATCGTTCGCGTCGACCGGATCGTGGATCCACGTCCGCCCGAAACGGTCGATCCGGGGAAGGTCGTACGAGCCCGCTTCGTGGAGCAGTCGGTCGGCGGCGAGCCACCCGCCGACGAGCGGTCCGTGCCGGCGCACCGCCTCGGTCGCGTAGGCGGCGCAGGTGGGATACATCGGGCACCGCGCGCCGTCCAACGGCGAGATGACGTTGCGATAAAACCAGAGCCCGGCGAGCATCGGCATCGCCAACGGATCGGTCGGCAACTCCCCCCGCTCCGCCGCTTCGACCGGACTCGCCGACGTCGAAAGCGCGAGCGCCAGCATCGCGAGCACGGTCGATCGCCTCATCGTCCGGGCTCGTCGCCGGCGTCCGGTTCCACGGGCCGCAGGACGTAGTCGTACCGATCGGCCAGCGTCCGTCCGAAACTCCACACGCAGGCGGCGCGCCAACGGGGCCGCTCCTCGGCGGTGATCGTCCGGAATCCTTCCTTCTCCAGCCGGATCGACGCCGATCGTCTGGGCCCGGCCCGCTCCACGAAGGCGGTCGGCGTGAGACCGACGAAGACGTCGTCGACGTAGGCCCTCGCCCCGGCCGGATCCGAATGCAGCTCGACGCGGTGGGCGCAGCCGATCGCCAGGACCGCCATCGCGACGGCCGCTCCGGCGTGGAGGCCGGGGGTCATCGAAATCTCCGCGCGACGTTCCGGCGCGAAAGCACGTACACGGCGATCGCCATCCAGGCCAGCGGCGCGACTTTCCACGCGACACCCGGAAGGCTCAATCCCAACAGGAGTACCGCGGCGTGGAACAACGTCGTCGCGCGGCGTCCCCACTCCCGCTGCAGCACGACCCCCAGGCCGGCGAGCGTCGCCAGGCCTCCGAGGGCGACGGTGAGCGCGAGCGATACCGGATCCGGCTCGATCCGCGCCACGCGGACGAACAGCGCGCGCGCGTCCGGCAGCGACGGGACGGCCAGCGGTAGCGCCCCCTGGTCCTCGAGCCACAACAGGCCCGCCGCCGACGCGGCGGCGCCGCCGGCGAGGGCGTACAGCAGGCCTCCGAGCTGGACCACGGAGGCGATGGCCGCGTCCTGGCCGCGCCGAGCCGTCCTCTCCACCGCCGACGCGGCATCGAAAGAGACGAGCAGACCGTCCTCGAATCGGTTCGAATGGGTGGGACCGTCGCGCTCCAGCCGCTCGTCCCGCGCGCGCTCCGCGACCATGCGCACCACTCGGTCGGAGTCGCGGCGCGCCTTCTCGATCGCGGCTTCGGCGCGCGGATCGTCGTAGACCTTGAGCTCCCGGATCGCCGCGATCCGGTCCGACGGTTCCGTGCTTTCGAGCCGGGCAAGAAGATCTTCGATCCGCGAGGGCGTCTCGGACATCACCCTCCCTCGCCGTTCCCCTCGTCGTCGCTCGGCGCACCGCCGAGGACCTCCACCGGCTTCATCCGCGCGAACGTGACTTCGCGCCGGCCGTAGACCTGCTGCACGAAGGCGCGGTGCTCGGGCGACAGCGTCCGGAATCCGACCCACATCCCCGGCATCACCCCCGGCATCTCCTCGTCGGCGCGGAGCACCTCGGCTTCGCCTTGCAGGATCTCCTTCCCGTCGTTGGTCCGGAAGTCGAGCTGCACGCGCCAACCGGCCGGCTTCGGCCGGCTGCTCGGGATGAACATCCCCTCCTGGTAGATGTTCGGTCCGAACTCTTTGATGAAGGCTTCGACGTCGGTGAACTCCTTCCGGACCGTCAGCGTCAGGGTGATCTTGGGAAGCGGCGTCGAACTCGACTCGTCTTTGCCCACACGCTCTCCTTTCAGATCTCGGTCAGTGCGCCGCCGTCGAACCCGTCACCGCCGTCGTCCGCCGCCTCGTCGGTCCATCGGAACTCGGGATCGGCGTTGACCCCGCGATGGACCAGGAACTGGCTCTCGAACGACGAGCGCCGCGGCCGGAACACCTTGTTCACGACCGCCTCCCGCGCGTCGAATGCCGCCCGGGCCTGCTTCACCTCGGCCGCGAGCCGGTCGAGCTCGCCGGTGCCGGCGTCGGAGCCGGCCCGCCGGAGCGAAGCCCCGCCGTCCTCCCCCGGTCCGCCCCCGACCCGCCGGAAGACGAGCCAACCGATCAGCCGTTTCCCCTTCGATCGGCCGGGGTCGTCGTCGGCGTAGAACGAATCGTCGTAGGCGTCGTCGTGCCAGTTGCGATACGCGGCCTTCAGCTCCGGGTCGTCCGTCAGACCGCAGGCCTGGAGCGCGGCTGCAATCGCGTCGTCGCCCTCCCGCAGCCGCACCACGTCGATGTAGGCGTTTCCGATCGATCGCATCCGGTCGACGAGACGGCGGTCGTGGCGGGCGATTTCGCAGAGCGCCCATTTCTGATCGTCGCTCGCGAGCGACCGGAAGTCGGGATAGGTCGTCGCGGCGATCTGCCGATAGAGCTCGTGCGCCGACCAGCGCATCGAGTTCGGAAACTCCGGCGGTGGCGCTTCGGCCACCGTCTCGCCGGGGATGTTGTAGGCCTCCGCCTTTTTCCGCTCGGCGTAGCGCCGCGCCGACGCGATCGTCTCGTCACGCCGACCGGCCTCGATCGAGTCGATCCTCCCCGCGACGGTGTTCGCCGCGTCGGAGGTCGACTGGAACAGCCGGTTGAGCTCGCTGTCTTGGCGATGGATCTGGTCCTTGGCGATCACCGTCGCCTTGTCGGCGGCGGCACGCGTCTTGTCGACGGCCCGGTTCAGCAACGAATCTTCTCGTTGCACCTGGTCCTTGGCCGCCTCCGCCGCCTTTTGCGCGGCGTCTTTCACCTTGTCCCAGAGACCCATCCGGCCGACCTATCCCCCGCGCGTTGCGACGCTAGTGCCGCGTGACGCTTGCGAATTCGGGCGCCGCGTGCTCTCCTTTTCGGCCGAAGGATTGTACCCTCGATCGTGGCGGCCTGTCATTCTTGCGGAACCGAGTTCGTCGTCCACGGGATCGTCTCCCGTTCCGCGACCTGCGGCGGATGCCATGCCTACCTCCGGAGTTGCGCCAACTGCGAGTACTTCGACGCCCGCGCCAAGAACGAATGCCGCGAAGTGAACGCGGAACCGGTGGGCGACAAGAAGGCATCCAACTTCTGCGAGTACTTCGCGCCGAACCGCCGCAGCGGCCGCCCGGTGGCGGCGGGGGACCGGTCCGAGCCGAAAAAGGGGGCCGACGATGCCTTCGCGGCGCTCTTCAAGAAGTGACCCCTCCGCGTGACCGAAACGCACAGTTCAGCTGTCGACAGTTTGGACAGTTTTTCCTCAAGAATGCTGGTCGGTTGCAGCGTGGCGAATTCGGTGCGTCCCAGGTGTCGCCGGATTCGACGATTCCGGCCGACCGCCGGCGTCGTCCCGTCCGCGCGATATTCAAAAAGATTCGTATTTTCGGCACGTTGAGGAGACACGCTCCACATGTGGCGCACCCCTTGCTGACGTTTCCGCGCGGGAGGATCGCCACGTGTCGGGAGATCACGAGAAGGCGAAGGGTGCCGAGCGGCGCGTCGCTCCGCGCCGCGTACTGGAGACGCGAGTGGCGTTGAAGACCGAGAAGGCAATCCTGTTCATGGAGTCGACGGACGTCTCGCTCCAGGGAATTCGCCTCCGGTCGGAAGTGGCACTCGAGGTCGGCACCAAATGCAGGTTGGTTCCGTTCTTCGACGACGTCGCGAGACTGTTCGAAGCGACCGGAACGGTGGTTCGGGTTTCGAGCGTACCCGAGTCGCGCCCGGGCCGGTCGACCGGAAACGGCGACTCGACGCTGGCAGAGCTCGGGGTTCGATTCGATCCGCTGGGAAGCGCGGAGGAAGGAACGTTGCGGAGGCTCGTGCAGGACGATGGGGTCGATCCGACCGCCGTCCCGATTGCACGCGTTTCCTGGAACTAGCAGGGGGTCCACCGGGGGAGAGGCCCCGGAAAGCCCGAAGGGTGGGACAGTGGGCCCGGTTCGTACGGGCCGTCGGGATGTCGGGAGAGGTACGGAGGGCCGCCGGCGAGCCAATTGCCGCGCGGCCCTCGGTATTTTCGTCCTCGCAGGGATCCCGGGGGGAACCCGACCGATCGCGAAACGCGGACTAGCTCGCGCGAGCGCGCCGGGCAGACCGTGATCGGCGGTCCGCCTCCCGCACGGACCGCGTTTCGCCGACGGCCGCTTCGCCGCCGGAGAGCATCTCCCGCGCGTGCGCCCGGGTGGTGGCGGTGATCTCCAGGCCGCCCAGCATCCGCGCCAGCTCCTCCTCGCGACCGTCCCGGTCGAGCCGACGCACATCGATCCGGGTCCGTCCTCCCACCACCGCCTTTTCGACGCGCAACTGGACGTCCGCCCGCGCCGCGATCGGAGCCAGGTGGGTGATCGCGAGAACCTGGTGACGGGTCTCGGATCGGGCGGCCTGCGCGACCGCCGCGAGCTTCTTGCCGACCAGATCCGCCACCGCCCCCCCGACGCCGGCGTCGATCTCGTCGAACAGGTAGGTCTCGATCGGATGGTGCTTCGCGATCACGCCGTGCAGCGCGAGGAGCACGCGCGACAACTCCCCGCCGGAAGCCACCGCCGAGAGTCCCCTCGGCGCCTCGCCCGGATTGGCGGAAAATCGGAACTCCACCTCGTCCGCGCCGGTAGACGACAGCGGCGCCGAACGGACCTCCGCGATGAATCTCGCGCGCGGCATCCCCAACTCCCCCAACTCGACCGCCACCCGCCGCCCCAGCGACCGCGCCGTCTCCTGCCGCGCCACGGTGAGTGCCGCCGCGATCGACTCCGCATCGCGACGCGTCGCCGCTTCGACGGCCCGTTTCTCGAGCAGCGTCGACTCGAGCGACACGATCTCGGCAAGCTCCGCCTCCAGGGTTGCGAGGAGACGGGGCAACGCTCCGCCCTCCTCCGCGCCGAGCCCGTGCTTCTTCCGCAGTCGCTCGAGGAGCGAAAGACGCGCCTCGATCTCGTCCGCCCGACCGGGATCGGCCACGTCGTCGCGCCGATCGCGGAGGGTCCGCGCGACCTCCTCCACCTCGACCCGCGCCGATTCGATCGACGGGAGTAGATCCGCCAGCGTGGAATCGATCCGCGCCGCCTGCGAGAGAGACGCGTGCACCGACCGCAAACGCTCGACCACGGAACCGTCGCCGGAGTAGAGCGACGCTTCCGCACCGGCGGTCGCGTCGGCCAGCGCCCGGCCATGAAGGAGCCGCAACCGCTCCGCGACCAGCGCCTCCGCCTCCCCCTCGGCGACGTTCGCCTCGCGAAGCTCTTCCACCTGAAAGCGGAGGTAGTCCTCTCGCCGGGAGCGCTCGGCCTCCTTCGAGGCCAGCGCCTCCGCCTCCCGCTTCGCCCGCTCGTAGGCGGCAAACGCCTCGGCCATCTTGTCCGCCAGAGGCGCGTGGCCGCCGGCGGCGTCGACCAGGGCGCGGTGGTGCGAACGGTCGAGCAACGTCTGGTGGTCGTGTTGTCCGGCGATGTCGACCAGGCACTTCGAGAGCGACGAGAGCATCGCCACGGTCGCAGGCCCACCGTTCAGGAAGACCTTCCCCTTCCCGGATCGCGAGATCGACCGCTTCACAACCAGCTCCCGGCTCGCCTCGAGCTCGATTCCGATCGCCTCGGCCGCGCGGGCCGCGCGCTCGTCGAGCGCGAACAGTCCCTCCACCGTCGCGGTCTCTTCGCCGGTCCGAATCTGCTCCGCCGAGGCCCGCCCGCCGAGCAGGATCGACAGCGCGTCGACCAGGATCGACTTCCCGGCGCCGGTCTCCCCGGTGACGGCGGTGAAACCCGGACCGAATTCGACCGCGAGATCGTCGACGATCGCCAGATGTTGGATGCGGAGCGATAGCAGCACGGGACCCCCTTTCGTGGCACAAAACCACTACCCGAAAGAGATACCGAAACGACTACCGAAAGTCAATCTAGTAGGCGGACTTCCCGACCTTGCCGTGCACGATCGCCACGGAGGCCGACGCCCCGATGCGATCGGCGCCGGCGGCCACCATCTTCTCCCAATCCTCGCGGGAGCGGACGCCGCCCGACGCCTTGACCCCCATGTCGGCGCCGACCACCCGCCGCATCAGCTCGACGTCCTTGACCGTTGCGCCGCCGGGTCCGAAGCCGGTCGAGGTCTTCACGAACGCCGCCCCCGCGGCCTTCGACAGCGCGCAGCCGACGATCTTCTCCTCGTCGGAGAGCCCCCCGGTCTCGAGGATCACCTTCACGCCGGCGGGCCGGCTGGCCTCGACCACCGCCTCGATGTCGCGCAACACGAAGGCGTAGTCCTTCGACTTGAGCGCGCCGATGTTCACCACCATGTCGATCTCGGCCGCGCCGGCCTTCACCGCCTCGCGCGCCTCGAACGACTTGGCCGACGTCGTCGCCGCGCCCAGCGGGAACCCGACCACGGCGATCGGCTTCACCGGGCATCCCTTGAGCAGGCGCGCCGCCAGCGGGATCCAGCTGGAGTTGAGGCAGACGGTCGCGAAGCTGTACTTCCTCGCCTCCTCGCAGACGCGGCGCACGTCCCCCTCGGTCGCCTCCGGCTTGAGCAGTGTGTGGTCGATGGTGCGCGCGATCGCCGGGTCGACGCCGGCGATCCCGGGGGCCGCCGAGAATCTCGACGCCCCGCGCGCCACCATCTCCTCGATCACCGGCTGCTTGCGCACCGCGCAGTGCCCGTTGCCGTCGCACGTCTCCCGGGTCGCCATGCACGGCGAGCCCGCGCCGCCGCCGAGCACCGGCAGACCGCTCGCGCGCGGCGTCACCCCGTCGGCCGCGAGACGCGCCCGCACCTGCGCCGCGACCTGCTCCACCAGTCGATCGAGCTCTCCGGTACCCATCACGCCCTCGCCTGGACCCCCTCGCGGCTCAACACCTCCTCGAACTGCGCCGCGAACTCCTCGCGGAGCGACGCCTTCTCGTCCGGCGAAAGGAAGCTCGCGTCGACCCCGTGGAGGAGCAGCCGCTTCAGCTCCTCGCGGGTGAGCCCTCCGTAGTACCAGGCGAACGCCAGCTCCCGCGTCGAGGTGGTGTTGGAGACGGTCCGGTTGTCGGTGTTGATCGTGACCCGCACCCCGGCCCGCAGGTAGCGGCAGAAGGGATGGGTCGACAGGTCCGAGACGGCGCGGGTCTGGATGTTCGAGGTCAGGCAGACTTCGAGCGGGATCCCGCGCTCCGCGATTTCGGCCAAGAGCTTCGCGTCGCCCAGCAGTTTTGTGCCGTGACCGATCCGCTCCGCGCGCAGCACGTCGACCGCCTGCCGGATCGACTCCGGACCCGCCGCCTCGCCGGCGTGTGCGATGCGCCGCAGTCCCGCCGCCCCCACGATCTCGAAGGCGGAGGCCGCGGAGGTCGCGTCGTGCTCGGCCTCGTTCCCCGCGAGGTCGAACGCCAACACCCCGCGTTCCTTGTACTGGACGGCGAGCTCCGCCATCTGCTGACACTTGTCGGAGGGGTGTTCCCGAAGCGCGTCGACGAGAATCCCGCCGCGCACGCCGCGCGACTCCGCCGCCTCCCGGAACGAGATGAGCACCGCCTCCAGGATCTCCGACGCCGGCGCGCCGCCGGCGGTATGGAGCAGCGGACAGAACCGGATCTCCAGGATCCGCACGTTCTCCGCCGCCGCGTCCTCCACCAGCTCCCGCGTCACGCGCGCCAGCGCCTCGGGGGTCTGCAGGTAGCCGTTGGTGAAGGCGAACTTCGAGAGGTAGTCGGGAAGGCTCCGGCTCTCCGATCCGACCCGCATCCGGCGCTCCGCCGTCGCGCGATCGATCGGGCGAACCGCCGGCGTCGTCGCCTTCGCCGACGCGGCGAGATCGACCAGCGTCGCCGGTCGGACCGACCCGTCGAGATGCACGTGCAGGTCGGTCTTCGGAAGCGCCCGACAGATCCGCTCGAGCTGCGCCATCGCCGTCATCGTCGAGCCCGAAGGTGTACCCGGTCTTCCGCCGCCCGTCCACCGGCATCGGGAGACGACCGGCGAACCGAAGCGGCCGCGTTCCAGGGGTTTTCGGGGAGGCCCCGAGGAAGCCCGAAGGGCGGACCGATTCGGGGAGGCCCCGAGGAAGCCCGAAGGGCGGACCGTTCAGCGCTTCTTGCGGTTGGGCCCGAGTCCGTAGTACCGGCGCAGCGCGGTCGAGATCTCGGCGTCGGTCGCCAGCGCGCAGTTCACGGTGAGACCGGTGACGAACCCGACCTCCTCCACCGCGCGTCGGTTGCCCGGATTCGCAGTGGCGACCAGCAGCACCTCACCGGCGCGCGCAACCGGCACCACCCGGAAACGCGCCGCGAGCTCCCTCGGCACGAGGTCGAGGATGTCCGGCTGGATCTCGAAATCGTCCAGCTGGATCCTCGGCAGGCCGATCGAGCGTCGCCGCTTCGTCAGCTTCAGCCCGTCCCCGCCCGAGGCCAGCGCCTCCACCTCCGGCCGGAGGACGCCCAGCAACGCCCCCATCCGGCCTTGCAGCTCCGGGTCCGGGGGATCGAGCTTGAGCGCCTGGAGGTAGTAGCTCGCGGCCGACCCTTTCTCGCCGAGCCGGATGTAGAGCTCGGCCAGCCGCACCACCGGTCGCGCGTCCTCCGGGAAGCGGAAAAGCACCCGCTCCAGCTCGGTCACCGCGCGCCGCGGCGTCCCGTGCTCGACCATCGCGTCGGCGCGCTCGAGCGCCTCTTCGATCGGGTGGGCCATCTGATCTCCAGTCTATCACGCCCGTCGGGCACTCCGGGGGCCTCCCCCGGTCCCGCTGCACGAGCGTCCGCGCGTGGAGCGGCGACGGCGGTGGAGGCAAAAAAGATCGGAGCCTCCGACCGCGTCGCGGACGGAGGCTCCGGAAAGAATCTGGCAGCGACCTACTCTCCCACAAGGCAAGCCTTGCAGTACCATCGGCTCGGGAGGGCTTAACTTCCGTGTTCGGGATGGGAACGGGTGTGACCCCTCCGACATAGCCACCAGAAAGTGTCGAATTTCAAAAGAGCGCCCCGAAGGATTTCGGTGCTTGCCTCTTCAAAGCTGCACACGGGAACCCGCCAACGTCGGCGGGATTTCATCGATCCAAGCCTCGATATTGTTCCTGCCCGGGTTGCACACCCGGGCTTGAAAAATATCATGGTCAAGCCGCACGGTCGATTAGTACCGGTAAGCTGAACACCTTGCGGTGCTTGCACATCCGGCCTATCAACGTCGTCGTCTCCGACGGACCTTCAGATCCTTGCGGATGGGAGAACTTATCTTGAGGTGGGCTTCCCGCTTAGATGCTTTCAGCGGTTATCCTGTCCGAACATAGCTACCCGGCGACTGCCGCTGGCGCGACAACCGGAACACCAGAGGTTCGTCCATCCCGGTCCTCTCGTACTAGGGACAGATCCTCTCAAGTCTCCTGCGCCCACACCAGATAGGGACCGAACTGTCTCACGACGTTCTGAACCCAGCTCACGTACCGCTTT
>CAYJRR010000054.1:0-29820 GCA_964372275.1 uncultured bacterium
TTCCGATCTGCCGCCGGCGACGGCGCCGCCCGACGCGCCCTGGACGCGGCACGGCAAGCCGAGACCGACGCCTGGGTCGCCGAGGAGATCGCAGCGGCGCTGGAGGCCCGGCCGTGAGTCTTCGGCGCCGAGTGCGCTAGGATCCGCCGGATGCGTCGCCACCGACCGATCGCGCGCCTGGCCGCCCTCGCCGTTCTGGCGTGCGCCGGCGACGCCACCGCCGCCGTCGACCGGACGACGGTGGCCTGCCCGATCGACGGCGGCGAGGTCGAGGTGACCGTCTTCCTCTCGACCAACGCGCTGCGCGGGCTCGACCGCGATCTCTGCCCCCACGCCGACGGCGACGACGAGATCCGGGGGGCGGTGGCCGTCTGTCCGCGCTGCGGATTCGCCGGCACCGTGCGCGAGCTCAAGGAGGGGGTCTCCGAGGAGGTCGCGGCGCGCGTCCGGAAGGAGCTGAAAGGGGCAGACGTCCTCCCCTGCTGGGAGCGGTACGCGGCGCGCGCCCGCATCCTGGAGTGGAGCGGAAAGACGCCCGCCGTCGTCGGCGAGTCCTGGCTGCGCGCGGCGTGGTGCGTGCGACTGGAGGAACGCCCGATCGCCGACGAAGCGCTGCGCGCCGCCGCCGATCAGGCGATGACGATCGCCACCGTCTCGCAGTTTCCAAACCCGTCTGGGACCGATCCGATCCTGAGGATGGCCCGGTCGCTCGAGACGCTCCTCGAGAACGGCGGCCCCGTTCCCGACCCGACGGCGGCATGGTACGTGGCGGGCCGGCTGTGGCGGTCGCGCGGCGAGCTGGACGCGGCCGAGGTGCGTTTCGCGAAGGCGCTCGCCGCCGGAGGCGCGCTGCGCGCGGCGATCGAATCGGAGATCTCGCGCGACCGCGCGAGCATGTCGCTGGAGCGCGAATACCTCGGGAAGGCGCTGGCGCGATTCCGCGCGGCGCTCGCCGCCGGCGAGACGGTCCCGGCGCCGCAGCGCGCGATGCTCGCCTACCTCGCCGCCGAGTCGGCGCGGCGCGCGCGCGCCTTCGACGAAGCGCACCGCCTCTACAAGATGGCGCGGGCGCTCTCCGCCGGCGTGACGTCCGGTCCGACGGCGGGGGGCGGCCCGAACCCGGTCGACCTGGCGGCGCGGATCGAACAGGGGCTCGACGAGACGGCGCCGCGGCGGAAGGGGAAGGACCGATGAGGGACGAAGCCGCGCTCCGCCGCGAGCTGGTCGCCGTCTGCCGGCGCGCCTACGAACGGGGGATGATCTCCGGCACCGACGGAAACGTATCGGCCCGCCTCACCCACGACCGGATCCTGGTCACTCCGGCCGGCGCGAACAAAGGGCACCTCGAGCCGGGCGAACTGGTCGAGGTCGACCTCGACGGCCGGGCGGTGATCGGCGGCGTCCCGTCGACCGAGGTCCTCCTCCACACCGTCGTCTACCGCGCCCGCCCCGACGCCGGCGGCGTCGTCCACGCCCACGCGCCGTCGTGCGTCGCCCTGACCCTGGCGCGCATCGGCATGGACGCCCCGGTCATCCCCGAGATCGTCGGGGCGCTCGGCCGCGTGCCGACCGCCCCCTACGCCACCCCGGGAACCGCCGGCCTTCCGGCGTCGTTCGTGCCGCTGCTGGTGGAGCACGACGCCATCCTCCTCGAACGGCACGGAACGGTCACCGTCGGCAGCTCGGCGACGCAGGCCCTCGACCGGCTGGAGATGATCGAGCACGCCGCGACGATCCTGATCCGCGCGCACTCGGTCGGACTGGTGACACCGATGAGCGACGACGAGGTCCGGAAGCTGCGTCAGCCGCGCGGCAGGATCTGACGGGCGACGATCCGGTCGTCGCCCGGCGCATGGACGTAGATGCGTCCCTTCTTCGGATAGGCGAGGAGTCCCCACGTCCGCATCAGGTCGCCGTGGAGGACCTCCGCGACCTCGTACTTCGCGGCCCCCATCCGCTTCCGGACCGCCACCACGGTCGTCTCGTCGGCGAGCGGAGGGGCGATGGCGTAGAGCACGCGCCCCGCTTCGCTCAGGACCACCTGCGGCCGCATCCCCGGAACGCCGCCGTCGTACTCCAAGACCCGCAAGAGCCGCATCTTCGCCAGGGGATTGCCGTCCCCCTCCTCGGGGGGCGGCGGCTCCGACAGCGGAACGATCTGCACCGGCGTGGCGTCGGGCGCCACGAAGGCGGTGAACTCGATCGCCGGCTCGCCGAGCGCGCGAACCACGTCGGCCCGGTCGGCCGCGGTCGTCACGATCCGCGTCCATGGATCCTCGGTCGACCGCCGCTCGCGCCCCGCCGCCACGGTCGACGCAACGAGCGCGACCGCGAGCGCCGCGTCGCGAATCCTCACCGCGATCGCCATGGCGACCCTACCGTCCCCCGGACGGGGGCCGTCCGGCGACGTTGGAGCGGACGCCACCCGGGCACTTCCCGAACTCGAGCCCCGGCTCGCGCCCCGCCGGGTCCATCGTGAAGCGCCACCAGCGGACGGCCCAGTCCTGCTCCTCTTTGCTGTAGGCGCTGTTCGGACCGAAGAAGGTCGCCCGGTCGAAGATCGCGGTCTCGAGGAGGATGGTGATGTACTCCTCCTCGTCGGTGAGGGCGTGCGTATCGCCGGGGAACCGGGCGGGGACCCCCTTCGACTTCAGGAACTCGGCCCGCTTCCGGAACGCGTCGCAGTACTCCTCGCGCGTCTGGGCCTTCCGCAGCGCCTCGTTGTACGTTTCCAGCTCCGAGCCGGGACGGAACAGCTCCTGCCGCAGTCGCGCGTAGCGCGACGGTCCGCCCTGCGCGAAAAACCCCTCGCGCGATGCCGGATTGGTCCGGTAGGCGTCCTTCTGCTCGTAGGCGACGCCGTGAAGGTATTCATGGAACATCATCCGGAACCGGTTCATCCGCCGGACCTCCGGCGGAAGCGACGACCACCGGCCGGGGAGATCGGCCCGCGCCTGCGCTCCCAGCTCACGGGGCGGATGGCAGTTGCTCCAGCCGAGCTGGATCTGCATCTGCTTGTCGCCGTCGAGCGACTTGTCGAACGCCTGCCGGTCGAAGAAGAGGCTGCTGAAGACGAGCTGCCCGCCCTGCCGGCCGTTCACCATGCCGTTGTCGTAGGCGAAGTGGATCCCCAGGAAGCCCGCCTGGTCGGTCTTCAGGTCCCGCCGCGCGCGGTACATCCGCACGATGTTGGCGCGATCGATGAGGCACGGCGGCAGCTGCTCGATCAGCGCCACGATCGCCGCCTTCTCCTCGTCGGTGAACGGGACGGTGTCGACCACTCCACGCGCGCCACCGCTCGCGTTTTTCTCGCGGAGGTCGGTCGTCGTCTTCTGATTGGCGCCGACGAACTCCACCGCGTCGACCGCACCGTGCCCGCCGGTCACGTCGATGCGGACGCCGCCCTCCGAGAATTCGAGATCCCGCAGGAGCCGCGCGACCGGGTCGGCCGGATCCTCCGGCGGACACTCGCCGTCGAGGCCGTCGTTGGCCGTGGCCGTTGCGGCGATCAGGGCGAACGCCACCAGGGTCGATGCGGCGGCCGCGCTGGCGGTTCGAATCACCCGGTCCCTCCCCCGTAACCCTACGTTCCTACGGATCCAGGATCACTCGCCCGAATTGCTCGAGACATTGTAGCCGCCGCCGATCCCCGCCCGGCTCGCCTGACCGGAGGTGATCGTGTTGCCCGATCCGGCGGCGTTGCTCGCCGCGAGACCGAAGCCACCGCGCGTCGATCCGTGGTCGATCAGGATCTGCTTCACGTCGAGCGACAGCTCCTGGACCCCCGTCTGGAAGGTGGGGACGAAGGCGTAGGCGGCCCCGACCACGGCGACGACGGCCACCGACACGAGCATCATGTACTCGGTCGCGGCCTGTCCGCGCGGGCAGAGGGGGTTGATTCGCTTCGTCTTCACCTTCTCGATCCGTCCTTCCCGTGCGTGTGAGACCGGTGTCCAACGGTGACAACTGCAAGACACATTCCGCTCTTTCCACCCCCTCCGAATTCGACCTCCGCGTTTCCCCTGTCGGTAGATCAAGCAGTTACGTGACCGTTTGGGGGGTGACGCGGCAGGAGGCGGCCCTCGAGATCGGCCATCGTGTCGCGGCATGGGACATCGATCTCCCACGGAGCGAATCACCTTGCCTGGTCCGGGGTCGTCGGCAAGAATCCGTTCCCCTTATGCAAATGGACACACCGGGCGAATCGCCCGAGTCGGCGGGTGCCCCGCCGGAAGCCCCCCCGGACCGCTATCCCCGATACGCCACCTTCGCCGAGATGGACCTCTCCCCGGAGGTCCGCCGCGCCCTGATCGAAGAGCTCAAGTACGCCACGCCGACCGACGTACAGGCGGAGGCGTTCGCGCCGATCCGGGCCGGACGGGACGTCGTCGTCCAGTCCCGCACCGGGACCGGAAAGACGGCCGCGTTCGGAATCCCGCTGGCCGACCGCATCGATCCGGCCACGCGCGCCACGCAGCTGTTGGTTCTCGCGCCGACGCGGGAGCTGGCGAACCAGGTCGGCACCGAGCTCGAGCGGATCAACCGCTTCCGCGGCTCGCGCGTCGCCTCGATCTACGGCGGAGCCGCCTTCGGGCCGCAGCTCGACGCCTTGAAGGCCGGGGCGCAGATCGTCTCAGGCACGCCCGGGCGGGTGCTCGACCACCTGCGGCGACGGACGCTGAAGCTGGACGGACTTCGCTGCTTCGTTCTCGACGAGGCGGACGAGATGCTGTCGATGGGATTCCAGGACGAGCTCGAAGCGATCCTGGAGTACGTCCCCACGCCCCGCCAGACGCTGCTCCTGTCGGCCACCTTCCCGCCCGAGATCCGGCGGATGATCGACAAGTCGCTGGTCCGGCCGATCGAGGTGATGCTGTCGTCGGGGAACATCTCGGTCGACAAGATCACGCACTACTACTACGTGACGAGCCACATGCGGAAACCGCAGACGCTCCTCACGCTGCTCGAGTCGGAGGAGCCGGACGCGGCGATCGTCTTCGCCAACACGCGGGAGGACGCCAACTTCGTCGGCACCTTCCTGCAGAATCGCGGCTTCGATGCCGAAGTCCTGACCGGCGAGCTGACGCAGGCGCAGCGCGAGCGGGTGATGGCCAAGATCAAGGGGGGGATGCTCCGCTACCTGGTCGCCACCGACGTCGCGGCTCGCGGGATCGACATCGCCGACCTGTCGCACGTCATCAACTACAACCTGCCGACCGAGGCGGAGATCTACGTCCACCGCACCGGCCGGACCGGGCGCGCCGGCAAGAGCGGAACCGCCGTCTCGATCGTGAGCGGCCTCGACATCTCGACCCTCTACGCGCTGACGCGCTGGATGAAGATCAACGTCGAGGAGCGGCCGATCCCGACCGAGCCGGAGATCCGCAACATCAAGCTCGATCGTCGCGCCAAGCGATTGGCGAACGAGGCGCGCGGGCGGATCGAGGAAGGGAGCTTCGCCCCGGGAACGGAGTCGGAGGCGACGCTGCTCCTCGCCGAGAAGGTGCTGGCGCAGCCTCACGCGCGCGAGATCGTGGCGATGCTCCTGGAGCGCGTGGCCAAGCCGGGGGAGGCGACCGCGGCCGGTCCGCGCGCGCCGACGGCCGCGCACGCGGCTGCCGAGATGGTTGCGGCGGGGGTCACCGAGGTCATGGCATCGGTGGAAGCGCCTGCCGGCGGCGCGCCGGTAAGGGCGCGGATTCCGGCGCCGCCACGCGAGAGCGAGCGCCCCGCGCGCGACGCGGATCGTCCCCCACGCGAAGGGGATCGGTCTTCTCGCGGCGAGGATCGCACGCGCCGAGACGGTCCCCGCGCGCGCCCGGACCGGAACCGGGACCGCGGCGGACGTCGCGACGAGGAGCGGGCCCGACCGTCCCCGTCGGCCTCCTCGACGACGCTGATCGTCACGCTCGGCCGGCGGCACGGTGTCAGCGCGCGCGACGTCGGACTTTTCGTGGTGGAAACGGCGGGGATCGACGTGAACTCCGTCCGTGACGTCCGCGTGCGTGACGGGTACTCCTTTCTGGACGTCGATCCGGCGAAGGCCGAGCGGATCGTGCAGTCGGTGAACGGAAAGGAACGGCAAGGACGTTCGGTGAAGGTCGAGTTGGCGCGCGCCCGACCGGGCACGGCCGGCCGCGAAGGGCCGTCCGACGCGACGGAAATCGAGGTCGAGACCGCGAAGCCTCCCGCTCCGTCCGACGGAGAGGTTCGGTGACGGCGGGGCTGCGTCCCTCGGAGAACGGCGAAGGCGCGGGGGCCGCCGCGGAGTCCGACGCGCAGCGGATCGAGCTTCAAGCCGACCTGCTGCGCGAAATCCGGCACATGAACGCCGTCTTGCGCCGGTTGACGTCGACGCCGAAGCGGCTCTGGATGGCGTTCATGAACGGGATCGTCCGCGGGCTCGGAGCCGCGATCGGCGCGACGGTGGTGTTCGCGCTGCTCGCCGCCCTGATCGCGCGACTCGATACCGTTCCGATCATCGGCGGCTACATCACCGAGATGGTCGAGTTCGTGATCGCGACCGGCGGTCCGACCCTGGAACAGACGCTCCGTCCGGGCACCGCCCGGCCTACCGACTCCCCCGCGCCGGCGGGCCCGACGACGACTCCGCCCGCGCCGTAGTTTCCGCGAATTCCGCTCACGGCGCGCCGACCGAATCGGGGCCGGCACGGCGGTTGCTGAATCGCCCGCCATGACGAACCTGCCGGGATGTCGTCCCGACGACGCGTGCGACACCGGCGGCGGCGATGTCGATCCCGCCGCCTGGAGCGACGAAGAGCTGGTCCGGCGGATCGCCGGCGGCGCGCGTCGCGCCGCTCGCGCCTCGCTGCGAGCGGCAGGCGGGCCGCGCGCGCTCGCGGGATGGACGATCGCCGAGCTGTCGTCCGTTCCGGGCCTCGGCGCCCAACGGGCCGCGCGTCTCGCGGCGGCGTTCGAGCTGGGCCGCCGCGCGGCGTTCGCCCGCCTTCCGCGCGGGGCGACGCTCGACCGTTCGGAGGCGGTCTACCGCCACTTCGCCGGGCGGCTGCGCGATCGGAGAATCGAGACCTTCGTCGTGGCGCTGCTCGACGTGCAGAACCGCCTTCTCCGGGACGAGACGATCTCGGTCGGTTGCCTGTCGACGACCGTGGTCCATCCGCGCGAGGCGTTCGGCGCCGCGATCCGGGAGCCGGCGCACGCCGTCGCCTTCGTCCACAACCATCCGAGCGGGCGGTCCGAGCCGTCGGCCGAAGACCTCTCGCTCACGCGCAGGCTCGTCGCCGCCGGGGACCTGCTCGGGATCCGCGTCCTCGACCACGTGATCGTCGGCGACGGCGAGTGGTACTCGTTCGCCGACGAGGGTCGGCTGCGATGATCGTCAGGGCTTTGTCGGGGCCGATCCCTTTGCCCCCGTGCCGCCCGACGGAGCCGTCGGCTTCCCGCCGCCGCCCGCCGGGGCGGTCGACTTGGGCGGGGGGGGCGGCGCCGGGGTGACCGGTTTGGCCGGCGCCGTCGCCGCCGCGGGGGCGCCGGCGGCGGCCGCGCGCGCCGCGGCGAGGGAGTTCAGGTAGGCGATCACCTGCCATCGCTCGATCTCGGGCATTGCCTCGGCCATCGACGCCATCCCGGTGCCGTCGACACCGTTGGTCACGACCCAGAACGCCAGTCCGTCCGCGACGGACAGCTTGTTGTCGACGATCAGCGGCTTCGGCGGCGGCTTGATGAACTGCGCCGCCGGCCCGTCCCCCTGCGCGGTCGGTCCGTGGCAGGGAAGGCAGACGTTGGTGTAGGTCACTTGCCCGGCAGCGATCGTCTCCGGCGTCGCCGGCAGCGGATTCTTCTTCGCCGCCTGGTCCGGTGGAACCTTGCCGAGCCACGGACGCAGCGGCTGCGCCGATACGCCCCACGCGATGCACAACGACGAAACGACTCCGCCGATCGCCAGCGTCGATACGAGCCTGCCCACGCTCCCTCCGTCCTGGATGCCGAGGATGCGAACGGACGCCCCGCTCCTCAGACGGGCGGCCTCCCCCCGGTATTCGCCGGAATTCTACCGCGCCCATTCCGCGGACGTCAGTGGACTCGCGAACTGTGTGAATCGGCCGGCCTTTGCGCTTCCCAGGGCCTCCCCGACTCCTTTCCTCAAGGAGTGGACGGCCGCGAGGGGGACGCCGGACGGGCGCTGGTCGGCACGTCCTGGGGGCGCTTCACCTCGGCCGCGCCGGCAATCCCGGCGAGCCCGTCCGGCAGGTTCGAAACCGGAACGGCCGATCGCGCCGGTCCGGTCTCGCCCGCGCTCGCGCCGGAGACGGCGAGGCCGAAACGACCGGCGAGCCGTGCGAGGACCACGTCGTCGCCGGCGCCGCGCTCGAGGAGATGCGCCGCCAGCCCTTCGATCTCCCGCGCGGTGTCGCAGCCGCACTCGGTCACCGCCATCGCTTCGCATCCGCCGCACGGACAGTTCCGCCCGGCCAGCAGGCGCGCGGCGCGCTCGTGTCCATCCGGTCCGTGCGGCGGGACGTCGACCTTCCCGGTGAAGGTATGCCCACGCGGCCGTCCATGCGAGGGGGCGGCGCCGCCGCGCTCGGGGGACTGCGCCCGAATCTCGCCCGGCGCGTCCCGCCCCCCCCCGCGTCGGACCGATTCGCTCCCGACGACGAAGCCGGCACCGAATCCGGTGATCAGGAGAAGCGCACCGGTCAGGACGTACAGCGTGCGCGGGTCGAACGGAGCCGGCGTCGTCAGAAGCCGACCCCCAGACCGACGTGCCAGAGGTTCGGCGGATTCCCGATCCCGGCGTCGTTCCAGCTGTAGTCCGCCTTGAATGCCACTTGCGGGTGGCACTTCACGGTCACGCCGGCGGTGATCGCCCGCGTGTCGTAGGCGCCGTTGGGATCGAAGCCGTCGGCCATCGACATCTGGGTGTTGGCGTGGTCGTAGCGCACGAACGGCCAGATCTCGGCGCCGCCGAGCGCCGGCACGCGCACGAACGCCAGCGGATCGACCGCCAATTCGACGTAGTAGCCCTCGATCCCCGAGCCGATGGAGTCGGTGGTGTCCTCGAGCGCCGGCGCGAGGCGGTCGATCTCGGTGATGTTCCCCCGCACCCACTGACCGCGGGCCATCAGCCCCTTCCGCTCGAGATGGGCATCGGCCTCGATCAGCTTCAATCCGACGCCGGACAGTCCGGCCCGGTCGTGCCCGATCGCGCCGTCGTAGGTCGACAGGCCGACCTGGATGCCGCCCTTGAGGGCGTAGTCGACGCGCACCGCGAGCGCGACGTCGTTCATCACCGCCTGATTGCCGCCGCCGCGCGCGGCGCGGAGCCCCTCGCTGCCGCTGAGCTTCGTTCCGTCGAGACCGTTCACCAGGGCGACCTGGTATCGGAGCCCCTTCACCGGCTCGCCGAAAACGCTCACGCCCCCTTCGCGCCAGGTGGTCGGGACGATGAAGCGATCGACCGACGTGCGCACCGCGCCGTGGTAGGTCGGCGGCTCCCTCCATTCGTTCACGAGTCCGACCGGCACGATCAGCAGGCCGGCGCGCACCCCGAAGAAGCGACAGCAGCTCCACTCGGCGTACGCGTGCTCGACCGAGACCGTCTCGCCTCCGTTCTCGATCTCCACGCCGGAAAAAAAGGCGGTGCGGCCGTCGAAGCGATGCCCGCCCATCAGGACGACGCGACGCGCGTCGAACGCGTTCGAGTTCGCGCGGCCGTTCACCCCCTCGAAGTCGACTTCGGCGAAGCCGCCGGGGCGGAGTCGCCGCCCGGTGCCCGGGCCGACGGCCGGCGCCGCGTGCCCGCAGCAGCCGGCCGACTTCCCGCCGTGCGCACAGTCCTTCTTCGCGCCGTGCGCACAGTCCTTCTTCGCGCCGCGCGCACAGTCCTTCTTCGCGCCGTGCGGACAGGCCTTCCCCTCCGCGCCGTGCGGGCAGGCATGCCCCTCCGCGCCGTGATCGCCGGACGCCGCTTTGTGCGGGCATCCGGTGGCGTCCGGCGCCGGCGTCGCGTCGGGGGTGGGACTCGTCTCCGGTGTCGCCGTCGCGTCGGGCGCCGGCGGCTCCTGCGCGCGCACGGACGACGCGGCGAACAGGAGCGAGACGGCGGCCAGGGCACCGCACCACGAGGCGAATCGGCGGCGGGTCGTCGGCGTGCGCAAAGGTTCCTCCTCGGAATCGAAAATTGAGCGATTTTGAAGACTTGTGGACCGTACTCCCGCCCCTCGACACACGTCAAGCACCCGGTATAGGGGCACGGGGAGGCCCCGACGAAGCCCGAAGGGCGGACCGACACGGGGAGGCCCCGACGAAGCCCGAAGGGCGGACCGACCCGGGGTGGACCCTTCAGAAGGAGACGGTCGCCGAAAGGACGGCGCGGTCGTCGTCGATCGGATTCGCGCCCCCTTCCGTGCGGAACTCGTATTCGGCGCGCACCACGAACCCTTCGTGCGGGCGCAGCGCGAGGCCCAACCCCAGGCGCTCGCGACGCGAAAGCTCGTCGGGATCGTCGGTGACCGTCTCGTCGTCGTTCGCCTTGTCGGTGTCGACGAAGGCGTAGCGTGCGGTGAGACCCAACGTCGCCGATCCGAACGGCTCGGGAAACCACCGCGCCAGCGGAACGGCGAGCAACCGCCAGGTGAGCTGCCCGCTCCCGCCGAACAGCTGTCGGGGAATCTCGTCCCCTTCCGGTCCGACGCCGCCGTCGGTGACGGCGACGATCCCCTCCCCTTCGAATCGCATCGGTCCGACGTCGAGGGTTCCGTCGAGCGCACCGACCGACAGCCGCCGCCCGCCGCCGGGGGAGTAGCTCCCGGAGTAGGCGCCGGCGCCGACCTCGACCGATCCGGCGGGGCGCACGGCGATCCGCGCGGCGATCGCCTTGTCGTTGTTCTCGTCGGCCCCCGGCGGTTGGCGCGCGCCGGCCAGCCCGGTCCGGGCATCGACGCCGTCGGACGGACCCGACACGACGTAGACCTGCGCCGCGAGCTCGACCGCGCCGAGACGCGCCGCTCCGACGATCCCTCCGCCGACGTCGACCCACGGCGCCGGCGCCACCACCAGCTCCGGCGCCGAACGGATCAAGAGATCGCGCGCCCCTTCGTCCGCCGCGCGGTTGGAACGCCCGATCGGGATCGCGATCAGTCCGGCGCGCAACGAGAGCCGCTCGGGGATCACGTCGACGTCGGCCGCCGCGTACTGCAGGAACGGATCGCCTCGGCCGGGAAGCCCCCACGAACCGTCGACGTACTCGGCGCCGCCGCCGAGGAACGTCGCTTCCCCGGAGAATCGGACACGCGGCGCGAGCGGCGCGAAGGCGAACAGCCCCACGCGGGGAAGGACGAACTGGCCGGGGAACTGCTCGGAGATGGCGGTGGCGACGGTGGCGACGCCCCCCCACCGCACGGCGCCGGCGGCGCGCTGCTCCAGATCGGTGGTGCGCGTCCCGAGGTGTCCGCCCGCCGCCGCCTCGCCGGCGTCGAGCCGCTCCCGGAGGCGTTTCACCTCGTCCTGGAGCCGCTCGATCTCGAGCACGAGATCGTCCGAGATCGGCTCGCGCGTCTCGTCGACGAGCTCGGGCGGCAGCGGAAGGTCGGTCCGGTCGTCGTCCGGCTCGCCGTCGGCGGTGGGCTCGGTGTCCTGGGCGCCCGCGATGGAGGGCGCCGACAGCAACGACATCGCAAGCATCAGGCGCCACGTCCACGTCTTCGCGATCACGTTCCCCCCAGGGAGCGAAGATAGCGCAGAATCGCCCACCGCTCTTCCTCGGTGAGCGAGCCTTCGAACGCCGGCATCGCGGTGCCGGATCGGCCGACGGAGATCCGCCAGAAGAGGAAGGCATCGCCATGGCGCGCGAGACGCCCTCCGTCGTGGAGGTCGGCCGGCGGCGGATCGAGACCGCGCGACGCCGGCCCACGTCCGTCGGCGCCGACGCCGTGGCAGACGGCGCAGCTCGCCTCGAACAGGCGCCTCCCACGTTCGCGCGTCGATGCGTCGTCGGGCAGCGGGTTCTTCCGACCCGTCCAGCTCGCCGGCAGCTCGCCGTCCTCGAGCGGAGGCGAAGGCCGGCACGAGGAGAGCGCCAACGCGGCGGCAACCGCGCACGCGACGGCGGAGGCGACCCGCATCGTCTAGGGTCCGGCGACGGGACCGGCGCTCGCGGCCGAGGGGCCGGGCGAATCCCCCGGGGAACGCGAAGCGCGGGACGGCCGGAGCGTCCAGACCAAGCCGACGACGACGGCCGACGCGAGCGCCGCCTGCAGCAGCGTCGTCTCCAGCGTCGGCCGGATCCCCAGCCAGGCGCGTAGCGGCTTGAGATCGGGGACCCAGGCGGCCGCGGAGACCGGAATCCAGCCGGCCTCCTGGAGCTCGTGGATGCCGTCGCCGGCGAACTTGAACGCCAGGAGATAGAGCAACGCGCCGCTCACGGCGAAGAAGGGGCGCACCGGGAGCTTCGCGCCGCCGACGACCGAGACGACGTAGATCACCGCCAGCGCCACGGCCGCGACGACGAAGCCGCTCGCGATCGGGACGAGCCCGCCGGGGGTCGAGGCGAGGAGACCCGCGTAGAAAAGGACCGTCTCCGCCCCTTCGCGAAAGACCACCAGGAACGCGAGCATCGCCACGGCCGTCCGGCGCTCGCCGGTGAGCGCCCCTTCCAGCTGCGTCTTCACGAACTGCGCCCAGCGCCGACCTTCGACCCGGGAGACGAGCCAGAACGACGTGACGAACAGGACCGCGACGGCCAGGAGCAGCGTCACCCCTTCGAACGCCTCCCGCGCCTCCGGCCCGATGCTCCGGAACAACCAGAGGCTCGACAGTCCGAGCAGGATCGACGCCGCCAGCGCCGCCGAGGCGCCGCCCGCCAGGGCGCGCATCCCGTCCCTCTTCCCGGTCCGGCGCAGGATCGCCGCCACCAGCCCCAGGATGAGGATCGCCTCGAACCCTTCGCGAAGGAGCAGCAGGAAGGAGGCGACGAACGGACGGCCGAAAGAGGCGTCGGTAGCGGGTGGCGCGGTCGCCACGCGGGAACCGACGTCGCGAAGGCGACCCGCCAGGCTCGCGATCTCCCGGCCGATCGCCTCCGGGGATTCGCCGGCGTTCATCCGCGCGCGCACGCCGATCCACGCGTGCTCGATCTCCTCGTACGCCTCCTTGTCCGAGACGCGCAGCGCCGCGTCGACCGCGCTCCCCTCGAAGTCGAGGAACGACTCGGCGACCTCCGAGACCGCCTGCGTGCGCTCGCCGGCGGCGTAACGCGACGAGGCCCGTTCCAGCCGCTCCGCGAAACTGCGCGCCTGTTCGGCGGGGGAAGTCGCGCCGGTCTCCTTCTGCGAGAACGGGAAGTGCACCACCATCTTCCCTTCGGGGATCACGATCGCCCCGTCCCCCCAGCCGGGCTGCGGGGGCGGCTCGACGAGCGTGGTGACGGTCCAGTCCCCGGCGGGGATCTTCGCGGTGACGCCGTAGTGCTGGAACTCGGCGAGCAACGGCTGCAACGCGAGGTCGAACGACTCCTCCGGCGCGTCGGGGCGGAGTCGCCGCCGGACCCGCATCGTCACCGACGCGCTCGGGACGGTGAGGCCGCTCGGCTCGTGGATCACGATCGCTTCGAAGTGATGGGTATCGCCGTCGGCGACCGCGCGGCACTCGGGTGGGTGCCCCTCCCCCTTCCACAGCCAGATCGGCTCCGGCCCTTCGGCGACGAAGCCGACCAGGAACTCCCCCTGCCGGACGATCCGGCGCGCCTCGCCGATCGCGAGGCGCAGATCGCTGCCACGCTCGTAGTCGGCGGGGAGCGGCGCCGGCCGCACCGCCCCCTTCACCGCGTAGGCCGGCGTCCCCGGGCGACGCGACCCGCGCGCCGGTTCGACCTCGAATCGAACGACCGCCTCGCCGGTGAAGCTTCCGAGCATCTCGGCGTGGCGGTGGTAGGCCGGGGGTCCAATCCGCACGGTGATCCCGACGAGCCCTTTCGGCCCGGGCGCGGGGAGGCGGAAGTTGTCGCCGTAGACCGGATAGGGGCCGACCCGCTCCTCGAGGTCGACCTCGCCGCCGCCCTCGTGCTCGAGATTGACGCGGACGCGCGCGGCGGGAAGGAACCGCTTGGTGCGCGCCTCGCGAAGCACGACGCCGACGAAGGTGAGCGCGGGATCGGGGGGCATCGGGTCGAGGAACCGGCGCCCGGCGGTCCGGGGACGGAACGGCTGCGCGGGACCGAGCACCAGGCCGACGCGGTAGCCGTCCTTCTCGATCTCGGAGGCGATCCCGGCCTCGACCCGCGCGTCGGTCGCGGCGAGGTTGGCCACCAGCGTCCGGGCCAACGCGTCGGTGTCGGAGACGGCGTCGGCCGCGGCCGGCGACGACGCCAGGACGATCGCCGCGACGAGGGCGGCGGTCATGGCCGCCTCCCGGCGCGGGCGACCTTGGAGGCGTGACCGGCGGAGCACTCGGCGCACGTCCCGTAGATCTCGTGCTTGTGGCTGAGAACGGTGAACCCGTGACGCGCGGCGATCCGGTCCTGCCGCGCCTCGATCTCCGAGTCCTCGAACTCGACGATCTTCCCGCAGGCGTTGCAGATCAGGTGGTCGTGGTGCTCCCCTTCGTGCATCGGTTCGTAACGGGCGACGCCATCGCCGAAGTGTCGCTCCGACACCAGGCCGCACTCCTTGAGGAGCTTCATCGTCCGGTAGACGGTGGAGAAGCCGACCTTGGCGTCCTTCCGGCGGGCCTTGCGATAGATGTCTTCGACGCCGATGTGCCCCTCGGCGTCGAGCACCGTGCGGGCGATCAGGTCCCGCTGGCGCGTCGCCTTCAGCCCCTTTCCCGACAGGTATCGGGCGAGCGTGTCGAGCTTGCGTTCCACGTCGGCGGACACCCGGCCGGAGGTCATCGGCGCTCCATTTTGACGCTGATTTTCATTTTCAAAACCAGGCTAGCGGCCCGGCGCCGGCGGTGTCAAGGGCGCTCGAGGAAGAAGCGGAGCCGGTCCTCGATCGCGCGCACCCGGGCGAACAGTCCCCCGACGCTCAACCGCGCTTCGAACCGTCCACCGGCGATGCGGCCGTCGACGCGGATGCGGGGCAAAAGACGCGGCACGAGCAGGCCGAGCGAAATCGCCGCCGCGATCCCGAGCATGCGGGAGCCGTCCGCGGCATCGACGGACCAGACGGCGGACGCGCCGAACGCCGCCCCGAGAAGCGCCGCGCCAAGCCCCGGGACGCGGGCGGCGGCGAACCGGATCGCCCCTTCCTCTTCGACCACCTCCGCCTTGAGCCCGAGGGCACGGAAGGTCGCTCGCAGCCCTTCCGCACGGAAGAGGATCCCCGTTCCGACGCTCCATGCGACCCGGCGTTCGCGCACCGCGCGACGATATCAGGAGCTCGCGCTGGTGTAGCGCCGCAACGAAAGGGTCCAGGCGAGCCTCGCCAGGATCGCGAAGACGGCCGCGCCCAGCAGACACGAGGCGCCGGTCGACGCCGACAGCTCGCCGAGGATCGCCATCGCCGGATAGGTGGTCATCAGCGCCAGCGGAAGGACGAAGGTGAAGATCAGGCGCACCGGACCCGGAAAGATCGAGATCGGCCAGCGAGCGGCGTCGAAAACCGACTGGAAGAGGTACGCCAGGTTGTCGACCCGCACCACGAAGAAGGAGAGGCTCACCACCAGGATCCAGATCGAGTAGAGGACGAGCACCGCCGCGAACAGGAGCGCCGCCCCCGCGAGCAGGTCGGCGGCCGCGGGCCATCGTCCCATCCGCGCGAAGGCCCAGCCGACGACGAGCAGGCCGCCCAGAAGATCGGTGACGCACCACGGCTCGATGCGCGTCGTCGAAACCAGGAACTGGCTGTCGGCCGGTTTGAGCAGGACGAAGTCGAGCGTCCCCTTCCGGACGTGCTCGACCACCGCCAACAGGCTCGGCGTGATCGCCCCTTCGAGAAGGCCCTTGAGCAGGATGAACCAGCCGACCACCACCAGCGCGGCGTCGTACGACCAGCCGGCGATCACCGGTCTCGCGCCGAAGACGACGAGGAGCGGCACCAGCGTGACGGCGAGCCAGAACAGCGAGACGCCTCCCGAGACCAGGAAGTCGACCCGATACTGCATCCCCATCGCCACCGACGTGCGGAGCTGGATCGCGAACAGCCGGGCGTACCGAAACGGGCCGCCCAGGCGCGAGGAGGGTTCTCGGAGTCCGCCGGCCACCATCGTCATCCGCCGAAGGCCGCGAATCGCCGCAAGCCGGCGCGCCAGAGCAGGTGGAGCGAAACCGCGAGCGCCAGGATCCATCCCGCCTGCATCGCCAGCCCCTCGATCGCCTCGGAAACGCCGGCGCCGCCGGTGATCAATCGCACGGGGAGGTCGAGCATCAGCCGGAACGGGAGCCAGCTCGTCCCGCGGACGACCCCGGCCGGGAACAGGTCGAGCGGGATCAGGTAGCCGGAGAGGACGACCCACACCCCCAGCCAGACCTCGAACAACGAGGTCGCGCTTTCGACGTAGAAGGCGAGCGTCCCGATGCAGCACATCAGGAGGAAGTTGAGCATCCAGGCCATCGCGATCGAGAGCGCCGCCGCCGCGATCATCCACGGGTCGGAGGTGAGCCCGCCGAGGGAGAAGACGAGCATCGACAGGACCAACGGGATCGCGAGCAGCCCGCGCAGCGGCAACGCGGCCAGGTTGTCCGCGGCGTAGCAGACGATCGGATGGATCGGGCGAAGCAGGCGCAGCGCCATCGTCCCCTGGCGGATCTCCTGGGTCATCTCCCAGACCACCCAGGCGCCGGTGAGCAACCGCACCAGGAGCGTGGCCAGGTAGTAGGCGGTGAATCCCTCCACGTCATAGCGGCCGATCGGCGCCTCCTTCGCCACCGACGTCATCAACGCCATCATGATGAAGGGCATGGTGGTGGTGAGGACCCACACCAGGAACTCGGCCCGGTAGGCGACCATCCCGGCGAAGCTCACCCGGAACAGGGTCGGCCATGCCCGTGCGGCGCGCAGGAGCGCGGTCATGTCCCGCCCCCGTTTCGGGCCGCCGCGCTCCCGGCGGCGAACAGGTCGCGCATCACCTCCTCCAGCGGCGGGTCCTCCACCGTCAGGTCGAGGATCGGGAGCGCCGCGGCGCGCGCGAGGGCCTCCGACAACCGGGCGCGATCGACGGTCAGGACGGCCGACGACGCCTCGTGGATGACGACCGTGCCCAGCGCCGCCAGGTCGGCCCCCGCCACCTCGCGCGAGAGGGTGAAGCGCAACCGCTTGTCGGGGCGGATGGCGTGCACCAGCTTCTCGAGCGGTCCGTCGTGGATCAGCCGGCCCTGGTGGATGACGATCACCCGGGGACAGAGGGCCTGCACGTCCTCCATGTAGTGACTGGTGAGCATGATCGTCGCGCCGTGCCGCTCGTTGTAGGCGCGAATGAAATCGCGGATCGCCGACTGCATCGAGACGTCGAGCCCGATCGTCGGCTCGTCGAGGAACAGAACGTCCGGCCGGTGCAACAGCGCGGCCGTCAGCTCGCACTTCATCCGCTCGCCCAAGGAGAGCTGGCGCGTCGGTTTCCCGATCAACGGCTTCAGGTCGAGAAGGTCGGTCAGCTCGCCGAGCGTCTCCCGGTAGCGATCGCGCGGGATGGCGTAGATCGCGCGGTTCATCTCGAACGTCTCCGACGGCGGCAGGTCCCAGAGGAGCTGCTGCTTCTGCCCCATCACCAGCGTGACGCGTTCCAGGAACGGGATCGCGCGCCGGGCCGGGACGAACCCGGCGACGATGCCGGTGCCGGAGGTCGGGTGCAGAAGGCCGGCCAGCATCTTGAGCGTCGTCGTCTTTCCCGCCCCGTTCGGACCGAGGAAGCCGACGCGCTCCCCGGCCTCGATCGCGAACGAGATCCCGTCGACGGCGACCGACTCCTCGTAGCGGCGCACGAACAGCGACCTCGCCGCGGCCCTCAAGCCCGGCAGACGGCGGTGCACCCGGAACACCTTCCGGAGATCCGAGACGACGATCCGCGCCGGCGCCCGCATCGTCCTAGCGGCAGCTCAAGCCCGCCGCGAGCTCGTCGGCGATCTCTTTCCGGTCGGCCTCGACGGTGGAGAGTCGCATGAACTCGGTCCACAGCTTCTTCGCGCCGCATTCGTCGCCGGCGTCCTTGAGGAGGAAACCGAGCGTCCTATAGGTCGGGGCGTATTCCGGGTCGGCCTTGAGCGCGGCGTCGAAGAACCGTTTCGCGCGATCGGTGTCGTACTCCTTCGCCAGCTCCCCCAGGTTCCACAGCGCCTCGGCCGAGCCCTTGTCGATGACGAGCACCCGGGCGAAGGCCGCCTCGGCGTCGCGCGTCCTCCCCTGGCGGGCCGAGATCCGTCCCTGCTGCATCCCGACGCGGACCAGGACCGCGGTGCGCTCGGCGGGGCTCAGTCGTTTGGCGCCCTCGCCGACCGCCTGGAGCTCCTTGATCGCCTCCTCGTACTGCGCGTCCTCGAGGGCGATGCGGGACAGCTCCTCGTGCGCCACGTAGTGGTCGGGCTTGAGCTGCAGGCAGGCGCGCATGTGCTCGCGCGCCCCTTCGATGTCGCGAAGCCCGTCCACCGTCGAGAGCATGCGGCCGATGTGGAAGTGCGCCAGGTAGGCGTCCGGGTAGCCGTGCTTGATCGCCATGCGGTAGGCGTCGACCGCCGCCTCCGACCCTTCCAACGCCTGGATCGACACCCCGAGCCAATACTGCGCCTCCGCCATCTGGGGGTTGTCCCGCACGACCTCTTCGAGACGCTTGCGCGCCTCCGCGTACTTCCCGTCCTTGGCCTCGACCACCCCCACCCGGGTGGAGATCTTCAGGTTGCTCGGCTCGATCTTCGACGCCTCGGCGTAGTACTGCCGCGCCTTGGCCAGGTCGTTGGCGGTCTCGTAGGCGTTCCCCAGGAAGACCCGCGGCTCGGCCAGCTCGGGCCGTAGCCCGGCCGCCGTCTCCAGCGCGGCGATCCCCTCCAGCGGCCGGCCGTCGAGTCGCCGCGCCTCGCCGAGGTCGAGCCAGCCCTGATAGGCCTCGGGATCGAGCTCGGTCGCCATCAGCAGGTGTCGCTCGGCCTCGGCCGGGGCCTTCTCGGCCATGGCGATCGCCGCCGAGACCTGGTAGGCCTCGGGCTGGGTCGGATCGAGCTCGAGAGCCTTCCTGGCGTCCTGGCGCGCCGCGTCGAGATTGCCCGATTCGAGCTCCCACCGGGCGAGCTGGATGTACGGGGGCGCCCAGTCGGGATCGATCTGGATCGCCTTCTCGAAGGCGATCTTCGCCTTCTTCTTCTCTTCCCCTCCGATCTCCATCTGCAAGCGGCCGAAGGCGTGCTGCACCAGCGGAGACGCGCCGTCGGCCTGGAGCGCCTCCAACATCGCCGCCAGGGCCCCCTGAAGGTTCTTCTGCTGCCTCTGCTGCTCGCTCGACCGCACCTTCTCGATGGCGGTCGATCCGCGCGGTTTCCCGATCGACGTGATCCACGGTTTGACCGGTCGTCCCGGAAATTGCGCCACGAACGCTTCGGCGGCCCGCGTCAGCGCCTCTTCGTCGACCGGGTGGAGCTCGACGGCGTTCCGGTAGTGGGTGAGGCTGTTGGCGATCTTGCCGTCCTCCTCGAGCAGCCGGCCGATGAACAGCTCCGCGAGCGCCCGCTCGACGCCGAAGCGCGACGTCGAGACCGCCATCTCCTGCAACGCCTTTCGCGCCGCCGCGGCGTCCCCCACCCGCGCCTTGATCGAGACGAAGGCGACCAGCGCCTGCGCCAGTCCGTTGTCGGGCTCGTTCTTCAGCGCGAGCTCGGCGGCGGCACGCGCCGCCCCGAGGTTGCCGGCGCGCAGTTTGGCGCGCGCGATGCCGATCTGGCCGGAGGCGGGACGGCGGCCGTTCGCGATCCGCTCGTAGGAACCGAGCGCCGCGGTGGCGTCCCCCTTGAGCACCGCCAGCTCGGCGCGGAGCATCTCGAGATGCGGATCGGGTCCGCCCTCGGGCGCCGCTCCGGGGGGCGGAGGGGCCGCCGCGAGCGCCGCCAGCGCCACCTCGGCATCCTTCACCGCCCCGTTGGCGATCGCGAATCGCAGCTCCGCGCGTTGCACGGCGTAGGTCGGCTGTCCGGCCGACTGGCGCGCACGCGCCAGGTTCTGCTCGGCGCCCGCCTTGAGATCGAGGCGGGCCAGATCCCGCATCCAGAACGCCACCTGGGCTTCGGCCAGCCGCGCGGCGGCGTCCGCCCCCTCGGGAAGGATCTTCAGCGCCTCTTCGTACTTCCCGATCGCGGTGAGCATCGAGCCCCGCTCGCCGCTCCCGAAGACGTCGTCCCCCTCGGCGATCCTCCGCGCGGCGTCGAGCCCCTTCGAGAGACCGAGCATGCCGAGCAGCGGCGCGCGGAAGTACCAGCCGCCGGACCCGATCGCACCGACTGCGATCAGCGCCGCGACGCTCCGCCGGAGCGCCTTTCCGGTGAGGGCCGCGGTCAACGCTTTGAGACCGGCGCCGATCCCGCCGCGTTTCGTGACTCGGGCCCCGGGCGAGTCGAGCCCCATCGGCCGCGCGGCCTTCGGATCGCGCTCCTTCCGTTTCTCGACCGCGAGCGGCTCCGCCGCTCCATCCGCGGGCGCCGACGAGGCCGCGTCGACCGCGCCTCGATCGGTCCCGGGCGATGCGACCGCCGGCCTCTCCGGCGGAGCCGCGCCGCCGGCCGAGGCCTGCCCGGTCAGCCGGAAGATCTCTCCCAGTTCGTCCATCGACGTGATCGGGACCCAGTTCTGGGAGGCGTCGAGGATCTGCTCCGACCCGTCGAGCTGCTGCTCGTAGATCATCTGCTTCAGCTGGAAGACGTCATACGGCCCGATCTGCTCCCCGTTCTGCCGGCGGACCTCGAACGCCGACTTTTGCGCCGGTGGCGCCGCGCCGAACGGATTCGTGCCGCCGAACGGGTCGCCGCCCCCCGGGGCGAACGGGTTGGGAGCGTCCCCGAACGGATTCGGCGCGCCGCCGAACGGATTGGGGGCCGCCTCGCCGCCGAACGGATTGGGCGCGGGCGCGCCGCCGAACGGAGCGGGGTCGGGCGACCCGCCGAATGGATTGGGGGCATCGCCGAACGGGCTGGCTCCGAACGGATTGGCCGCCCCCGACGCCGGGGCGGCGGAGAAGCCGGTCAGGTCGGGCATTCCGCCGAATCCGGCGGCGAACGGATCGGCGGGCGGCCCGCCTCCGGGCGCGGAACCGTCGGCGGGCGCCATCCCGGGCGTGGTCGCCGCGGTGGCGAAGTCGGGGGGGGCCGACTCGGGCCGCCGGAGGAGGAACGAGTGGCTGCACTTCGGACATTTGGCCCGGATCCCCTGCGGCGGGACTTTGGCGTCGTCCACCCGGTATTGCGCCCGACACTGCTCGCAGGTGACGTCCACGGCGAACGCGATCATCGCCGATCCGCGCGATCCTCGCCATCCTTCGCCGTACGGGCTACAAATTCCGCCCTCGAGCGTATGCGTCGCGTCGTCCTCGGAACCGCGGGCCACATCGACCACGGGAAGACCTCCCTGGTGCGCCTCCTGACCGGAGTCGACACCGACCGCCTCAAGGAGGAGCGCGAGCGCGGGATCACCATCGAGCTCGGCTTCACCCATCTCACCCTGCCGGGCGGGACCGAGGTCGGTTTCGTCGACGTCCCCGGCCACGAGCGCTTCGTCCGTACCATGATCGCGGGGGCCAGCGGAATCGACCTGGCTCTGCTGGTGATTGCCGCCGACGAGGGGGTGATGCCGCAGACGCGGGAGCACCTCGACATCTGCGAGGTGCTTGGGGTCCGGGATGGTGTCGTCGTCCTGAACAAGATCGACGCCGTCGATCCGGAGATGGCGGAGCTGGCGGCGGAGGAGGCGGCGGAGCTCACCCGCGGGACGTTCCTGGACGGGCGACCGGTGGTGCGCGTCTCGGCGCGAACCGGGGCCGGGAAGGAGGCGCTGCTCGCGCGCATCGCCGAGGCGATCGACCGGGTCGAGGAGCGCGATGCGCGGGGGCCGTTCCGGATGTCGGTCGACCGCGTCTTCTCGCGAAAGGGGTTCGGAACGGTGGTGACCGGCACCGCGGCGGGGGGACGGGTGCGCGTCGGCGATACGCTCGCCGCCTTTCCCGGCGGGGCGACGGCGCGCGTGCGTGGCGTGCAGGTCCACGGACGCGATGCGGACGAGGCGCTCGCCGGCAGCCGGACGGCGCTCAACCTGCAAGGGGTCGAAGTCGGCGATGTTCCGCGGGGCTCGGTGCTCGCCGCCCCGGGCCAGCTCTCGCCGTGCCACATCCTCGACGTCGAGCTGAAGCGGCTCGGCGCCGCGCCGGCGGAGCTGCGGACGCGCAAGGTCCGGTTCCTCTGCGGCACGCAGGAGATCGTCGGGAAGCTGGTGCCGCTCGACGAGGCGGCGCCGATGGCCCAGGTTCGGCTCGAGGCGCCGATTGCGGTGCGCGCCGGCGATCGTTTCGTCCTGCGTGCCTACTCGCCGATGACCACGCTCGGCGGCGGCCGCGTGGTCGACCCGGACGCGCGAAAGCGGCGGCCCGGTCGCGACGCCGCCGCCCACCTCCGCGCGCTGGCCGGACCCGATCCGGCCGACCGCGCGCGGGCGCTGATCGCCGACGCCGGTGGGCTGGGTCTTCCGATCGACCGGCTCGCGGCGCGCCTCCCTCCCGGTGAAAGCGAGTCGGCGGGCGCGACCGCGCGGCAGCTGTCACGGGAAGGAGCGGTCGAGCTCCTGGACACCGCCGCCGGAAAGGATCCGGCGCTCCGGGCGGTGGACCGGGTCTGGTTCGACCGGATCGCGCAGAGCCTGCTCGAAACGCTCGCCGCGCTGCACCGCGCCGAGCCGTCGAAGCCCGGGCTCTCCCGCAAGGCGGCGGTCGCGGACGCGATGCGCCGCGCGCGCCTCGGCGGACCCGAGGCGCCCTCGGTCGGCGAGGCGGTCCTGCGACGCCTGGAGGCGGCGAAGAAGGTGGCGTCGATCGGAGGGGAGATCAAGCTCCCGTCGCACGTGCCGACGCTCGACGCCGCGACCAGCGACCTGAAGCCCGTGCTCGAAGCCGCCTACCGCGACGCGTCGCTGACGCCGCCGACGGTGAAGGAGCTGCAGGACCGACACCCCGGCCGCGACCGCGAGCTGTCCGCCGTGCTCGCCCACCTGACGCGCGATGGCGTGTTGGTGAAGGTGTCCCAGGACCTCTTCTTCCACCGCGACGCGATGGAGTCGATCCGCCAACGCCTGGTCGCGAAGCTGCAAGCCGCCGGACGGATCACGCCGCTCGAGTTCAAGGTGCTGGCGGGGAACGTCAGCCGCAAGTTCATGATCCCGTTGCTCGAGCACTTCGACGCGATGAAGGTGACGATGCGCGTCGGAGAGGAGCGCGTGCTCCGCCGACCGCCGACGGGGCCGGGGGCCGGGGGGTAGAGTCGCCGCACTCGCGCGGGGTCGTCCGCGCGCGCGGATTCTCCTTCCGCGTCCAGGGTCCGTGGCGAGCAACTCTTCGATTCTGCCCTCGCATCAGCGCCCCGAAGCAAGACCGCCTTCTACGAGGGCCTCAGGTCGATCGGCGTCTCGCGGTGAGAATGCCGGCGAGGGCGAGCGCCGAGAGTGCCGAGAGGACCGCAGACCGCGACGCGCCACCTCCGAGGGCGACGTCGCACGCGTACCAGGGATCTTTCCCGTCGCCGTCTTCGCCCTCGACGACGATGAACCCCTCCTTCTCGACCGACACGTACCCCGCCCCGGCGTCGACCTTGAGCTTCACGCTGTAGGTCCCCTCGACGAAGTAGGTGTGCTCGGGCTCCCGCTTGGTGGAGCTTTCGCCATCGCCGAAGGTCCACTTGTAGGCGGGGTCGTCGCCGGCGTTCGCGGTGTCGTTCTCGAACTGCACCGTCAGGGGCGCGCGGCCCCTGGTCACGTTCGCGGTGAAATCGGGGGTCGGAGCCTCGATCACCTCGACGGCGTCGATCCGCTCGAAGACGACCGATCCGTTCACGGTGAGCGTCACGTCGTAGAGACCGGGCTGGTCGTAGGTGGTCGTCTCGGTCGCCCCGCTTCCGGTATCGCCGTTCCCGAAGTCCCAGCTGCGGGAGGTCACCGTCCCGGCGGTGGTGTCCTCGAAGTCGACCTCCAGGGGCGCGTAGCCGACCGCCGGCGTCAGCTCGAAATCGGGATAGACGGGCGGCACGCCGCTGTCGTAGAGCGCCGTGGCGCCGTTGATGTCGTCGGTCTTGAGGGCGGCGCGGGTCTCGTCGCAGTCGGCGATCGATGGGTACATGATCGCCTGGGCGTAGGTCATCCCGTCGGGGTGTTGCAGACCGAAGAAGTGCCCGATCTCGTGCAGCGCCACCGCCTCGATGTCCCACTTGCTGAGGCAGGTCACCTGCGCCGCGCCGGCGGTGTCGGTGTAGTCGACGCCGTCGTTGAAGACGATGTCCCCTTGCACGATCGTGTAGTAGTTGGTCCCGTCGAAGGAGTGGTAGTCGTCGGACCCGGTGAAGGCATAGGGGATCGCCGCGGCGAGGATCCCGGATCCGAGGTCGGAGTCCGGATCGCCGTAGCTGATGGTGTTGACCCCGTCGTCGAAATCGAACCCGTCGAGCGTGGTGTCGGCCCCGCGGCTGAAGGCGATCGCCGCCGAAGGAACCGCCTGCCAGGTGGCGAACGCCTCGTCGACCTTCGCCGGACCGTCGATCCCGGCGGGATCGTTCGCGCCGTTCTGCCGATAGCCGATCGGGGTCCCGGCATACATCCAGCGAAGTCCGAGCGTTCCGCCCGCGCCGTCCGAGGTGATGAACTGGTAGGCCCACGCGGCGAGCGGCGAAGCGACCAGCGTCATCGCCGCGATCCCCGCCGCGACCCGTCGCGTCCCCGCCGGGCGCCCGGCGCTCATCGGCTCCCCCGCCGGACGGCTTCGACCCGCGCTTCGATCTCGTCGAGGTAGAGCCTCCGTTCCCCCCCGATCTCGTCGATCTCCGCGCCGCCGGGTCCCACCAGGACGCTGCCGGGAGCGACCGCATCGCGGACGGCGACCGGCATTCCGGTCTCCGCCTCCTCGATCACCCGGAACACCCCCTGGAAGCCTCCCACGACCAGGTGTTCCGGCGACGCGGCCCGACGCGGCTCCAGAAAGACGACGACCCGGTCCCCCTCCGCGAAGACCGGCCCCCCCAGGAACGGCGCGACGATCCCGGCGAGCCGTCCCCCGGGGGTGACGACGACGATCTCGCGGGCGCGACCCGGCCCCGCGATCTCGCGCTCGACCTCCAGCCGGGCGCGCGTCCGGATGGCGCCGTCCGGATCGAGGTCGCTCGTCACCTCCCGCACCGTGGCGACCGCGACCACGGTCGACCTCGCCGCCAATGCTTCGACGTCCATGCGGAGCAGAACGCTCGCGCGGACGGGTAGCGCCCACAGAACCGCTCCGACGATCAGGATCTCTCGCACACGCATCGTACGCCCGTTTCTCGTGCCGTCTTTCGATTCTACACGGCCGGCCTCGTCTCGGCCCGGGGTGCGGAAGCCCCGCGCCGCCAAAGCCAGATCCCCAACGCGACCGCGATCATGCCGCCGCCGACGGCGCGGGAGGAGGAGATCGCGTCGCCGAAAAGAGCCGGGAGGAGGAAGCCTCGGGCCTCGTCGGCGCGCAGCCCCTCGAGGACGATCCGGGTCAAGCCGGCCAGCCCCAGGACGGCGACGAACGCTTCGCCGTCGAACCGGCGGCGGCGGAACGCCCACCATCCCAGCGCCCACAGGACGCCGCCCTCCAGGACCTGCAGCAGCTGGACGGGAACGAGCGGCACCCCGCGCAACGAGGGCGGGATCGCCGCCGCCGGATCGCCGAACGCCATCGCGAACCGCGAATCGCTCGCCGGCCCGTAGCAACAGCCGGCGACGAGGCACCCGAGCCGCCCGATCGCCTGCCCGATCCCCAGCGTCGGGGCGATGCAGTCGAGCGCCGGCCACAAGCGCACGCCGAGCCGCCAGGCCGCGCCGACGCCGACGGCGATCCCGAGCAGGAGGCCGCCGAAGTACATCATCCCCCCTTGCCAGACCTTGAAGGCGGCCATCGGATCGCCCTCGAACTCCCGAGCGTGGACGAGCACGTACATGACCCGACCGCCCACGAGCCCCCCCAGGATGGCGAGGAACGACGCGTCGAGGAACCGGTCGTGCGGAAGGCCCTGTTTCCGCGCGTAGCGGACCCCGAGGCCCATCACCACCAGGAGCGAGATGCCGACGAAGGCGCCGTATCCACGGATCGGCAGGTCGCCGACGAGGGGAAGCCCGTGCAGCCAGACCAGGATCGGCTTCACGGCGCGCCCCCTCCCGTCCCGGATTCGGCCACGGCCGCCGCGACCGGGGCCGGCGCGACCGATCCGGCGGCGAGCGGCCGCCGGCGCCGACGCCACAGGCGCGGCGCGACCACCAGCGTCGCGGCCAGCACCGCGACCGAGATCCACTGGCTGGTGGTGAACGGACCGTGCGTCACGCGCTGCTCGTCACCACGAAAGAATTCGTTTATCGGGCGCCAGATCGAGTAGGCGACGAGGAAGACGAGCGACAACTGCCCTTCGAAGCGCCGGCCCGGCCGCATCCGGTACAGCGCCGCGGCCAGCGCGAAGGCGAAGGCCGCCTCCATCAGCTGCGTCGGATAGAGGATCGGGCCGTGCAACCCGTCGGCGCGGTGGCCGAGCGCGCGCAACCATCCGGCAGGAATCGGTCGGCCGAAGCAGCAACCCGCGAGGAAGCAACCGACCCGGCCGAAGCCGAGCCCGACCGCCGCCGGCGCCGCCGAGAGGTCGGTCAGCGTCCAGAAGCCGTAACCTCGCCGCCGCCCGAAGAGGTACAGAGCCGGCAGGCCGAGCAGGAAGCCGCCGTAGAAGACGAGCCCTCCGTTCCACACGGCGAAGACGGCCTGCGGGTGGAGGAGGTAGTAGCGCCCGAGATTCCACGGGCGAGTGACTTCGTGGCTCTCGCCGGCCATGCGGCAGAAGAGATGCATCCACCCGGGGACGGTCCGCTGCCCGACGCCGGTGGCCGGGTCGACCACCGCCGGCACCGGCAGCTCGATCCAGGGGGACTCCAGGAAGACGTGTCCCAGCCGCGCCCCCACCAGCCCCACCACCAGCGCGACCAGCGATAGGTCGAGAACGTCGATGACGCGCATGCCGTCGGCGCGCGCGTCGCGCACCCCCAGGCTCGTCGCCACCAGGAAGGCGACGGTCATCATCAGGAAGAAGCTGGGGAGGTCGAGCGCCCCGATCAGCGGGAGTTCGGTCTCGAACAGGAGAGGACGCACGCCGCCGCCCCCTACGGCGATCCGCCCGCGTCCGGCGACGGACCGGCCGGCTTCGCCTCCGGCGCCTCGAGGACTTCCGCCCGCTCGGCGCGCTTCGGCAGGAGGCTCTCCAGCAGGAGGAGCCCGGCCCCGATCGAGATGCAGATGTCGGCCACGTTGAAGGCCGGCCAGTGGCAACCGAACGCCCTGCTGCAGCCGAACCTGGAGACCATCCATTCGGCCCGGGTGTAGAAGTCGAGGAAGTCGACGACCCTCCCCACCGTGATCCGGTCGATCAGGTTCCCGATCGCCCCGGCCAGCACCAGCGAAAGCGCCCAGAGGAAGATCCGTTGATCGGGGCGCGCCGACCGCGCGAGCCAGAGAACGGTCGCCACCGCGCCGATCGAGATGGCGACGAAGACCCCGACGCGCAGCGAATCCGGCTGCAGGTTTCCGAGCATCCCCCACGCGGCGCCCGGGTTTCGGGTGAGGATCAGGTCGAACAGGCCGGGAATGATCGTCTCACCGCGCCCCTCGACGTTGCCGAAGTGGCGAACGACCCACCACTTTGTCAGCTGGTCGATCGCGACGGCGATCACCGAGACGATCGTCAGCAGACGGACCTTCTCGCGCGTCACCGCCGGGCCCGCCTCGTCGAACCGGTCACGCCGCCACCGCCCGGACGCACCGCGCGCAGATCGCCTCCGCCTCCAGCCCCTCGTACCAGAGCCAACAACGGGGGCACTGATTCCCTTTCGCGTGCTCCACACGGACGGTGTAGCCGGGCCCCGCCGAGGCGGCAACCGAGAACTGGGAGACCCCCAGCGCCTCCCGCAAGGCCCCCTCGTTCCGCTCGAACCAGGCCCGCGAACGGTCGCCTTCCCCCGGTGCCTCGACCGTCACCCGCGCATCGGAGGCGCTGCCGACGAGCGTGGCGTCCAGCTCGTCGAGGCGCGCCCGCTCCGACGAGGTCGCCGCCTCCTTCTTGTCGCGAAGCGCCTTCCGTTCCTTGAACAGCGGCTCCTGCGCGTCGCGCAACTCCTCCAGCTTCTTGAGCACCATCGCGCGAACCTCGAGGATCGTCTCCCACCGGGCGGCGAGCGCCGCGTCGCTCCACGCCGCCGGCGCCTCGGGGAACCGGGCCAGGTGCACGCTCGCCTCCTTCCCGCTCCACGCCGGCATCGACGACCAGATCTCCTCGGCCGTGAACGCCAGCACCGGCGCGAGCGCGCGATCGAGCGCGGAGAGGATCGCCAACAGCGCCGACTGTGCCGCGCGGCGGGACGGCCATTCCCGCCCATCGCAGTAGAGGCGGTCCTTCAGGAGGTCGGCGTAGAAGGCGCTCAAGGTGACGGTCGAGAAGTTGACCGCCGCGTGGTAGATGGCGTGGAACTCGAACGCGTCGTAGGCCCGCCGCAGCTCGCCGAGCAGCTCCGCGGTGCGGTGGAGCAGGTAGCGGTCGAGCTCGCCCATCTCGGAGAGCGGAACCGAGTGACGGTCGGGATCGAACCCGTCCAGGCTCCCCAGCACCCACCGCGCGGTGTTCCGGATCTTGCGGTAGCTCTCCGCGACCCGGCTCATGATCTCGTCCGACAGACGGATGTCCTCGCGGTAGTCGCTGGCCGCGACCCAGAGGCGGATCAGCTCCGCGCCGCTCTGCGCGATCACCTTGTCGAAGGCGACGTAGTTCCCCTTCGACTTCGACATCTTCGTGCCGTCGGCGGCGACGACGAAGCCGTGCGTGAGGCACGCGCGGTAGGCGCTCCTTCCGCGGGTCCCGACCGACGCCAGGAGCGTCGAGTGGAACCAGCCCCGGTGCTGATCGCTCCCCTCCAGGTAGAGGTCGACCGGGAATCCCAGCGAGGGCCTCGGCTCGCAGACCGCCGCGAACGAGACGCCGGACTCGAACCAGACGTCGAGGATGTCCTCTTCCTTGGTCCAGTCCTGCGCACCGCACGCCGGGCAGCGCGCCTCGCCCGCCAGCTCGCTCGCCGCACGCGCATACCACGCGTCGGCCCCTTCGGTCTCGAACAGCGACGCCACCCGGTCGACGAGTTCTCGCGTCGCATGCGTCTCGCCGCACCGATTGCACCGGAACGCGACGATCGGCACCCCCCACACCCGCTGCCGCGAGATGCACCAGTCGGGCCGCTTGGAGATCATCCCGTGGATCCGCTCCCGGCCCCACGCCGGGATCCACGTCGTCCGGTCGATCTCGGCCAGCGCCCTCTCGCGCAGGCCGTTCTTCTCCATCGAGATGAACCACTGCTCGGTGGCGCGGAAGATCACCGGGCTCTTGCAGCGCCAGCAGTGCGGGTAGTCGTGGGTGATGGTGCGGGTCGCGACCAGGGCGCCGTTCGCGCGCAGGCGATCGACGATCTTGGGGTTCGCCTTGAAGATGAACTCCCCGGCGAACTCCCCCGCCTCCGCGGTCATCACCCCGCGGTCGTCGACCGGCACCAGCACGTCGAGCCCGTGCTGCCTTCCGAGATGGAAGTCGTCGGCGCCGTGTCCGGGGGCGATGTGCACGCATCCGGTTCCGGCCTCGAG